>DATJHY010000146.1:0-7566 GCA_035493635.1 Gemmatimonadaceae bacterium | reverse complement strand
CCCCACTCGTCGAAGGCGAAGGGCATGCCGCCAATCGACGGCACGCCGTCGACGAGGGTGAGCACGTCGTGCGATGCCGCCGCCCGTGCGACGGCAGGGACATCGTTCGCCACGCCGGTCGACGTATCGACGTAGGTGAGCGCGACGGCTCGCACGCTCGGGTGCTCGACCAGGAACGCGTCGACTTCGGCCGCCGACACGCTGCGTGACCAATCCGTTGAAATGCGATGCGCGCGCACGCCATATGATTCCGCGAACCCGGACCACATCTCGCCGAACTTGCCGTTGCAACAGACCGCGATCTCGTCGCCCGGCGAGAAGAGGTTGCAGATCGTCGCCTCGAGGGCTCCGCGTCCGGTCGTATGTACGGGCAATACTGGCCGCCTGGATCCGAACACCGGGCCGAGCAACTCGAGGAGCTCGGCGAGCTCGCGGGAGAACTCCGCACTTCGGTGGTGGATCATGGGGCGCGCGCCGGCGTCGCGCACGCGTTGCGGGACGCGCGTCGGGCCCGGGGTCATGAGCAGCATCGGCTCGGCGGTCATGCTGTCAAGCTAACGCCGACGATCTCGACTACCCGATCACCGGACGGGGCCGATCGGCCACGGTCGGCGCGGCGGACACACGATCGCGCCAGTCCGCTGCACCAATGCGATAAAGCGAGGACTTCGCTTGAGCGCATCGAACATCGGATCGCACGAAAAGTCATCGACCGTGTAGAGTGGCTCGCGCGCGGCAACCGCCCGCTCGGCGTCGACGACGGCGGAATCGATCTGCCCGAAGACCTCGTGCACCACGAGACGCACGAAGTTCGGCGAGTTCCCTCCACCCTCGCGCTCGAGCGCCTTTCTCTGGGCGCGCGCATCGGCCCAGCGGCCGGCCGCCGCGTAGGCGAACAGGAGATACATCCGCGCGCCGACCTCGGTGGAATCGATCCGCATCATCCGCTCGAGTACGGCCACACCGCTGTCCGGTCGCCCAATGAATGCGTACGCGATACCCGTCTGCGACAGCGCCACCGTCACGGTACGCGGGCTCGGATCGAGCTCGAGCACCCGGCGCGCCTGGGCGATTGCTTCCTCGAGGCGTCCGGCGGCAAAGAGTCGACGCCGCAAAGCCACGTTGCTGCGTGGGTCGAGCGGGTCGAGCGCGACCCCTTTGCGCGCCTCGATGATGGCGGAGTCGAGACGCCCCAACTTGCTCAGTGTGACGCCTCGCAGCGCGTGCGGATCCGGTTCGTTGGGGCTCAAGGCAACCGCCCGTGCCGCCAGGGTGTCAGCGGCCAACAGGTTGCCGGCGAGCCACTCGACGGTCGCCAAGCCGGTGTACGCCTCTCCAAGCTCCGGCGCGAGGGAGAGCGCCTTTTCGGCGTTCTCGCGCGCGACTGCGAGCGCGGAGTCGCGCGAGCCCATGCCGGTCTGCGCGAGCGACGTGAGACTCCGCGCCAGCCCCGCATACGGGCGCGCGAACCGTGGGTCCCGCTGTACGGCCGCGGTATAGAGCTCGATCGCCCGCGTCTCCTGTTGCCTGGCTTCCGCGTAATGGCCGCGCACGTACAGGTCGTATGCTTCGGCGTTTGCAGTGCCGCGCGACGACGCGCCCGGCGCGCGGTCGTCGCCGCGGACGCCGAGACTCGCGCGGAGGTCGCCTCCGATGGCCCGCGTGATCGAGTCCTGCACGGCCGCGAGGTTCGTCACTCGCGTGTCGTAGGTGCGGCTCCACACATCGGTGCCGTCGGCGACGCGCTCCAGCTCCGCCGTCACGCGCACGTGCTCGGGCGAGCGGTTCACGCCGCCGGTAACAACGAGAGTGGCGCCGAGCCGGGTGCCTACTTCGCGTCCGTCAACGCCGCGGCCGCGGAAGCGTCGAGACGAGCTGCCACCCTTCACCGCGAGGCCCGGTGCATTGGTGAGGTCACTGCGGAGCTGATCGCTCACGCCCTCCGCGAAGTAGTCGAATGTCGTATCGCCGCTCAAGTTCTCGAACGGCAGCACGGCAATCGAGGTCGGCGTCGTATCGCCAGTCGTGGTCGCGCGGTGTCCCCGCCACGCGAGCAACACCGCGGCCACCGCGACGATCCCGATCGCGAGCGCCGCGAGTGAGGCGGCGATGATGGACCGAGGCCGACCCGAGCGATCGCCGGCGACGCGACTCATCGACGACCCGCTCGATTGGAGCACGCCCGACGCGGTGATGTCGTCCAGCGCGCGAACGATCTCGGCGGCGCTTTGCGGTCGGTCGGCCGGCCGCTTCTCGACGCAGCGCATGACCAGCGCGCTCAGCGCGGGTGGCAGCGAAGGCCGACGACGACCGACTGGCTCAGGCGGCTCGCTGATGTGCGCAGCGAGCAACTGCTGCATCGTGCGGCCGCTGAATGGCGGACGTCCGGTGAGCAGTTCGTACGCCAACACACCAAGCGCGTAGAGATCCGCGCGATGGTCGATCGCCGGATCGGCCGCAGCCTGCTCCGGGGCCATGTACGTCGGCGTCCCCAGCGCCACGCCGAGCGCCGTCGTGTCCCATTTCTCACCGTCGTTCGCTGCGGCGGTCAGGGCCTTCGCGACGCCGAAGTCCGTGACCATGGCATGCCCGCCGGAGACGAGCACGTTGGCGGGCTTGATGTCACGGTGTACGATCCCCTGCTGGTGCGCGTACGCTAGCGCCGACGCGACCTCGCGCACGATCCGCACGGCCTCTGCGACCGGCAGCTCTCCTTCCCGCTCGAGGCGAGCGCTGAGCGACTCACCCTCCACGTACGGCATCGTGAAGTACGGCAGGTCGCCGCTCACGCCAGCGGTGAGGAGCGGCACGATGTGTGGATGCTGCAGCCGCGCGGCGAGCGCAATTTCGCGGCGAAACCGATCGACCGATACTTCGCTCGCGATCTCCTGCGGTACGACCTTCACCACGACGCGCCGTCCGAGCGCCGTCTCCTCAGCGACGAAGACGCGCGACATTCCGCCACCGCCGAGCTCGTGCTCGATGGTGTAGGCAGCGCCAAGCGACGCCTGGAGTTGCTCGCGCAGGAGACTCGACATGTCCGTCGACGAGAGGGGGTCGCGGCCAAGATACGCCGGAGTGCCTCCGCCGCCAGCGCCTCGTTGGGGCTACGCCGACAGTCCCAATCCTTCGTTCATGAACACGAAGCTCAGTGCGAGCGTCAGCACCTGATCCATCACTACGCGATGTCCGGCGTCCGCACCCCGCTTGGTGAGCCCGTCGAGCGCCGCCACGACCTTCTTCTGATCGAGAAACGGCACGTTCGCCGCCGCCGAGCCGCGCAGCGTGTCCTGCATCAGCGCGTGCAGTGGCTGATCCGGATTCTGCGTCGCCGGCGGACTGAGGAAGGGATGCTTCTGACGCTCGTACACGGTCTTCGTGATCACGTCCTTCACCGCTTCGCGCAGGATGTACTTCTCCGTCATCCCGCGGATCTTGAGCGACACCGGCACCTGCTGCAGATACTCGGCGACGCGGTGATCCATGAACGGTACGCGGCCCTCGATCGAATGCGACATCTCCATCCGGTCGCCCAGGTTCGACAATATGTAGTGCGGCAGGATAGTCTTGGCCCACAGGTAGAGCGCCGAGTGCACGGCGTTCCTGCCCTTGAGGCGCCGTTCGACGTCGAGCGACGATAGCAAGTTGCCGACGACGTCGACGCCGCGGTGCGTCTCGAGGAAGTCGTCGCGCATCAGCCCGCGCGTGCGACCGGCGGTGCCGGCCATCGCCTCGAGCCACGACGGAACGCTGCCGAGGAGCGTGGTGCAGACGCTGCCGGTGTCGGAATCACCCTCGGGCAACAGCAGTCCGCGCGACACCTCGTTGTTCTCGACGAGCTCGCGCAGCAGCCGGGCCGTCTCCTCGGGATCCTGATCGCTCGTGTGATGCAGGAGCATATCGCGCCGGAAGTGCGGATAGCCGGCCAGAATTTCGTCCGAGCCTTCGCCGGTGAGCACTACTTTGTACCCGCTCTCGCGGACGGCGCGGCTCAGCATGTACTTCGCCACGGTGTGGCCGTTGATGAACGGAATCTCCGACTGGATCACCGCCGCGCGAAAGTTCGCCGCGAGGTCAGCCTGCGTCATCGGAATCGGCTGGTAGGCGGCGCCGCAGTGGCGCGCCATCTCCTCGGCGATCACACTTTCATCATACTGCTTGGTATCGAACGTGAGCGTGTAGGCGCGCACCGGACCGTCGTGATGCCGTTGGGCCAGGCCGAGCACCGCGCACGAGTCGATGCCGCCGCTCAGATAGCAGCCGACCGGCACGTCGGCGCGGAGTCGCGTCTTGACCGCCTCCTCCAGCACCGCGCGGAACCCTTCGATGTATTCCGCGTCGCGAAGCAACGCTCGTGGCGCGTCGTCGCGCGGATAGTCGACGTCCCAGTACTGATGTACGCGGTGCGCTTCGCGCGTGGCACGCAGAAAATGACCGGGAGGCACGGCGGACACGCCGCCGAACAGCGTCCGCTCGCCCGGCAGCACGAACCCGCCCGCGTATACCGCCTCGGCGCTCCACCTCGACGGCACACCCATCGCGAACAGCGCCTTGACCTCCGAGGCGAGATAGAGCGTCCCGTCGTGCTCGGCGTAGAACAGCGGCTTCACGCCGAAGCGGTCGCGGCCCGCGATCATCCGGTTGTTCCGCTCGTCCCAGATGACGAAGGCATACTCGCCGCGAAGATGATGCAGGCACTCGGGGCCGTAGTCTTCATACAGATGCAGCGCGATCTCGCTGTCGGACTTCGTGCGGAAACGATGGCCGCGCGCCTCCAGTTGGGAGCGGATGCGCTCGAAGTCGTAGAATTCGCCGTTCACGACGATGTGGATCGTCCCATCTTCGTTGGAGATCGGCTGGTCGCCGGTGGCGAGATCGATGATCGAGAGCCGGGTGTGGCCGAGTGCGGCGCGACAGTCGGCCGCCATCCAGTGCTGGCGGCCGTCGGGGCCGCGGTGGTGGAGCGACGCCGTTCCGGCCAACATCGTCTCGGCGCGGATCGGCGACCGCCGTGAGAGGACAGCGGTGATTCCGCACATGGTTGTTCCGCGGGGAGAGGTGTGGAACGAGCGATTCGTCGGCGGGAGGAACAAATATGCGCGCGCGAGGCGTGACGGCCAGATGGGACTCTCCGGACACCGGCGACTCGCGCGATGCCGTCCGCGAGGTACCTTACCCCACGGATGCCGGTTGAACCGACCAGAGGAGTCCCGCCATGGCACACCGTCTGACACACCGCCTCGCCTATCTCGTCCCGCTCGCGCTTCCTCTCACCGCGGGCCTGGCGCAGGACACCGCTCGCATGAACCAGGTGGTCCAGGCGTACGTCGCACAGGACCACTACATGGGCACCGTGCTCGTCGCGAAAGGCCCGCGGGTGATCTTCAGCAAGGGGTACGGCTCGGCGGATCTCGAGTGGAACGTGGCGAATGCGCCGAACACGAAATTCCGGCTCGGCTCCGTCACCAAACAGTTCACGGCCGCATCGATCCTGTTGCTCGAGGAGCGCGGCAAGCTGAGCGTGCAGGACCCGGTCAAGAAGTACGTGGCCGACGCGCCGGCCTCGTGGGACAAGATCACGATCTTCAATTTGCTGACGCACACCTCTGGCATCGCGAACTTCACGTCGTTCCCCGACTACCCGCGACTCCAGCCGTTCGCCACGACCGCCGAGGAGGAGGTGAAGCGCCTGTTCGACAAGCCGCTCGATTTTCAACCGGGCGAGCGCTGGAACTACAGCAACTCTGGATTCGTGGTACTGACGTACGTCATCGAGAAGGCCAGCGGCCAGCCGTACGCGACGTTCGTTCGTGACAACATCTTCACGCCGCTCGGGATGACGGAGTCGGGGTACGACTCGAACAGTGAGGTCATCGCGCACAGGGCGTCCGGGTACGTCTTCGAGAACGGTCACTACGCGAACGCCGGGTACATCAACATGACCGTGCCGCAGGGCGCGGGCGCTCTCTATTCAACGACCGAGGATCTCCTCAAGTGGGAGCAGGGCCTGTTCGGCGGAAAGCTGCTGACGCCCGCGTCGTTGAAGAAGATGACGACGCCGTTCAAGAACAACTATGCATTCGGGCTGGAGGTGGACACGACCCCCGGCCATCGCGTGATCCAGCACGGCGGCGGCATCGAGGGATTCAACACCATCGTCTCGTACTATCCCGACGATCAGCTCACGGTCGTCGTACTGGCGAACGTCAACGGGGCGGCGCCGGGCCAGATCGCGCCCAAGCTCGCGGCGCTCGCGCGCGGCGAGCAGGTGACGCTCGCCAGCGAGCGAAAGTCGATCACGCTCGACGCGAAGACGCTGGCCTCGTACGTCGGCGCGTATCGAATGGAAGCGGGACCCGTCATGCTCGTCACGCTCGACGGCGATCAACTCATGAGCAAACTCGGAAACCAGCAGGCGATCCCGATCTTGCCCGAGTCGCGAACGATGTTCTTCCCCAAGGGCGTCGACGCCGCGCTCGAGTTCTCGAACCTCGACGCGCAGGGCCGGCCGACCGTGCTGACGCTGCATCAAAACGGTCGGTCGCAGCGCGCGCCGAGGCTCGCGGACGCGGAAGCGAAGCCGCTCATCGACGCCGCCGCGGAATTCGCGAAGCGATTCAAGGCGCAGACGCCGGCGCCCGGCGGCGAGGCCGCGCTGCGCCGGCTGCTCGGCGAGGTACAGCAGGGCACGCCGAACTACGCGCTCATGAGTGCCGGCCTGGCCAACGTCATTCGACAACAGCTCCCCACCATGCAGCCGGCGCTCGCCAAGCTTGGCGCGGTGCAATCGGTGACGTTCAAGGGCGTTGGGCCGGGCGGCGCCGATATATATGAAGTGAAGTTCGCGAACGGCGGGCAGGAGTGGAGGATCTGGCTGACGCCGGACGGGAAGATCGACAGCGCGAACTTTAGGGCGGCGCCGACGGGGTGAAGCTGGCACGGCTGCCGGCACACGACGCGGACTGGCGAGGGATCGCCCGCGGCGGCGAGAGCACAACGATGCGCCGTGCTAGAGTACGCGGTTCAAGGTCTGCTCCAAAATAGAACCGCACCGCATGCGGGGCTCGTTGGTGTCCGACGCCCCATGGCAAGAGCGCCGGAACGCCGGTACTGGGGCGGGATTTCCGATGGGGAATAAAACTCGATCCCGGCAATTGTCGCGGGTTGGATGATGTCTAGATTCGGACCAAGCGTGTCCCCGTCCGCCAACTGGACGCCGTCGACAAAAACGACGGGAGGACAGTATCCGCCACTGCCACCGAGTTGAAACGCGTGCTCCGTGGATTGGCGTCGGGTCGCGATGTGTAGGCCCTGGGCTCGGTCGCCATAAACCCGGACGCCTCGGATGTGTGCGGCCAGGACCGCATCCAGAGAGGCTCCTGCCATCGAATCGATTTGTGCTTGCGAGACGAACTGGCCTACCCCTCGTGCACGCCGATCAAAGAATTCCCGAAGGTGCGCCGGGGGCGTCGTGTCGACGACCAAAACCTTCGGCAGCACGGGAGGCTGTTGGCGCATTCTCACGATGAGCTCAACGCTGTCGTTTTCTGCAAGCGTCACGCGTGT
>DATJHY010000145.1:0-2268 GCA_035493635.1 Gemmatimonadaceae bacterium | reverse complement strand
TTCACGGCATCGAAGGCGATTCACGATCTCTGCCAGGGAGCGGGCATTCCGGTGTGGTGCGGCGGCATGTTGGAGAGCGGGGTTGGCCGGGCGTACAACGTCGCGCTCGCGTCGCTGCCGAACTTCTCGCTGCCCGGCGATCTGAGTCCGAGCGCTCGCTACTGGCGGCAGGATGTCGTGTCGCCCGAATGGACGATGGACGCCGAGGGGATGGTGCACGTCCCGGGCGATCGTCCGGGAATCGGCGTCGAGGTCGACGCGGAGTTTATCGAGTCGCTGACGACGCGCACCGAAGTCTTGCGCGACGCGGGCGTTCAGGTGGCAGTCTGATGTGCGACATTCGCATCTCGCGCGGAGCGTGACCGTGAGTGACACGACGACGCTCCGACGCACGCTCGGCTTCACAGATCTGGTAATGCTCACGCTTGGCACCGTGATCGGCTCCGGAATCTTTCTGGTGCCGGGTGTCGTGCTGCGGCAGACGCAGTCGTGGGTCGGGGTGGCGTTGCTCGTCTGGGTCGTCGGTGGTGTCCTGTCGTTTCTCGGCGCGCTGACCTATGCCGAATTGGGAGCGATGCATCCGGACGCGGGCGGATTGTACTCGTATATCCGCGATGCATACGGGCCGTTGCTCGCGTTCCTCTACGGCTGGGCGAGCTTCTTCGTGATCGCGAGTGGTTCGGTTGCGACGCTCGCGGTTGCGTTTTCGACCTATCTCGGGCAGATCCTTCCCGTGACGCCGTTGGTCGCAAAGCTCATCTCGGTCGGGGTCATCATCGTCATCACGGTCGTGAACGTCCGCGGCACACGGGGCAGCGCGACGGTCGAGAATTGGGCGACGTCGGCGAAGGTCGGCGCGCTGTTCCTCCTGAGTCTCGCGCTGATCGCGATCGGACACGGCTGGCACAACCCCGGCCCGCTGTGGCCGGCGGCCGTTGGCCCCAGCGTCTTCACGGGCGCCGGTACCGCCATGATCGGTGTGCTGTGGGCGTACGAAGGGTGGCAGTACGTCACGTTCTCCGCCGGCGAGACGAAGGATCCGCAGCGCGTGTTTCCGCGCGCGATCGTCGTCGCGACGTTCGCCCTTATCGTGCTCTATGTCGTGGCCAACATCGGCTACATCGCGGCGCTCGGCCCCGCGGCCGCGGCGCAGAGCGATCACGTCGCCGCCGACGCGAGCCGCATCGCGCTAGGCTCGACGTCCGGAGTGCTTCTCAGCGCGCTCGTCCTCGTCTCGATCTTCAGCGCCACGAACGGCCTCATGATGACTGCGCCGCGGCTCTACTTCTCGATGGCGCGCGATGGCGTGTTCTTCGGCCGGCTTGCCACGGTGAGCGAGCGATTCGGAACGCCGGCGGCGGCCATCGTGTTGCTGGCCATATGGTCCACCGTGCTCGCGATCAGCGGCACGTTCGAGCAGCTGCTGACCTACGTCGTCTTCACGGCTTGGATTTTCTATGGGTTGGGCGCGTTGAGCATTTTCGCATCGCGTCGCCGGCATCCCGATGCGGTCCGTCCGTTTCGAACGCCCGGCTATCCGATCACACCGATCCTGTTCGTCGCTTCGGCGGCGGCACTCGTTCTGAACACGCTGCGCGAGCAACCGCAGCGCGCGCTGATCGGAGTGGGCGCCGTGGTGATCGGAACCCCGGCCTTCTATTTGTGGCGCGCGCATTCACGGCGCGCCGCGGTCATTGCGTCCACCGTTCCCGCCGTTGCCGTTCCTTCCGATCACGAGGGTTAGCGAATGCAAAACAAGTTTGGCCAGCGGCCTCCGCGCAGTAGCTTGGTCGTCGGCGCTCTGATGCTCGGTGCCTTGTTCGTCCTTGGAACCGCGGCGTCGCCACTGCGAGCCCAAACAGGCACGATCGTCGGGCGGATCACGGACGCCCGCTCGACCCAGCCCCTCGGGTTGACGGCGATCACCGTCGAAGGAACGCGGCTTGGCGCGACGTCCGACGCCGACGGCCGCTATCGCATCGCGAACGTGCCCGTCGGTCGGCACAGCGTGGCTGCCCGCCGCATCGGATACGTGGTCGTACGGCAGACCGTGTCGGTGGCGGCGAGCGCCGACGCCACGGCGAATTTCACGCTCGAGGCGGCGCCTGTCGCGTTGGATCAGATCGTCGTGACCGGCACTGCCGGCGGCGAGCTCCGACGCTCGATCAGCAACGCCGTGTCGACAATCGACGCCGCCACGGAGCTCGAGAAATCCGCGGCGACGAACATTACGAGTTTGCTCAACGCGCGGTCCCCGGGCCTCGCCGT
>DATJHY010000144.1:0-13828 GCA_035493635.1 Gemmatimonadaceae bacterium | reverse complement strand
TGCCAGCGTCCATTGGAATTCGCTGTACCGGACGAAGCGGCCGGACGAGATGAGCTGGTATCAGCCGTTCCCTGCTCGGTCGATCGAGCTCCTGCTGCGCAGCGGCGCCAATGCGGCGAGCGAGATCATCGACGTGGGCGGCGGTGATTCCACCTTCGTAGATGCCTTGCTCGAGCGCGGCTTTCGCCACGTCACGGTACTCGACATTTCACGCCAGGCCTTGGAGCGCGCGCGAACCCGGCTTGGAGAGCGCGCCGCTGGTGTGACGTGGATCGAAGCGGACGTCCGAGACTTCAAGCTGCCGGCGAACGGATTCGACGTGTGGCACGATCGCGCCGTCTTTCATTTTTTCACACGTCAGGAAGATCGAGAGCGATACGTGGCCCAGGTCGCGCACGCGCTTCGGCCCGGGGGACTCCTCATCATCGCGACCTTCGCGCTCGAGGGTCCGACGCGGTGCAGCGGACTGGCTGCGTCGCGCTACGATGCCAGCGCTCTCGCGCACACGCTCGGCGACGAGTTCGTGCTGCAGGAGAGCGTGACCGACGTGCACCGAACACCCGCTGGCGTCGAGCAGGCGTTCACGTACGCGGCGTTCACCCGACGCTGATCAGCCTTCGAAAACGAGTGGTGCCCCGCCATCATTAGGGATGCCGCGCACCATAGTGCACCGCAGCGTTCGCGCTGCCGTGATGATTGCCGGAGTCGCCTCGCTCGGTACGCTCGCGCGATGCCGGTCGCAGCGCGCGGCGTCGGAGCCGCCGAGCTTTGTCGGCTCTAGTAAATGCGCGGAGTGTCATCGAACCGAGTACGCCGCGTGGCACGGCTCACAGCATTCGTTGGCCATGCAGCGTGCGACGCCGGCCACGGTCCTTGGCCGGTTCGACGGCACGCGATTCGTCAACGGCGGGGTGAGCTACGCGTTTTTCCGTCGAGGCGACACGTCGATCGTCAACACGATCGGCTCAGCGGGAACTGCGAGCGATTTCCCCATTCGTTACACGTTCGGCATGTTTCCACTGCAGCAGTACCTGGTCGAGCTTCGCGGCGGCCACGTCCAGGCGCTTCTCGTCGCATGGGACGCTCGTCCCGCGCAGCAGGGCGGCCAGCGGTGGTTCTCGCTCGCGCCCGGCGCGGAAGCGGCGCACGCCGAGCGCTTCCACTGGACCGGGAGCCAGTACAACTGGAATTACATGTGCGCCGACTGCCACTCGACGGCGGTGCGCAAGCAGTACGAGCCGGTGACGGACTCGTTCCACACGAGCTTCTCGGAGATCAACGTGGCGTGCGAGGCGTGCCACGGACCAGGGTCTCGCCACGCGTCATGGGGCCGGTACCCCGGATTGCTCCGTCGCTTGTTCTGGCACGACGACGGCCTCCAGTCCATGCTCACCGAGCGTCGCGGCGTGGTGTGGCCGATCGACTCGGCGAGTGGGCTCGCGCACCGAAGTGTGCCGCGCATCACTGAGCGCGAGATCCAGGCCTGCACACAGTGTCATGCGCGCCGCAACCACATCGCCGACGGGTACACCGCCGGCGCACCGCTTCTCGACTACTACGTGCCGCTGCCACTCCTCTCGGACATGTACTACCCCGATGGCCAGCAGCTCGACGAGGTCTACACCGTCGCGTCGTTTCAGCAGAGCAAGATGTACAGCTTCGGCGTGACGTGCGCGGATTGTCATGATCCGCACACCCAGAAACTCCGCCGCCCGGGAAATCAGGTTTGCGCACAATGTCATCGCGCGGCGAAGTATGACACGAGCGCGCACCATCATCACGCCGCGACTGGTGCCGGCGCGCAGTGCGTGTCCTGCCACATGCCGGACACGACGTACATGCAGATCGATCGAAGGCATGATCACAGTCTGCGCATTCCGCGACCCGACCTTTCGATATCGCTCGGTGTTCCCAATGCGTGCAATCGCTGCCACACCGAGCATGACGCGAAATGGGCGGTGTCTCTGATCCGCTACTGGTATCCAAACCCCAATCCAGGTTTCCAGCGGTTCGCGCACGTGTTCGCGTCCGACGATCGCGGCGAGCCGGGTGCGACCGACTCGCTCGGCGTCGTCGCAAACGACGCGACCGAGCCCTGGATCGTGCGCGCGTCTGCGCTGGCGCGGCTCGGCGCGCGTCCGGGAACGGTGGCGCTCGAAGCCGCCAGGAAGTGGTCGCGCGACACGAACCCTGTGGTTCGCTTCTACGCGCTCACGCTGCTCGAGACCATGGGAGCGCAGGAGCGTTTGTCGCTCGCGCCAGGCATGCTGACTGACGAGCGACGGGCGATTCGCCAGGAGGCCGCCTGGATCCTCGCGCCGTTCGCACGCTCGCTCGACAGCACCGGCCGACGCGCGTTCGACAGGGCGGCGTCCGAGTTCATCGCGAGCCAACGGTACAACGCCGATCGCGCTCCGAGTCGGCTGCGCCTCGTGAGCTTCTATGCGCAGTTGGGTCGACTGGACACGGCGGCGACAGAGTTCCACGCGGCGGCGCGACTCGACAGCGCAGCGGCCGCCCAATTCGCGCAAGCGCTCTCGACAGCGGCGCCGACGAATCCCGAGGCGGCCGCGTTGCTGCGCGCGCTCGAAATCAAAATTCGGTAATGGTCAGACGGCAGGCGTCGCAGTATCCTTGCGTGGGTCAGCAGCGGTGACAACCTGATGGCATTCGATGGACGGGCCGAACTTCTCTCGATGACTCCCGGCGCGGGCACACCGGTGGTGACGCGGCTTGCCGATGGACTCCCGATCGGCGTCGCGGCGATCGACAGTGAAGGGCGGCAGGAGTACGTGAACGAGGCGTTCGCGCGGATGGTCGGCTGGCCGCGAGAAGTGCTCGTCGGCGCAAAGCCGCCGTTCGTGTATTGGCCTGAAGAGGAACGCGAGCGCATCACCGCGGCGCTCAACCGCATGCTTACACACGACGCGCCGGCGGACGGTATCACGCTGCGCTTCCAGCGTCGCGATGGCTCCCGATTCGATGCGCTCGTTCACGCCGGTCCATTCGGGAATGACCCTGCCAGCCCCGCGGGGTGGGTCGCCGCAGTCACCGACGTGTCCGCTCACTTCGCACTGCAGCGAGATCTGGAGGCCAATGACGCGCGCTTGCGAGCGGCATACGCGGCTGAGCGGTCGGCACGACGATCCGCGGAGGACGCCGCGCGCCGACTCGCTGCATTGCAGCGCGCAACGGCCGACTTGACGGCGGCCGTCACCCCGGAGGAAGTCGCGACGGTGGTGATGCAGGCGGCGATTCCCGCGGTTGGGGGTGTGCGCGGCTCGGTGGCACTCGTGAGCCGGGACGGCACCGCGCTCGACGTGATCGCCACGGTGGGCTACGCCGAGCAGGCGCGCGAGCGCTTTCGTCGCCTGCCAATGGACGCGGGACTACCGATGACCGACGCGGCGCGCGACCGAGCGCCTCTGCTTTTTCCGAACGCCGCCGCGCGTCTGGCCCAGTACCCGAGCGAATTCGACCTCCCCGCCGCGAATGACGCCGGCGCGTCGGCGTGCATTCCGCTGCTCGCCGGCGGCCGAGTGCTCGGCGCGGTCGGCATCGACTGGCCGGGCGATCACGAATTCGCTTCCGACGAAACGGCATTCCTCGAGTCGCTCGCGCACCAATGCGCCCAGGCCATCGAGCGCGCCCGGCTCTATCAGGAAGAGCAGCGCGCGCGCCGAGAGGCCGAAGAGGCGAACCGCGCCAAGAGCGACTTTCTCGCCGCGATGAGCCACGAGTTGCGGACACCGCTCAACGGCATCGCGGGCTACGTGGACCTGTTGACCCTCGGTATACGCGGTCCGCTGAACGACGAGCAGCGAGCCGACCTCGAGCGCATTCGGTTCAACCAGCGGCACCTGACGACGCTCATCGAAGACGTGCTCGCATTCGCGCGCATCGAGGCCGGCCGACTGGAGGTCGAGCGCGTGCCGGTGCCGATGGACGCCACGCTTCGCACGGCCTACCCGATGGTGATGCCACAGATGCACGCCCGCGGCATTCGCTTCATCTACGACGGTTGTGCGCGAGACGTGATCGCCATGGGCGACTCCGAACGCATCGTGCAGATCTGCGTGAACCTGCTGTCGAACGCGGCCAAGGCCACGTCGGCGCGCGGCGAGGTTCGGCTGTCGTGCCTCAACGAACGCGAATGGGTCGTCGTGCGGGTCTCGGACACGGGAACGGGCATCCCGCGCGACAAGCTCGAGGCGATCTTTTCGCCGTTCACGCAGCTTGGGCGCTCGCTCAAGACTCCACGCGCGGGCGCCGGACTTGGCCTGTCGATTTCGCGCGGTCTCGCCGAGGCGATGGGCGGTTCCCTGAAGGTTGAGAGTCACCTCGGCACCGGCTCGACGTTCACGCTGGCGTTGGCGCGCGCCTGAGTGACGGCGACGGGTTTGGGCGCTATCGTTGTGCCCGACTCGTCAGTCTCCTCGGCCATGAAGCGATTCACGCTCTGGATTCAACTGCTCGTCGCGGCGCCGCTCGCGGTCGCTCGCGCGCAACAAGGTGGGGGAGGCGCGGGAGGCGCGACGACCATTCCGTCGTTCGCGCTCGGTGCGTCACCCCTCGCGCTGCGCGGCGATGTGCGGCCTGGTGCGTTCATCTCCGCCGTCGGCCGCCGCGCCATCGCGATGGGCACCGAAGATGGACGGTTCGAGCTCTGGAGCTGGCCCGTCAAATGGCTGCACGACTTCGAGCTCTCGTTCCGCATCCCCAAGTACACAGAGCCCATCGCCGGGCACGCAGTGGCGCACAGCGTAGTCGAGCGGCCGGAAGGCGTCACGATCGAGTACGACTACGAGCAGTTCACGGTGAAGCAGCACGTGTTCGTACCGCTCGAGCTGCCCGCGATCGTGATGCTGCTCGAAGTCGACGCGATTCGACCGATGGAGATCGTGGCTCGATTCAGCGCCGACATTCATCTCGCGTGGCCGGCGGGACTGGGCGGGCAGTATCTCATCTGGAACGACCCGGCGCGGGCGTTTCTGATGTCCGAGGGTAGCCAGCGCATCAACGCGTACTTCGGATCACCGGCGATCACGCAGGCGTCGGACGTGCTGGCGCACATGCTGGCCGCCGCGCCGCCGCAGTTCGTGATGAGCGTGGGCGGCGTGGGTCAGCAGTACACGCCGCCGCGTCTGAGCGAGCCGCCGGGACGCGGCATCGACGAGCACGTGGCGTACATCCCGATCGTGCTCGCCGGCGGCGAGATGTCGCGCGATTCCGCGCTCACGCTGTACAAGGAGTTGATTCGACCGGGCGTCGCCGAACGCGAGTGGAAGCGGCGCGTCGCGCACGAAGATTCGCTGCGCGAGCATCGGCTGGCCGTGCACTCGCCCGACCCGCTGCTGGATCGCGCGGTCGAATACGCCAAGGTAAACCTGGACGAATCGTACGTCTGCAACCCTGATCTTGGCTGCGGCGTCGTCGCTGGATACGGACTTTCGGGGCCGGCGAGCGACCGTCCGGGATTCGGGTGGTTCTTTGGCGGCGACGCGGCGATCAATTCGTTCGCGATGACGGGCGACGGCCAGAGTGATCTCGTGCGCGACGGCGTGTTCCGGTTCTTCGCGAAATATCAGCGCAAGGACGGCAAGATCACGCACGAGATCTCGCAGGGCGCGGGCTGGATCGACTGGTTCGGAAAGTACCCGTATGCGTTCTTCCACGGCGACACGTCGCCGTTCTGGGTGCTGGCGTTCGGCGAGTACTGGCGACAGACGGCCGACACTGCGCTCGTGCGGGAACTGTGGCCCAACATCAAGCGGGCAATGACCTGGTCTCGCGCGACTGACGCAAATGGCGATGGGCTGATGGAGAATCCCAAGGCGGGCGCAGGCGCGCTCGAGGTCGGGGATCTCCAGATCGGAATCCTTTCCGACGTCTATCTGAGTGGTGTGTGGGCCTCGGCGCTCGATCGCTACGCGCGGATGGCCGACGCACTCGGTGAACATGCCGTCGCCGACAGCGCGCGTGCCGTTCGGACCACCGCACTTCGAACCATGGAGTCGCGGCTCTGGATGCCCAAGCTCGGCCAGTACGCGTTCGCGCTGCTGCAGGACGGGAGCGTCAATGAGAACCTCACCGCGTGGCCGGCAACGGCGATGGCGTTCGACACGTTCGACCGCGAACACGGCGCGGCGATGGCGGCGCGGCTGGCGTCGAGCGAGATCATGACCGACTGGGGCGCGCGCCCGCTCGCCGCGAGCAGCAAGCTGTTCGACCCGCTGCACTACAACAACGGCGCAGTGTGGCCATTCGTGACCGGCTGGGTGGCGCTCGCGGAGTACCGCTACCACAATCCACTGGCGGGCAAATTCGCGCTCGACGCGATTGCGCGGACGACGTTCGACGAGTCGCGCGGGCGGAATCCCGAAGTGATTTCGGGACGGTTGTACAAACCGCTCGACACGGCGGTGCCGCAGCAGTTCTTTGCCACGTCGATGGTGCTGACACCGCTGATTCGCGGGCTCCTGGGGCTCGACGTCGACGCGCCCGCTCACAAGCTGACACTCGCGCCGCACCTGCCGCCGGACTGGGACTCTCTGCGCGTCGACCACGTGCCCGTTGGCCGGAGCTCCGTCGACATTGCCCTGCGGCGCGCGAACGGGCATCTCGTCGCGGAGCTGGTGTCCAGCGGACTGTCCGACGCGACGCCAATCAGCGTGGTGTTTTCGCCGGCGCTCCCGCTCGGCGCGAGCACGTCGGCCGTCGTGGACCGGACACCGGGCGACGTTCACGCGACCGTGCAGGGCACCCTTCGCGACCGATTGACGCTGGACGTTCCGTACGCCGGCGGCTGGAGCATCGTGCCGCCGGTGATGCCGGCGCAGATCGGCCAGCGTTCGACAGCGCCGCGAGTCGTGAGCGAACGGCTGACGGGCGGTCAGTACGTCGCGACGCTCGAGGGAATCGCCGGACGAACGTACCGGTTCCGAGTGCATGAACCGGGCAAGCCCTGGCGCGACGCCGACGTGGCTTTCCCGGCGGCGAACGCGAACGCCGACGGCTACACCACGCGGACGCTCACGCTCGGCCGGTGAGCGTCGTGACAGTTCGCAACTCGCTGTCGGTCTGTGCCATGATCACGCTCGTCGTCGGTCGATCGCTCGGCGCTCAGATCATCGACAAGCGCGGAGCGCTCGCGCGCTACGAATGGCTCGACAACCGCGACTACGACTGGTACGCGTCGCGAATCCCGTTCTTCGAATCGCCCGATACGGCGATCACGGCGACGTACTATTATCGCTGGGAGCTCGTCACCAAGCATCTGACGTACGGCGATCCGCGCACGGGCTACACGTTCACGGAATTCATCGACCGGCCGTTCTGGTCTGGAGCGTACGGCGCGATCAGCTGCCCGCTCGGCCACCAGTTCCACGAGCTGCGGTGGCTGGACGATCCGCGCATCGTCAACGACTTCGCGCGCTACTGGTTCGAGACTCCGGGCGCGCAGCCGCGCAGCTACAGCAACTGGTACGGCGAATCGATGTGGGCCACGTACCTCGTGAACGGCGATCGCGCGTTCATGGCGCGAGTGCTGCCATACATGAAACGGCAATATGCCGGCTGGGTCGCCGAGCATTTCGATTCGACGCACGGCATGTTTCACTGGGACGGGCTGCACGACGGGATGGAGCGGAACATCAACAGCCGGCAGACCGACGACATCGATACCGGCGCCGAAGGATATCGCCCCACGCTCAACAGCTACATGTACGCCGACGCGCTGGCGATCTCGCGTGCATCGGCGCTGCTCGGCGACTCGGCGAGCGCCCGTGACTTCAAGGTGCGTGCACTGACCCTCAAGCGGCGCGTGCAGGATGAGCTCTGGGATCCCGAGCGCGAGTTCTTCTTCCATGAGTTCGCGCACGACGACAAGGACGGCATTCGCGCCGGGACGCTGACGTACAAGAGTGGACCGCACGCCGGCAACCCGCACGGGCGGGAGCTCATCGGCTATGTGCCGTGGCAGTTCGAGCTTCCCGACTCTGCGTACTCGGTCGCCTGGCGGTTCCTGATGGACAGCGCACGGTTCTACGCGGCCTTCGGGCCGACGACCACGGAGCGGCACGATCCTTTGTTCTACATCTCTCCGCGCTGTTGCTGGTGGAGCGGGAACTCGTGGCCCTACGCCACGACGCAGACGCTTGCCGCGATGGCCAACCTTCTCGAAGACTACCATCAGAGTTTCGTCACGAAGCGGGATTGGAACGACCTGCTCCGCGTCTACACCCGCACGCAGCGCCGGAACGGACGGCCGTTCATCGCCGAAGGCGCGAATCCGGACAACGGGTCGTGGGACGGGTTCAACACGTTCGACCACAGCGAGGACTACTTCCACTCGGGATACGTGGACCTCGTGATCACGGGTCTCGTCGGCCTTCGCCCGCGCGCCGACGATACGCTCGAGGTGAGCCCGCTCGCGCCTGAGGACTGGCCGTGGTTCGCACTCGACGACGTGGCCTATCACGGACATCGCGTGAGCGTGCTGTGGGATCGCGACGGCTCTCGCTATGGTCGAGGGCGCGGCATGACCGTGCTCGTCGACGGCCGCAGTGTCGCGACGGAGCCGACGCTCGGGCGACTCAAAGTGCGGATCCCACCGCCGCGCCCGCATGCCGCCGCGCGGATGCCGGTGAACCTGGCCGTCAACAATGGCCGAGGCGCCTACCCGTGGGTCGAGGCGTCGTACAGCGCCGCGACGTCGCCGCCAATCGCGCTCATCGACGGCAACTATCGCTACACCACCGCCCCGCCGAATCGGTGGACGGATTCGGGATCGGTCGACTCACGCGCGCGACTGGTGCTGGATTTCGGGACGGTGCGATCGGTCGACGAATTGACGCTGTATCTTCTCGACGACGGCGCGACGAGCAGCATTCGCGCACCGGCGTCGTACACGATCGAGATGTGGGTCGACGGTCGCTGGACACGAGTGGCAACGAGCTCGCGCCAACCCGCGACGCCACAAGGCCACCGAGCCAATCACGCCCGGTTCGCAAAACCGCTTCGGACGTCGAAGATCCGGTTGACCATGGAGCACGCGCCAGGTGCATTCGTCGGTCTCACCGAGATCGAGGCATGGTCGCGCGAGATGCCGTCTCGGCGCGACGCGATCGCGACGCCGCGCGACCTCGCGTACCGCGCGACCGGCGAAGCATTTCCGCGGGCATCGGCGTCGTTCACTGGACAATCGGACGCCGTGCGGCAGGCCTTCGACGCGCAGGTCGCGTTCACGCGTTATTCACGCAACCGATGGACGACCTACGGCTCGCCGAACGCCAGCGACTGGCTCGAGGTGGACTTTGGCGCCCCGCGCCTCGTGGCGACGGTCGATCTCTATCTCTGGGGCGACGAGCGAGGCGTGAAGGCGCCGCGCGCCGTTCGGGTCCGGTATTGGGATAGATCGCGCTGGACGGATGCCGACGTCGTGAACCGCCAACCGGACCGCCCGGCAACGCGGGCGCTCAACCGGATTCGCCTCCGGCCAGTGCGCAGCTCGAGAATTCGTGTCATGTTCGAGAACGATCTGCCGGCCGCGAGCGGCGTAACGGAGCTCATGGTGTGGGGGCCGGACCCATTCGCCATCGACCGATAGGACAACCAGCCCGATGCTTCACCTTGCGCGCCGTGCACTCGCTCCGCTCGTCCTGCTGGCCCAACTCTCCTGCTCCCGAACGATGACGAACACTGCCTCGTCCGCTGCTCGCGGTGTGACCAAGAGTCTCTTCGGCACGCTGGCTGACAACACGCCGGTCGATCTCTACACGCTGCGCAACAAGTCGGGAATCGAAGCGCGCGTCATCACGTACGGTGGCGTCATCGTCTCGCTCGCGACCCCGGACCGCGACGGGAAGCTCGACGACATCGTGCTCGGCTTCGACAGCCTTCCGCCATATGTGAAGGACTCGCCCTACTTCGGCGCGATCGTCGGTCGCTACGCGAATCGGATCGCGAAGGGGCGGTTCACGCTCGACGGAAAGACCTATCAGCTCCCCGTCAACAACGCACCCAACAGTCTCCACGGCGGTGACCGCGGCTTCGACAAAGTGGTATGGGATGCGACGCCGTTCGACAGTGCCGGCGGCGTCGGTGTCGTCCTGAGCCACGTGAGCCCCGACGGCGACCAGGGCTATCCGGGTGCCGTGCGAGTTCAGGTGACGTACACGCTCACCGACTCGAACCAGCTCGCGGTCGCCTACCATGCGACGACGGACAAAGCGACGCCGATCAATTTGAGCCAGCACACGTACTTCAATCTCACTGGCGCGCGGCGCGACGTCCTCGATCACGTGCTCACACTGAACGCCGATCGATACACACCGGTCGACTCGACGCTCATCCCGCTTGGCGAACTGGTCTCGGTCGCCGGAACACCGTTCGACTTCCGCACGCCGACAGCGATCGGCGCGCGCATCAACGCGAATGACGAGCAGCTTCGGCGCGGTCGCGGCTACGACCACAACTTCGTGCTCATTCCCGCGGCGTCGGGGCTGACGCACGCGGCGCACGTGCTCGAGCCGACGAGCGGACGCACGCTCGACGTGTACACCGATCAGCCCGGGGTGCAGTTCTACACGGGCAACTTTCTCGATGGCACGCTGCACGGGAAACAGGGGCGCGTGTACGGGCATCGCTACGCGCTCTGCCTGGAGACGCAGCACTTTCCCGATTCGCCCAACGAGCCGTCGTTCCCGTCGACGATCCTGCGGCCGGGGCAGGAGTTCTCGTCGCGGACTGTGTTCGCGTTCGGAACGTCGGACAGGTAGGCGCGACTACTCGGGACTGGCGGGCGTCCACGACGCTCGCACCTGACGCAGCAGCGCGCGGAACCGGGGATCCGCGGCCAATTGCGGCCGCGCGAATCTCGGGCTCACGAACACCACGTCCGGCTGGCGAGCATTGTACGCTGCCTGCAGGCAGCGCAACGCCGCCTCGACGTCATTCAGTGCATCGTACACACCGACGAGGTCGATCTCCGGCGCGCCGGCACAGCCGTGCACGCCGACATCGGCAAGCAGTTGCCGCGCCTCCGTGGCGTGGCCGGCCGCCGCCATCACGGTCGCGAGGCCGATCGTATCGCCGATCACCCGATACTGCTGGGCGGCGCTGTCGGTCAGGCCGGCGCGGAGATACGCCTGTGCGAGCTCCGAGTGCGCATCAGTGTACCCGGGATCCATGTCCAGCGTGCGTCGAAGCTGCATGACCGCGTCCCGCGGCCGGCCCGACCCCATCAGCGCCGTGCCATAGCGGGAGTTCATGATGAGCGAGAGCGGCTCGAGCCTCAGCGCCGTCCGGATTTCGCGAAGCATGGACGCGCTGTCGCCGAGCGCATTGTACGTCTGCATCAACCACAAGTGCGCCGTCGCATAGGTCGAGTCCAGCGCGACGGCCCGTCGCAGGTACTGTTGCGCTCTCGGCACATCGTACTCGTAGAAGAACGTGACGAATCCGAGCGACGCCCATGCTTCGGCGGTGGTCGAATCAATTGCCAACGCGTGACGCGCGGCGTCCTTGGCGAGCGGGCAGACGTCGCTCGACGGCCGCATCCGCCAGTTGGCCTGGATGCAGTAGGAGTCTGCCAATCCGGCCCAGGCGCGCGCGAAGCCGCTGTCACGCGCGATCGCCTGCGAGAAGTACTGCACGGCGCTCCGAAAACCATCAGGCGTGCGGCGGTTGAAGAAGTAGCGGCCCCGAAGGTACAACAGATACGCCTCCGGGTCCGTGGTCCCGTGGATGGCGAATGGAGAGCCGCCGGCGCTGCTCGCCGGGGTGCCGCCGAGGAGCTGGGGACGCACGGCGCCGACGATGGACCGCGACAGTTCTTCCTCGACCGCGAACACGTCACGCAGCTCGCGATCGTACGCATCCGACCACAGGCTCAACCCGTCGCTCACCCGCGTGAGCTGCGCCGTAATGCGCAGGCGGTTTCCCGATTGTCTGACGCTGCCTTCGATGACGGCCTGGACGCCAAGTTGCCGCCCAATCGCCTGCGCGCTCAGGCCGCGTCCCTTGAACGCGAACGACGACGACCGCGACGCGACGCGCAACGGCGAGCCCTTCGCCAGCGCCACCATGAGCTCTTCGGCGACGCCGTCGCTGAAGTATTCGTTTTCCCGACCGGGGCTCGCGTTGTCGAAGGGCAGTACCGCGATCGAGGCGATGGCTTCTCCGCTGGCGGACGACGCCGTCGACCATTTGCCTTTCGCGACCCAGCCAGCCACGGCGAGCGCGATGAGGACGACCGCCATGCCGGCGACCCAGCGAAGCGTCGCGCGGCGCGCCGGGGCCGCGACACCCAGGCCGGCGGTTGTGGGCGCGCTCAACCGGGCAAGCTCCTCCTCCAATGCGCGGCAGAGCTCAGCGGCCGACTGCCACCGATCGGCGGGCGCTTTCGCCATACACCGGGCTATGAGTGCGTCCAGGTTCGGCGATACGGCCGGTCGCTGTGTTCGAATCGGCGGCGCGGTCTGGGTCAGATGCGCGGCGATCAACGACTGCGGCGACGCGGCGACGAATGGCGGGCGGCCAGCGAGCATCTCGTACGCCATCACGCCCAGCGCGTAGATGTCCGCGCGATAGTCGAGATTCTGATCCCCCGTCGCCTGCTCCGGCGCCATGTAGGCCGGCGTGCCGATGCTGATCCCGGTGCCGGTCAGGCGCGTGCCCCCCGCCGACTCGACCGCCCGCGCGATACCGAAGTCGGTGACGAGCGCGTAACCATTCGATAGCAGCACGTTCTCCGGCTTGATGTCGCGGTGGACGATGCCGCGCGCGTGGGCATGCGCCAGCGCGGATGCGACGTCACGAAGAATTCGGAGCGCGTCCGCGACCGGTAGCTCGCCCTCGCGTTCCATCCGGGCGCGCAGTGTATCGCCGGCCACGAACGGCATCGTGTAATACAACAGGTCGCCTTGACGTCCGCTCCACAGCAGCGGCACGATCAACGGGTGCTGCAGCGAGGCGGCGAGGGTGGTCTCCCTGCGGAATCTCTCGGCGTCGAGCCCATCAGTCATCTCCGGCGGCAGCACCTTGACCACGATACGCCGTCCGAGCTCCGGTTCTTCGCCGACGAAGACGCGCGACATCCCGCCGCCACCAAGCTCGCGCTCCAGGGTGACGCTGCTCCCCAACGACGCTTGTACCTGCTCCAACAGGTTTTGGCTCATCCGGTACCGGTACGGGACGGGGCGATAATACCGATTGCCCAACGAGCAGGCGAGCCGGACGTCACTTCATCGACGTGCACGCGCCGACGGCGCTCCGCGCCCCATACTTCGCCATGATCACCCGCGCCGCACCGGTCGGCGGCAGCTCGACGACGTAGAGATTGTCGTATTCGTCGTCGCAGATCGGCGGCACGTCGGCGCCGAGCGCGCGGATGATGTCCGGCACCGTGTTCGAGTGCCCGACCACGAGCACCGTCTGGCCGGCGTGCTTTCGGATCGCCGCGGCGACATCCTGCGCGTGGGTGCGTCCGGCGGCCGTCACCACTTCCGGAGTGATACTGAGCGCGCCCGCAGCCGGAGCCGCGGTGGCGCGCGTGCGCTCGTACTGCGTGGTGATGATCGCCGTCACGCCCGCGCCGCGGACGGCCTCGAGTAGCGCTTTGGCGCGCTCCTCGCCCGCGGAGGTGAGCGGTGGGTCCGCCGCCGGTGCCGAGGCCTTTTCGGCGTGACGGACGAGAATCACCGTGGTCGTCGCCGTCGTCGCGTCCTGCGCGACCGCAGTCGCGCTGCCGACTCCGAGCAACGTGATCGCCGCGCCGAAGGTGCATGCAAGGCGAACGATCGAATCCATAGTATGGTCTCCGGGGTGA
>DATJHY010000143.1:0-2764 GCA_035493635.1 Gemmatimonadaceae bacterium | reverse complement strand
TCGGCGAGAACATGACGCCGAGCCAGAGCGCGCCAAAGAGAAAGAGGAGCGCCTTCCCGAGTACGATGGCAATCGCGCCGTACGAGAGAACCGCGCCCGAGTCCGTTGCCGCGATCACAGCCGCGACTGCGGCGAGCACTACCAGTCCAAGCACGTCGTCGATCACCGCCGCGCCAAGGATGATGCGCGCTTCTGGCGATTGGGCGTGCCCGAGATCCTTGAGGACGCGCGCGGTGATCCCCACGCTGGTCGCCGTCAGCGCAGCACCGAGGAAGGCGTGGACGTAAACGCTGTGCTCCGGCAGCAGAAGCGCGCCCACCCACCATCCGAGCGCCCATGGCGTGACCACGCCAAGAACCGCCACCACGAGTGAGCGCATTCCGACCTGCATCATGTCGCGCACGGTGGACTCGAGCCCAACCTCGAATAGCAGGATGACTGCGCCGAGCTGCGCAATCACACTGATGGTCGCGTTTGCCGTGATGAACTGGAACCAATCGACGCCGAGCAGAGGCAGATTGCCGACTAGCACTCCGAAGACGAGCTCGCCGAGCACAGCGGGTTGTCCGATGCGCTCTGCGATGTCTCCACCGAGCTTGGCGGCGGCAAGTATGACGGCCAGCGCCAGCACTACGGGCGCCAGCGTGTCGCCGTGAGATGCGGCAGCTGCCAACGTGTCCCCGTGAGACGCCACGGCTGGCGCCTGGAGAAGAGCTGGAATCACGGTGTCAGCTTATGCCGACACAGCGTTCGACAGGGCTGCCGCAATCGCGCGGCCGACATCTACGGTCGAGTAGGACATTGCTCCGGCAGGCGCAATGTCGACGGTCACGCAACCCTCCTCGATCGTTTCATAGACGGCTTGCTCCACTGCGCGTGCTTCCTGCTCGAGGCCGAACGAATGTCTGAGCATCATCGCCACGCTGAGTATCGTGCCGATCGGATTCGCTATGCCGCGGCCGGCGATGTCCGGCGCGGAGCCGTGGATCGGCTCGTACAGTCCTCGCCGCACTCGTGAGCGCCCCCCATTTCCTACAGGCCCGACCGACGCTTCCCGCTTCCCGCTTCCCGCCGCGGTGTCGTCTCCCAGTGAGGCGGACGGGAGAACCCCCAGCGATCCGGCGAGCATCGACGCTTCGTCTGTCAGGATATCGCCGAACATGTTCTCAGTGACTATGACGTCGAAGTTCGACGGAGCGCGCAGAAGCTGCATCGCGCACGCGTCCACGAGCAGGTGATCGAGCGCAACATCGGGGAACTCGTCGCGCAGCACCCGCGTGACGGTCGATCTCCAAAGGCGCGAAGTCTCGAGAACGTTCGCCTTGTCAACAGATGTCAGCTTGCCCCGCCGTGTGCGCGCGAGCTGCGCGGCTACGCGTGTCACGCGCTCGATCTCGACGGTCGTGTACACGCACTCGTCGACCGCGCGCTCGCCGCCCGCCACCTTCTCGCGACGCTTGTCGCCGAAATACATCCCACCCGTGAGCTCACGCACGAAGATCAGGTCGACGCCTTCCAACCGCTCGGCGCGCAGCGGTGAGGCGGCCACCAGCGATGGATGCACAGTCACCGGGCGCAGGTTCGCGTATACCTGCAGCTCTTTACGCAATCCAAGAAGACCCTGTTCCGGACGCAGACGGGCGTCGGGATTGTCCCAGCGCGGGCCACCGACGGCGCCGAGCAGAACGGCGTCGGCGGATTTGCAGAGTTCGATCGTCTCAGGCGGCAGAGGGGTGCCGCGGGCATCGAGCGCGCAGCCGCCGATCAGTCCCTCGCTCAGCTCGAGCGGGTGATCCCATCGCTCGGCCACCGCCCGAAGCACGCGGACGCCCTCGGCAACAACCTCCGGGCCGATCCCGTCGCCCGGCAGCAGCGCAATCGTCAGCGCGTGCACACGCGACTTGTGTGGGTCGACTCGTAAGCGGCTATCGCGTCGTCCTGTTCCAGGAGGAACCCGAGCTCGTCGACGCCGTTCAGGAGACAGTGTCGCGCGAACGGATCCACCGTGAACGCGTGCGTCGTTCCGCCGGGCAACGTAGCGGTCTGCGTTTCCAGATCAATTGTCACCGGCGCGCGCGGCGACGCCGCAAGCTGCTCGAGCAGCCTGGCGTGCGCTGGCGTCGACAGAGCGACAGGAAGAAGCCCGGTCTTGAGCGAGTTGTTCCGAAAGATGTCGGCGAAGCCGGTGCTGATGACCGCTCGAAAGCCGAAATCGAGCAGCGCCCACGGTGCGTGCTCGCGGGATGATCCACATCCGAAATTGTGACCAGCGACAAGAATCGCCGCTCCGCGCGCGTCCGGCGAGTTGAGCGGAAACTCTGGCCGCGGCTGACCACGCGCGTCGACACGCCAGTCCGCAAAAAGATGCTCGCCAAGTCCACGACGCTCGATCGTCTTGAGAAATCGCGCCGGAATTATCTGATCCGTGTCCACGTTCTCGGCGGGCAGTACGACGCAGGAAGAAGTGAGCGCGGTGAACGGCTCCATCACTTTCGCTTTCACGAAAGCCTCCTCGCCAAGAGACTCGGCATCGAGGCCGCGCGAGAAATGGTGGGGGCACTCTGGTTTCCGGTCACGACAGACTCCGCACGTCGGCGATTGCGCCGTTCACGGCCGTCGCGGCTGCGGTGAGCGGACTGGCCAGGAATGTCCGACCTCCCTTCCCCTGACGCCCCTCGAAGTTGCGATTGCTCGTACTCACCGCGCTCTGACCGGGCTCGAGCTGTTCGCCTTTCATCGCGATGCACATCGAGCAGCCCGCTTC
>DATJHY010000142.1:0-28531 GCA_035493635.1 Gemmatimonadaceae bacterium | reverse complement strand
TGGCCACGGCCGCGGCTGCCGCTGGCTTCATGGTGCGTGGTGTTTGGTCGTCGGGTCGTGCGGCGAGCGACGCATCGAGCACCGTGGTGGCGGCCGCGCCCAGCGCATCGCCGACCGCGGCGCAGACAATGCGAGCCGCAGCAGGCGTCGCGCCCGACATGGCGCCGATCCCGCAGCAGTTCGTGCTGCGGAACGACGCGGCGCACCATGTCTCGGTCGTCGGGGATTTCAATGGCTGGAATCCATCCAACGCCCCGATGACTCGCTCGCCGGATGGCGACCTGTGGTCGATCACCATTCCGGTGACGCCCGGCCGACATACGTACGGTTTCATGATCGACGACACGGTGTTCGTGCTCGATCCGCGTGCGCCCAAGTCGCGTGATCCCGATCTGGGCGTCGAAGGCTCGGTCATGATCGTGGGGCGGCCATGATGCGATGTTTGTTGCTCGCATGCGGCGTCACGCTCGGCGCGGTGCTCGCCGCGACCGGAACCGCTGGTGCGCAGGAACCTGTGGTCATCGCGGGTCTCGATCGCGAGACGAACGCGCAGGTGGCGCGCATCGTCGAGTCCGTGCGTACCAGCGGCCTGCCGGTGGACCCGGTCTTGTCCAAGGTGCGGTTTGCGCTCGTCGTACACGCGCCGCCGTCGCGAATCGTCGCCACGGCGCAGGCGGTGGCGACGCGGCTCGAGGCAGCGCGCGGCGTGGTCGCGCCACACGGAGCGCCGGCAGACATCGCCGCGGGCGAGGAAGCGCTCAGCTTCGACATCCCCAAGGACGTGCTGCGAAAAGTCGCGCAGGCGAGCCCGGATCGGTCGGTGGCGGTGCCGATCGGCGTGCTCACGCAGCTCGTGGTGAGTGGCGTGCCGGCGAGCAAAGCGGGTCAGATGGTGACGGAGCTCATCAAGCGCGGCGCCACGGCGACGCAGCTCGTCGCACTCGGCAACGACGTGAACGCCGACGTGCAGGGCGGGGCGCGGGCGGGAGAGTCGGCCGACATTCGCATGCGCGGTCTCACACCGCTGCTGGCCCCTGGCGGCAGCGCAGCGGCCAGCTCGCCGGCGGATCTGCAGTCCGCCTCCAGTCCCAATCCGCGAGATCCTCGTAAGAAGCCTTGAAAGCGTCCGTCATCATTATTTTGGGGGATGCGCCGAGTCCGGCTCATCCCCCTTTTGCTGCTTGCCGCGACGCTCCCGGTCCACTCGCTGGAGGCGCAGTGGCAGCTGACTGCTGACGCGGGCGTCTCGCGGCTCCAGCAAGCGGGGATCCCGACCGGCAACGCAACGACCGCGGGCCTGACGTTCGACGTTTCCTCGGCGCGTGCGTGGCTGCGCTCGAGCGCCCTCGCGGCGCGTGCGACCGACGCGCGATGGACCGGCCAGGGCCTGATCGCAGCCACCGTCGTTGGGGGGGGGCCGTCGGCGCGCATTCCGCTTTTTCAGCTCGATGCAACGTTGAGTGCGTTCGGGCAGTCGAATGCGCTACCGACTACGAGCGGTGAGCTGGCGGGGCGACTGCGCGGTGGCGGCAATGCGTTGGGCGGCGCGCTGGGCGCGGGTGTGGGCGGGACGGCGCAAGGAGGAACCTCGAGCAACACGGTGCGATGGCTCGCCGACGCCTGGGGCGCCGTCGGCAACGAACATCTCTTTGCAAACGGCACGCTCACCGATTCACCGGTTCTGGGATTCACGCCGAAATCCGCGCCAACGCCGAGGGTGCGCTACCTCGATGTGCTCGCGGGGTGGCGACACGATGTGGGCGGGCTGTCACTCGGCGCCGCGGCGGGAGTCCGTAACGGACTGGGCGACGTGAACAGCGGGCAATGGGCGGCGGTGGACGCGGCGATCTGGGCGACGCCACGAGTCGCACTCGCGGTGGGAGCAGGCACGGCGCTCCCGGACATCATGCGCGGAACTCCTCGCGCGCGGTACGTGAGCGCGTCGATTCGTGTGTCGGCGCGACCGCACGCGCGATTCCTGTTTCATCATCGGTCACCGGGCGGCCCCGCGGTGCGCATCGTGCGCGGAGCGGACGGTACATCGCGCATCGAGATCGCTGCGCCCAATGCGGAGCGCATCGAGCTTCGCGCGGACTTCACCGATTGGTCGCCCGTGGAGCTCACTCGCACCGGCGACGCGTGGCGGCTCGAGATGGCTGTGCCGTCGGGGCTTCATCGTGTCGCCATTCGCATCGACGGCGGCGAGTGGATCGCGCCGCCGAACCTGCCGCGCGCCGACGATGGTCTGGGTGGCACCGTGGGGTTGATCACGGTGCCGTGATGCAGCGCGACGCTACGGCAGCTGGACGATCTTCCCCATGAACAACACGCTCCCCGACAGCCGCTCGCGAATCACGAAGATGAACGGCCGGTCGACGCGCATGGTCGTGACTTGCGGCACGGACGTGACGGTCACGCCGACTGTCGTCACCGCTGCCGCCTCCGTGCCTTCCTCGTCGATCGCCACGAACGTGTTCTGCTGCAGGAGCGAGATCAGAAGCTGCTGACCCGAGGACATGCGGGTGAAGTCGGCGAGGTCGGTGAACGCGAGCTTCATTCCGAGCGCCTTCATGTCGGGAATGAGGTTTCGCTTCCACGTGAGCGTCACCTTGGGAAGCGTGAGGTCGACGAGCTGGTTGTGATAGCTCGCGCCGAGCGCATGCCAGGCATCCGGCGTGAGACTGGCCGCGACCGACTCGACCGAGTTATCCGGCTTGGGAAGGATCACGCTCATCGTGAACGCGGAATCACCGTACGGCAGGTCGACCGCCTGGAAGGTGGCCGTCTCCGCGTACGACATCTTCCCTTGGCGATGCATGAGCGGCTTGCTCTGGTCGCCACTCACCGCGTGAAATGCTTCGGCGCGCGTGTTGGCCGGATCGAACTTGTCGCGCCAGCTTCCCTTGAAGTAGATGGCGTTGAGCAGGAACATCACCATCGACTGATCGTAGTCGTCGATGACCTTGGGAATCTTCCCGTTGGTCTTCGAGCTGGCCCAGCCGTTCACGGCATTTACGGTCGCCGCGACGTCGTCGAAGTTCTGCGGCTTGACTTCGGCGTCGAACCACTTAGCGGCGTCGTTCAGAAAACTCTGATTGAACGGGAAGCCACTGCGATAGAAGATCCCGTTGGCGATCTTCATTGTGGTCGACGGATCCAGCGAGCTGAGCAGACCGATGAGGGACTTGTATCCGGAATCGATGGACGTCAGCGGCGCGCCGCCGAACTGGAGCGCCGAGCGCATCTCGTCGTAGGTCGGACCGTTGGCGCCGTTGAGCGCCATGCCGAGCGCGAACGAGACGCTGAGTGGCGACACGAAGACGTTCGAGTCGTGAGACGTCGAATTGATCGTACGCCAGAGCGCGAACGAGTAGGCGTTGGATGCTTCGAGGACGCTTTGCTCGCTGGGCGTGAGCGCACGCGGAAGCGCGGTGAGCGCTGGATGTTGGCTGCCAAGCGGCGAGCTTGGGTCGTGCCCACAAGCGACGAGAGCGGTGGCGGCGACGGCGGCAAACGTACGACGAAGCGACATGGACCCCCCAAACGATGGGCGGCGCGCGAAGCGCGGCAAATTTCTTGGCACTCTCAACTGCCAAACCATCACGTTGGCCGGTTGGTCACTCGCTGAAGCGGATTCGCTCTTGACGGTCCCGCGCGATCCGATAGCTTGAATCGCGCGCGGCGATTTCCCCGATTTGACGGGCCGCGCACCGGGAGAGCCCCGGACAAAACCCGTCTAAGTCGTAGGATGCCACAGCGGCCCGCGACGAATCGTCGGGGGCCGTTTTCATTTGCATGCGCTCGCGAGCGCGGAGAACACGATGAGCTCGTACACGTTCACGTCGGAGTCGGTCAGCGAAGGGCATCCGGACAAGGTCTGCGACTACATCGCCGACTCGATCCTGGACGCGCATCTCGCCGGCGATCCGGCAAGCCGCGTCGCTTGCGAGGTGTTGTGCAAGAGCGGTCAAGTCGTGCTGGCCGGCGAGATCACGTCGAAGACGAACGTCGACTACGAGGCCGTCGCTCGCGCTGCGATTCAGGAGATCGGCTACACCGATGCGCGCGAAGCGTTCAATGCCGACGGCGTGAAGGTTATCCAGTTCATCAGCAAGCAGTCGGGCGACATCGCGATGGGTGTCGACACGGGCGGAGCCGGCGATCAAGGCATCATGTTCGGCTACGCCACGACGGAAACACCGGAGCTCATGCCGCTCCCCGTGCAGTTGGCGCACCGCTTGTCGCATCGCCTGGCGACGGCGCGCAAGAAGGGCGAACGCAACTGGCTCCGCCCCGATTCAAAGACTCAGGTGAGCGTTCGGTACGAGGAGCACAAACCGACGCGCGTCGAAACGGTGCTCGTATCGACGCAGCACACTCCCGAAGTCTCACAGGACGAGATCCGCGACTACGTCGCGAGCTGCCTCTGCCCCGAAGTCCTCGGCGAATGGTTCGGCCCACACGTCGAGATACTCGTGAATCCCACCGGGCAGTTCATCGAAGGCGGCCCTTCGGCGGACTGTGGCGTAACGGGACGCAAGATCATCGTCGATTCGTACGGCGGCATGGGTCGTCACGGCGGCGGCGCGTTCAGCGGCAAGGATCCATCGAAGGTCGATCGCAGCGGCGCGTACTTCGGCCGGTTCGTCGCTCGCCAGGTGGTGAAGAACGGATTCGCCGAGCGGGCCGAGGTGCAGGTTGCCTATGCCATCGGTCGCGCCGAGCCCGTTTCGGTGCGCGTGGACACGTTCGGGACCGGCGACTGGCGCGCGGCCGAGGAGTTCGTTCGAAAGTTCGATTACCGGCCGGCGGCGATGATCGAGCGACTTGCCTTGCGCGCGCCGATCTATCGCCAGACGACGAACTACGGGCACTTTGGGAAGCCAGGGCTGAGTTGGGAGACGTGATCGAGCCGCAAACTGCTGGTGGGGAGAACTGCGGGTGGGGAAACTGCTTGGTGGGGAGATCAAAAAAGGCCCGCGCATTTGCGCGGGCCTTTTTGATCGGTTGGGAGCGCGGCGCAAAACGCCGCGCCGAAGGAATAGGGTCAGACCCTCGTTGCATAGGAAACAGGGTCTGACCCTAATTCGGTCCGTCTCTCGCCCGCCGCCCGCCGCTCACCGACGCGCTGCGCCGACCCGGACTCCGAGTCGCACGACCAACATGTGCGTGTCGCTCTCGAGCGGGTTGATCTGGATCTGGGCGTCGGGGAGATCGATGATGCTCCCCGGGCGAAGATACTGCGCACGACCGTCGGTGAAGTACTGGACGCCGGCGTCGAGCATGACGTTCACTTTCCGCGAATGGATCGGGACGTATACGCCGCCCCCCGCGACCCAGGCATGCGTTTGGTCGTGTTGGTTGGTCGTCGAGAAATCCGTCGTCGAGCCATTGTTGCCGTCGATCGAGCTCTGCGTGTAGAAGAACTGCCCGCCGAACCCGCCATTCACGTATGGCCGTACGTTGCCAGTGGGCCAGGTGAGCTGCGGTCCGATCGACACGGGCACGATGTAATTGGTCGTGGACACCCTGACCTGAATCCTGCCGCCGATGGTCGAGCTGAGCGGAACGCGCTTGGACTCGTGGCCGTAGCCGAGGAATCCGAGGTCGGCACGCAGTGACAGGATTCCGTCGCGGTCGAGCTGGTACAGGTAGGCCGCGTTCACCCCGTAGCCGAGGCCGATGTTGTCGGCGAAAGCACCGGTAGGCCGGCTCTGGATGAACGTGAAATCGCCCGCGCTGCGCAATGCGAATTCACTTGGTCCGCGGCCCTGGCGCGGACTGGAACCGCCCGAGTCCTGCGCGAACACAGGCGCGCCCGTCAGAACGAGCAGCAACGCAACTGGGACAAATCGAATTGCGGACATACGAACCTCGGTGGGGAAAGAGTCCGTGCCAGATTGTACGCAAATGCGTCGCGGGAGTTTCCGTCGTCCGCCGTCCCCCGTCGCCCGTGACTGTTGCGCTCAGGTGGGGCACCACGTTACTGAGGTCATGGTTTTCGGCTCCTCTAGCCCAATGCCTTGATGATGCGATTTCGAGCATTCGCACGGCGATGGGTCGTGTCCGCGGTCGCTGCCAGCGTCGCCGCGACCGCGCGACCGGTGACGGCGCAGCCTCGAGCGCCCCTGCCGGTTCGGCCGCTGTCATACACCAGCTTCGTGCTGCCCAACGGCCTCGTCGAGATCCTCAACGAGGATCACGCCTCGCCGCTCGTCGCGGTGGACGTATGGTACCACTTCGGCTCCAGGGACGACCCGCCGGGACACGCGGGGATCGCGCACTTGTGCGAGCACGTCATGTCGCAAGGCTCGCCACATCTGGCACAGCCGCAGCCCGCGTTCTACCGATCGATTGGCGGCTTTCCGGCCCGCGGGGCGGAGACGACCGACGACGTGACCGCGTACTACGTCGTCGTACCAAGCAATCAGCTGGAAACGGTGCTGTGGGCAGAGTCCGATCGAATGGCGGCGCCGCTCAGTCTCGCCGATTCCCAGCACCTTCCGCAGATCCGTTCGATCATCGCGCAGGAACGGCAGCAGAACGTCGAGAACGTCCCGTTCGGAACGTCGCGCGAGCTCACCCTGGCGGCGCTCTTTCCCACGGGTCACCCGTACCACCCGAACCCGGCGCCGGGTCCCGCCGGGCCGGCTGATTTGACGGCCGATCAGCTGCGATCGGTTTGCGGGCCGTACTATGCGCCGAATAACGCCGTGATCGCGCTCAGCGGCGACTTCGATGCGACGGTGGCGCGCCGGTGGATCGATCACTACTTCGGGGACATTCCACGCGGCAAGCCGCCCGCACATGGACCGGTACCACAACCGGCTGCCCACCCCGAACGACGCCTCGTGCTGGAAGATGCGCGCGCTCGGCAGCCGGAGCTTCATGTGGATTGGGTAGGCGCTTCGTACGCGAACCCCGATCGCATGGCGCTCCTAGCGCTCGCGTCCGCGTTGTCGCACGACCAGTCAGGCCGTCTCACCAGGTTGCTCATCCAGGATCGGCGGTTGGCGTCGCGCGTGATCGTCGAGAACTACGATCTCGAACAGTCCGGCGTGTTCGAGATCGCGGTTGTCCCTAACCCTGGCGCGTCGATGACGCTGATCGAGACGCTGGTCGACAGCACGCTGGCGTCGCTCGCGACGACGCCGGTCACGCGTGAGGAGATCGCACGCTTCAACGCCGCGAATGCCGTGCGGGCAGCGACGTCGCTTCAGACCAGGTTCGCACGCGCCGATACACTGGCGCACGACATGATCTTTGCCGGCGAGCCGACGACCTACGCCACACAGGCCGCGCGCGCTCGGCGGCTTTCACCCAAGGACGTGCAGGTCATCGCACGCAAGTACCTCACGCCAAGCCGTGTGGTGATGAGCCGCGTGCCGGCCGGGAGGCTCGATCTCGTGAGCCGGCCGGATCTGCCGTACACGAACGTGACGCCGCGCAGCGGCGCGCCGAAACCATGACCGCGTCGCCGATGCGTCACCGGGGCGCGATCGTGTTTGCGCTGGCGGTGCTCGCCAGTTTGCCGGTGCGCGCGTCGTCGCAGGCCCTGGATCGGGCACAGCGGCCGCTCGCGCCGCCAGAGCTCGCATTCAAGTTTCCGAACGTACCGATGCCGGTCGTGCTCTCGAACGGACTGCGCGTGTACGTCGTCGCGGACCACTCGGTCCCGGTCGTGGCGGTTCGCGTTGTGACATCGGCCGACTCGACGCTCGATCCACGGGGCAAAGAAGGCTTGTACGCGGTGACGATCGGCGCCCTGCACGAAGGCACGCGGACACGAAGCGCCGAGCAGCTCGCGGGCGCCGCTGCCGACATAGGCACCGATGTCAGGCCGACAGGGTTCACGACGACCACGGCGCTCTTTCCGCGCGCGCTCGATCTCCTTGCCGACATGGTGATGCATCCGAGGCTCGACAGTGGGGCGGTCGAGCGGCGGAAGCAGATCCAGACAGGAGCGGAGGGCCGCGTTGCGCAAGCGACGGTGACGGTGCCGCGCCACCTCTTCTATGCGATGCTCTACGGCGCCGATGATCCGTTCGTGCGTTCGCTCGTACCAACAGAGGCGAGCGTCGCATCGATCACGACTGCGGAGGTCACGGCGTTCTATGCGAGCCATCTTCAGCCGCAAAACACGTCGATCATCATTACGGGCGACGTGACGGGCGCGGATGCGGCGGCGCGCGTGCGGCAGGCCTTTGGGTCGTGGCCGCGCGGCACCGCTCTCCCGCCGGTGTCGTCGGAAGGCGGCGTCATCGGCCATCCCACGACGATCTACCTCTACGACGTGCCCGGCACGCAGACGTATCTCTACGTGGGCGCCGCGGGTCCGGCCCGCACGTCGCCCGAGTCCTACGCGGCCGACGTGATGAGCGCCGTCGCCACGGCGCGGCTCCAGCGTGCTCTGCGCGAGAAGCGATCGTTCATGTACTCCGGCACGACCGGATTCACCTGGCGACGTGCGGCGAGGCCGTCGGCATTCGTGGGATCGACTCTCGTGGCGGCGCAGAAGGTGGACAGTGCGCTTGTGGAATGGCTCGCCATGTTGCGCGGGCTCCGTGGGGGCGAGCCGATCACGGCGGACGAGGTGGCGGCGGCGCGCCGCAGCCGTATCGGATCGCTCGCCGTGCGAATCGACGGAGCCGATTCGCTGGCGGCGCGAATGGTCGAGCTGGTGCGCGACACACTGCCGCTCGACTACTTCGATCGATACGCCGCGCGTGCGTCCAGTGTCACCGCTGGCGAGCTCACGGCGGTCGCGGCGCGCGTGATCGACATGGATCACTTGATCATCGTCGTGGCAGGCGAGCGCAAGATCATCGAGCCGGCGCTGCGCGCGGCGAACCTGGCCCGGGTGGTGATCGTCGACGCGAGCGGTCGGCCCGTTTCGCCGTAGCACCGCGCGAGAACGGCTCCCCGGTGCTCTGTCCGCGCGGTACATTCCAACGGGCCTCGCCCCCGGAGCCCGCTTCTTCATGACCGCCAAACCCAACCTCACCCTCGTTACCGCGCCGCGGCCGCTTCCGGAGGACCACGTCGAGCGGAATCCCGGCACGCCGCTGAACCTGGACGTGGTGCGCTCGATCCGGGTGAACCGCAGCGCTGTCGAACGCCGGGCCGCGACGATCCCCACGCGGCGCACGGTGAAGCGGGAGTGGCAGGCGGCGTGGCTGCTGCGCGCGATCACGCTGATGGATCTCACGACGCTCTCGGGTGACGACACACCCGGCAACGTCCGCCGGCTTTGCGCGAAGGCTCGCCACCCGCTCCGTGACGACATTCTCGACGCACTCGCAGTGCGCGGGCTGGACATCAAGGTGGGAGCGGTGTGCGTGTATCACGCATTCGTGAAGACCGCCGTCGAAGCGTTGGCAGGATCGGGAATTCCGGTGGCCGCCGTATCGACGGGGTTTCCAGCCGGTCTCAACCCACTCGAGCAGCGTATCCAGGAGATTCGCGCCAGCGTGAACGCCGGCGCACGGGAGATCGACATCGTCATCACGCGCGCGCACGTGCTGACCGGAAACTACGAGGCGGTTTACGACGAAGTGCGGCGCTTCCGCGAGGCATGCGGCGACGCACACATGAAGGCGATCCTCGCCACGGGCGAGCTGGCGACGCTGGGGAACGTGGCGCGCGCGAGCATGGTGGCAATGCAGGCGGGGGCCGACTTCATCAAGACGTCCACCGGGAAGGAGGGCGTGAACGCGACGCTCCCGTTCGCGCTCGTGATGTCCCGCATGATCCGCGAGTACTTCGAGCAGACGGGCTTCGCGGTCGGATTCAAGCCGGCCGGCGGCATCCGCAGCGCGAAGAACTCTCTCGAGTATTTGTATTTGATGAAAGAGGAATTGGGCGATCGTTGGCTGCGGCCGGATCTATTCCGCTTTGGCGCGAGCTCGTTGCTCACCGACATCGAGCGGCAACTCGAGCATTTCGTGACTGGGCGATACGCGGCGGCGCACCGGCAGCCGATGGCCTAGAGGGCTGGAGGGCTCGAGGGCTCGTTCGCGGTATTCGTCCAACCTTCCAACCTTCCAACCTTCCAACCCTCCAACCCTCCAACCCTCCATTCTCTTCCATGTCCACAGTCGCCGAGATCTTCCAGACGATGGAGTACGGCCCAGCGCCCGAGAGCGACAAGGAGGCTGTCGCGTGGCTCGGGAAGCACGAGCGGGTGTTCGGGCATTACATCGGTGGGGCGTGGACGGAGCCCGGGCAGCTCTTCGACGTGGTCAACCCGTCGACGTCCAGGGCGATCGCTCGCGTGACCGAGGGGACAAAGCGGGACGTCGACGCCGCGGTCAGCGCAGCCGCGGGAGCGTTGCCGGCGTGGAAGGGACTCACGCCGCACGCGCGGGCGCGCCACCTGTACGCGCTCGCCCGAGGCGTGCAGAAGCACTCGCGGCTCCTCGCCGTGCTCGAGGCGATGGACAACGGCAAGTCGATTCGCGAGACGCGTGACATCGACATTCCGCTCGTGGCGCGGCACTTCCACCACCACGCCGGCTGGGCCCAGTTGCTCGACAGCGAGTTCGTGGGCTACGAGGCGATCGGCGTGGTGGGACAGATCATCCCGTGGAACTTCCCGCTGCTCATGCTGTCGTGGAAGATCGCGCCGGCATTAGCAGCCGGCAATACAATAATTCTCAAGCCCGCCGAGTTCACGCCGTTGAGCGCGTTGTGCTTTGCGGAGATTGCGGACGCGGCCGGGATTCCGCCAGGCGTGATCAACATCGTCACGGGACACGGCGAGACCGGAGCGGCGATCGTCGAGCATCCCGACGTCGACAAGATCGCGTTCACCGGTTCGACGGAGGTCGGCCGCATCATCCGTCGCGCGACCGCGGGCTCGGGCAAGAAGCTGAGTCTCGAGCTGGGCGGAAAGAGCCCGTTCATCGTCTACGAAGACGCCGATCTCGACAGCGTCGTGGAGGGCGTCGTCGACGCGATCTGGTTCAACCAGGGCCAGGTTTGCTGCGCGGGCTCTCGGCTGCTGGTGCAGGAAGGCGTCGCCGAGCGCCTGCTCGCCAAGCTCCGCGCGCGGATGGAGCGGCTTCGCGTCGGGTCGCCGCTCGACAAGGCGGTAGACATGGGCGCCATCGTGGCGCCGGTGCAGCTCGAGCGCATTCGAGGGCTCGTGCGACAAGGCGTGGACGAAGGCGCGACGATGTGGCAGCCGTCGTGGGCCTGTCCCACCGAAGGCTACTTCTACCCGCCAACGTTGTTCACGGACGTGCAGCCGTCGTCGACGATCGCACAGGTCGAGATCTTTGGGCCGGTGCTCGTGACGATGACCTTCCGCACACCTGAAGAGTCGGTGGCGCTCGCCAACAACACGCCGTACGGATTGGCGGCGAGCGTGTGGACGGAGAACATCAATCTCGCGCTCGACATCGCGCCCAAGATCAAAGCGGGCGTCGTGTGGGTGAACTCGACCAACCTGTTCGACGCCGCGTCGGGCTTTGGCGGCTATCGCGAGAGCGGATTTGGTCGCGAGGGCGGCCGCGAAGGGATGTGGGAGTATTTGCGACGGGCGGTGGCCGGCGGGCGACGGGCGACGGACGACGGGCGACGGACGACGGGCGACCACGTGATGCGCGGCAACGCCGCCCGTCGCTCCTCCAGTCGTCCGTCGCCCGCCGCCAGTCGCCAGCCCCCCGTCGCCCATCCTCCAATCGACCGCACGCCCAAGCTGTTCATCGGTGGAAAGCAGACACGGCCCGATCAGGGGTATACGCGCCGCATTTACGGGCCCGGTGGCGAGCTGGTGGGTGAATCGCCCGAAGGCAATCGCAAGGACATCCGAAACGCGGTCGAGGCGGCGCATGCTGCGGCAAAGAGCTGGAGCCGCTCGACGGGCCACAACCGCGGCCAGATTCTCTACTACATCGCCGAGAATCTGTCGGCGCGCGGCGAGGAATTCGCCGGGCGAATCGCGGCGATGACGGGCTGCGGTTCGCGCCAGGCTGCCCGAGAGGTCGATGCGTCGATTTCGCGGCTCTTCACCTACGGAGCGTGGGCGGACAAGTACGACGGCGCCGTGCACAGCGTGCCGATTCGAGGTGTGGCCATCGCGATGAATGAGCCGATTGGCGTGATCGGCGTGGTCTGCGCGAACGAGTATCCGTTGCTCGGGATGATCTCGCTCGTTGGGCCCGCCCTTGCCACTGGCAATACGACAATCGTCATTCCCTCAGAGCCGCACCCGCTCGCCGCGACCGATTTCTACAGCGTGCTCGAGACGTCGGACGTACCCTCGGGTGTGGTCAACATCGTGACGGGCGCCAAGGACGGGCTCGCCAAGGTGCTCGCCGAGCATGATGACGTCGAAGCGGTGTGGTATTTCGGCGAGCGTGAAGGCGTGAAGATGGTCGAGCTCGCGTCCGCGTCGAACATGAAACGCACCTGGGCGACCTGGCACGAGCGCGACTGGCTCGATCCCGAGCAAGGCGAAGGTCGCGAATTCCTCCGAGCGGCGACACAAGTTAAGAACGTGTGGGTGCCCTACGGCGAGTGACGCCAGTCAACGCCATCAGAATCCGCGAACAAAAAAATCGTTAAACGTTTTTATCTGGACGGGGTACTGCGCGGCTGCACAGAATACGCGGCCCCCCGTCCCCCCGCAGCTCCCCGCCCCGCCGCTGGTCTCCTCTCGCTTCTCTACCTCAGGCAGGACTCGCCCATGCACCATCGCCCGGCAACCCTTCTTGCGCTCGCGACCCTCGCTGTCGCCGGCGCGTGCAAGGACCAAGCTCCGATCCCACACACCCCCACGCATCTGTCCATCGTCTCGGGCACGGATCAATCGGGCGATCTCGCCGCGCCGCTCGCGCAGCCGCTGGTCGTGCAGGCTTTCGATGGCGCGAACAAAGCCGTCGCCGGCGTGCCGCTCACCTGGACGGCCATTGGCGGAGGCAGCTTGTCCGCCGCGACGAGTACGACGGACAACGATGGAAAGTCCTCGGTCACCTGGACACTTGCGCCAACCGCCGGGGTGCAGGTCGTCACCGTCACCAGCTCCAAGATCGGTAACGCGTCGGTATCGTTCGTGGCGAGCAACGGGCCGATGATCAGCGGCACGGTGACGTCCGCCACGACGGGCCCATATTTCGGCGCGAATCTCTCTCGCGCGTCCGCGCGTTCGCCGCTGCTCACCGCGGCCCGCACGATCGCGCGTCGTCCGTCGCCGGACCGGATCGTCGTTGGATTCAGGAATACGACGCTCGGCGTCGCCTCGGCTGGATCCGGAGCATACCGGTCGATTTCAGTCGCGCGCGCAACGACCTCACGTATTCGCGAAAGGCTCGCCGCCGTCTCGGGCCAGCTGCACCTGAGCCACGCGCAGGTATCGCCGGCGATACTCGCGGCGCGCGTCCGCGTGGACGACACGACGCAGATCGCCGCGGTAATGGAAGCGCTGCGGAACGACCCAAACGTCGCGTGGGTCGAACGCGATCAGATCGTCTCGATCCGCGACGGCGCGCCGAAGCCGGTGTCGACCGACTTCGTGCCCGCAACGCAGGGCGTGCTCGCCGGCGGGCCGGTGAAGATGGGCAACTCGCTGTTGCCGACCGACCCCGCCTACTTCGAGCAGGCGTGGCCTGCGAACATGATCGATTTGCCGCGCGCCTGGTCGCTCACGACTGGCAGCCAGAACGTAGTCGTCGCGTCGATCGACATGGGGATTCGATTCGATTCTCCGGATGTCGCGGCCAATCTCACGAGCGACGGCTACGACTTCGTGTCGCAGACCGCGTTCGACCAGCCACAGCAAATGTGCGATGGGACGACGTTCACCACGATCGATGGTGACGGGGACGGCCCAGATCCCGATCCGACGGATCCCGACGATCTCGAATTCCTTTTTGCCTTCGGCTGCTGGGACCACGCCTTCCTTGGTGACCACGGGCTCTGGACCGCGGGAATCATCGGCTCAGTAGGGAATGACGGTGTTGGTGGCGCTGGGGTCGCGTGGAACGTGAAGATTCGCCCGATCCGCGTGCTCGGGATCACGGGTGAGGGCACGAACTTCGACATCGCGCAGGGCGTGCTGTACGCAGCCGGTCTTCCGGCAGCGGGCGCGGACAGCACGACTCCCGTGCAGGCGCCGAGCCGGGCGCAAATCATCAGCATGAGCCTTGGCGGCGGCGGACGGAGCTCGGCGCTCGAGGCCGCGGTGACGGCGGCGACGAACGCGGGAACGCTCGTGATCGCATCGGCGGGCAACGACGGACTCGATCTTCCCGTCTACCCCGCGGCGTACCCGGGTGTGATGGCCGTGGGCGCGGTCGGAATGGATGGAACGCTCGCGACGTACTCGAATGCCGGCACATTCATCTCGGTGACCGCGCCGGGTGGGGACTTCCGGCTCGACGACAACGGCGGCGGCGGCATCTACGGGCCTGGTTGGGATTTCGTGGACAATCTGCCGATTCATCTCTTCGGGTACGGGACGTCCGCATCGGCGCCGTACGTGGCGGGCGTTGCCGCACTCCTCCTGGCGCAGCAACCGACGTTGACCGCATCGCAGCTTCGCGCGCGCATCGAGCAGTATGCGACGCGCCCGCCCGGCCTGGGCCGGAGCGACACATATGGTTGGGGAATCGTCAACGCGTTCAACGCGCTCACGTCGACGAACGGCGCGCAGCATCAAACGTTCGTCCGCCTCGTCGATGCCACGACGGGCCAGTCTGTGAAGTCCACGGTGGTGGGCGCGACCGGAAGTTTCGCTCTCACCCGCCTGCAGTCCGGCGCATACTACCTACAAGCAGGCGACGATGATGGCGACGGCCAGATTGGCGTTCCGGGCCGGCGCTTCGCCTGGGCGGGCGGCGCCGGGAAGCCCACCGTGTTCAACGTGAACGCGAACGCACAGGCGACCTCGATCTCGCTCGGCGTGCCGACGGAAGTCGAGCCGAACGACGACGCCAACCACGCGAACCTACTGAGCGTCGGGAGCTACGTCATCGGCACGATCACGCCGCCGGACACTCGGGACGTGTACGCCGTGACGATTCCCGGGTCGGGCACGTACACCATCGAAACGTCAGGGGTGGTCGGGTCGTGCGGCTTGGGTGTGGAGCTCGACACGTTCATTCAGGTCGTGAGCGCCGCCGGCGCATCGATCGGGACGAACGACAACTTCCCGTCGCCAACCGGCCGCTTTTGCTCGCGAGTGCAGGCGACGCTCACCGCCGGGATCTACTACGTGACTGTCGGTGGGAATGGCGCGAGCGGACTCGCGTCGCACGGCAGGTATCGGCTGGAGGTGCGGGCCGGAGGGGGGACGTGAGCGGCGCTCACGTCCTCGGCTTTGGCTCCAGGTATTTCTCCAGCCAGCCCTGAACCTCGCCCCACCACAGGCGCTGGTTCTGGGGTTTGCCGATCCAGTGTCCTTCGTCGGGGAAGATGACGAGGCGGCTGGGGACGTTCATGCGCTGCAGCGCGGTGAACATCGATAAATCTTCTGTATATGGAACTCTATAATCGAGCTCGCCGCCCGTGACGAGCGTCGGCGTCTTGAAGTTCTTGACGAACAGGTGCGGCGAGTAGACGCGGTATTGGGTCGCCATCGACTGCGGGTTCCAGATCGGGCCAGCGTACTCCCAGTCGGGGAACCACAGCTCCTCGGTGGCAAGCGACATGTTCTCGAGATTGAACGGCCCGGCGTGTGAGACGAGCGCCTTGAACCGGTTGGAGTGGCCGGCGATCCAGTCCACCATGTAACCGCCGAACGAACCGCCCGCGGCGCCGAGCGCGCTCGTGTCGATCCACGGGTTCCTGGCGATCGCCGCATCGAGCCCGCGCATGAGATCCGTGTACACTCTGCCGCCCCAGTCCCGGGAAACCTGGTCGACGAATTTCTGACCGTAGCCGGTGGAACCGCGCGGATTGACGATGACGAGCGCGGCACCAGTCGCGGCGAACATCTGGTAGTTCCACCGGCCGTGCCATTGGTCCAGCCACGCGCCCTGCGGGCCGCCGTGGATGAGCAGCACCGCCGGATACTTCTTGCCGGGCTGCCAGCCGGGCGGTTTCATGAGAAAACCTTGAACGCGCGCGCCGTCGGCGGCGGTGAACCAGAAGTCCTCCACAGGGTTGACGGCGAGCTGCGCGACGAGCGGGTCGTTCTCGTGCGTCACCGGGCGCGCGGCAATCGGTGCCTGCGCCGCGACGTCCGCGGCATACACCTCGGCGGGGAATTGCGCCGCGTCGCGCAGCCAGACGAACGTCCGCCCATCGCGTGAGAGCGCGAAGGCCGCGTTGTTGTGATCGCCCACGAGCAGTTGCGGGGCGGCAGTTGCGCGCAGAGCATCGGCCGATCGCGACACCGGCACCCGGTAGAGCTTTTCACGCCCGGCGTCCGTGGTTTGCACGTAGATCGCGCTCATGTCCGGCGCCCAGAGAAATGCGTCGGCGTTCCGGTCCCACGTAGGTAGGAGCTCGCGCGACGTGTGGTCTGCGCGGGAGTAGATCATGAGCCGCGCGCGATCGGACTCGAATCCGGCGCGCGCCTGCGACGCGTAGGCAATGAACCGTCCATCGGGCGAGTACAGGGGATTCTGGTCCGCGCCCTTGTTGGCGGACGTGATCACCACGGGCGCGCCGCCGGCGAGTTGCACCGTGTACAGATTCAGGTCCGTGGACCATGCGTCGGCGCGCCCTTGATCCTTGGCGGTGTAGGCGAGCTCTCGTCCGTCGGTCGACCAGGCGTAGCCTTCGCTACCCCCGAACGGCCCGGGAGGAATGTCGTAGCGCGCGCCCGGCACGAGATCCTTTGGTGGTGATCCGTCCAGCGCGACGACGAAGAGATGTGATCGCGTACCGTTGTCCCACGCCGTCCAGTGGCGGAACATCAACTGGTCAGCGATGTGCGCCTTTACCTTGCTCTCTGAGGCCGCCTTTTGCCTGGCTGCGTTGCAGGCGTCGTTCGAGCATTCGGGGTAGACGGCCGAGGTAAAGGCGATGCCGTCGCTGGCCGGCGACCACACCGGACCGGTGGCGCCGCCGCTCAGGCTCGTGAGCTGCTTGCGGTTGGCGCCGGTCGCGTCGGCCACCCACAACTGGTCGTTGGCGATGTACGCGATGTGTCTACCATCCGGCGACCAGCGTGCTTCCGTCGCCGCCAGATCCGGCCCATCGCAGCATGGGAAGGGGCGGGGCGAGCCGCCCGCCGTGGGGATGATGAACGTTTGAGACGCGCGTGTGTTCTTGGTCACATCTGCCGTGCGGACGGCGTACAGGATTTGCTTTCCATCAGGTGACGGCTGCGGGTCGCTCACCGAGCGAACCGCCGCGAAGTCGTCAAAAGTGATGGTGTGTTTTTGCTGAGAGGCGGCCGGCAGGGCGGTTAGCCACGCGGCGGCGGCGATCAGGAACGAAAGACGCATTGGACTCTCGAACGGAGAGGACATTCAAGGTTATCACGGCGACGGGCGACGGGCGACGGGCGACGGGCGACGGGCGACGGGCGACGGGCGACGGGAACCGAAACGTGGTGGCGGAAGTTATGCAACTGGGGGACTGGGGCGGGGTACAAAAGGTCGAGGAAGGGGAGGGGGGGCAAATGTCGAGATTCAGTTTTTCGGTCTGCGGAATAGACTCGCGGCAGGAAGGCATAATCGAGAGCGACTCGTTCCTGGCCGCCGTCGACGCGCTCGGACAGCACGTGAGCGTGCAGACCGGCGACGTGCTGGAGATTGGAGTGCTCGGATTTCCGCCGGCCCGATACGAGTGCGTGGGGGAAGAGCGCGCGGGCATTCCGCTATGGTTGCCGGCCAGCCGTCTCGCCGCGTAACAGCTTGGCCATCTCGAGGGCATTCGTCGCGCCGTAATTCGCGTAACAGTTGTTGAACACCACGTGAACACGCTCGGCGTTCTCGGCGAGCTCCATGACGACGGTCAGCCAATCGTGCAGCTCCGAGTCGTCGTACAAATAGCGGTACTTCTCGGCCACGGTCGCCTCGCGAGCACCCCATAGCTCGCTACGGCGACCGTGAAGCCGTACGATCGCCAGATCGGGCGTCGTGATCGCCGGCACGATCGGCATGCTCGTGGGAGTCCCCGGAGGCGTGTCGGCCACGACGTAGGTGATGTCGTGATCCCGCAGCTGATCCCACAATCGCTCACGGAGCCGCGGCTCGAGCCAGCTCGGATGCCGGAACTCCGCCGCCACCGGCAACTCGCCGAGCTGCTCCCGGACCCGTGCGAACATCGCCGGAGTCGCGCGGCTCGGGTGAATCCACGGCGCGAACTGCAATAGAATCGCGCCGAGCTTTCCTGCCTCGTGCAGCGGTTCCATGGCCGCGCGGAACAACCTCCACACTTCGTCGCGCAACTCGAGCGGCAGATTCTTGGCATACACGCGCGATCCCGTTGCCGCCGACGCGGGAATCGCATCGCGAATCGGCTGCGGCAGCCGAGCGATCTCGGTCGCGTGGCCGGTCATGAGCGCGTGCGCTTTGACGTTGAACACGAAGTCGCTGGGCGTGCGTTCGACCCAGCGCTCGGTGAGGGCACGGTCCGGTATCGCGTAGAAGCCCATGTCGGCTTCCACCATCGAGAAGCGAGACGCGTAGTAGCGTAGCCGGTCCTCGGGTGTCTTCACCGCCGGCGGATAGAACACGCCTGGCGCGGTGAGCGTACGATCGGTCCAGCCCGCCGTGCCGATCCGCACCTCGGCGCCTTCAACCTCGATCCGCCCAACGGGCCCGAGCGACTCGCCACGCGAGCGGGCGCCATCCGGACCCGGATCGTGTCGCGCATCCGTCATCTCGCGAAGTATAGTGGAGGATCATCTCGAGCTCCCACCACCAGCGAGGCACGATGAGCCCGTCCATCGAGCGCGACGTCCGCTTTCTGAAAGGCTATGCGGCTGCGACCACCGTGATGCTGATCGTTCTGTCGCTCGCCGCGTTCGCGCGCGCGCCGCAAAAAGCCAAGTTCACCGAGATCGACGCCGAGCGGATCAACATCGTCGAGCCCAACGGGATGTACCGGATGGTCATCTCGAACCGGCCGCGGTCGATCGGACCCATCTACAAGGGCAAGCCATTCGGGTACAAGGGCGGCAATCGGCCGGGCATCATCTTCTTCAATGACGAAGGCACGGAGAATGGCGGCTTGACCTTCGTCGGGAGCCGCAAGGCGGACGGGAGCTACACCGCGTCCACGCACATGTCGTTCGATCAGTTCAACGAAGACCAGGTGCTCAATCTGGATTACGCCGACAGCAATGGCACCCGCCGAATTGGCTTTTCGGTGGACGAGCGCGCCAACGTCGACATCATGGATCTCGTAAATGAGCGCGACTCGATCAACAGGATCAGCGATTCGGTCGCGCGCGCGTCGGCCCTCGAGCGGTGGGCGGCTCCGCGGAACGGTGTGCCACTCGTTGCGCGCCGGGTGTTCGTCGGTCGCGATCGGGCCAAATCCGCGATCGTGAACCTGGCCGATCGCGATGGCAAACCGCGGCTTCGACTGCTCGTGGATTCAGCGGGTGCGGCGCGGATCGAGTTTCTCGATCCAGTCGGTCGCGTGACGTACAGCCTGTCCGATACGACTGCTCGGCGACGGTGACGGCTTGGTGATGATCGGACGCCGGCAGATCGGGCAGGGACCGAGCTTGGCCTCGGCGCCGTAAGTGACCGTGGCGGGGCCAAGCACCACCGTCTTGTGTTCCACCGTATCGTCGACGGTCGCGGTGATCGTCACTTTGGCGCCGTCGAGCCGCCCGGTGAAACGGGCCGGCACGGCCGGCCCAAGGGCGATGGGATACGCCCGCAACGTGTAGCTCCCAGCGACGTCGAACTGGCCCCCGTTGCCCAGGGGCACGCGACCGGAGACATCGCCGTATGTGCAGCCGATGTGAAGATGCATGGCCGTGTCGCTCACGATCATGCCGGCGTTCTCTCCGCCCCAATTGCCGAGCGGCAGGTTGCCGTCGAACGGGGGCACGGTCGTCGTCACGCCCGACGCGCAGGCGATGGCCGCCGCCGCGCTGAACGATGCCGCGGCGAGCGCGAACTGCCGAACGATCCGGTTGCCGGTCATGAATGCCGATGTCAAGGCCATACTCCAGCTCAACCCTGGAGATGGGCTCGCGGTCACTCCGCCCGCAAGGCGACCAGTGGATCCACGCGGGACGCGCGCCGGGCCGGCAGCCAGCTCGCCAGACCAGCGACGGCGAGCAGCCCGAGGCCCACGCCGGCGAACGTCGCTGGATCGGTCGGTGCGATGCCGTACAGCACCCCCTGCATCAATCGAGTCAGGAGCAGGGCGGCGATGAGTCCAACGGCCACGCCAATGGCCGCGAGACCCAAGCCGCGTCCGACGAACATGGCCAGCACGTCGCGCGTCCTGGCGCCGAGGGCGACGCGCACGCCGATTTCGCGCGTGCGCTGCGTGACGATGTACGACAGCACGCCGTAGATGCCCAGCGCGCCGAGGATGAGTCCCATCGCCCCGAACAGCCCGAGCAGCACGGTGAGCAGCCGCGGCCGCGCGACCGCTTCGCCAACCAGATCGTCGAGCGTGAACGCGGCGGTGAACGTCTGCTGCGGATCGACGCTGCGGATCGCGTCCTCTATGCGCTTGATCATGGTCGCGGGGTCCGCCTGGGTGCGCACGACCAGATTCGTCTTTACGCGAAAGATCTGGTAGGCGCTGGCGTAGATTCGCGGCGCCGGAGTTTCATCGACGGCACCCTGATGCACGTCCCCCACAACGCCCACGATCCGCAGGTGATTGGTGTCGCCAATGGTGAGCGTCTGCCCCACCGGGTTAGTGCCCGGGAAATATTTCCGGGCCAGCGCCTGGTTGATGACGAAAGCGATTGGCGCGTCTTGGCGGTCCTGCGGGGAGAGGTCGCGACCGGCGAGCAGCGGGATTCCCATTGCGTTGAAGAACCCGTCGCTCGTGAACATGAGCGTTGCCGTTGGCAACTCACCGTTCGGCGCCGGCACTGCGCCGGGCGGCAAAAAGCCGATCGTTTCGCCGTCACCGTGGAACGGCAGATCGCGAATCGCGCCCGCGGCAATCACGCCGGGCACCGTTCGCACTTTCTCGAGAATCTCGCGGTACACCTGCCGCATCTCGGCGCCGCTATGGTGTCGCGCGCCCGAAATACTGAAGTTCACTGCCACTCGGTGATCCGGGACGAAGCCGAGATCGACCTGCAGCAGCTTGGTGAAGCTGCGAGTCATCAGGCCGGCGCCGATCGCGAGCACGACCGCGAGCGCCACCTCGGCAATCACCAGCGCGCTCCGCAATCGTCCGCTCGCCGCCGTGCTCCCGCGCGTGCCGTCGCGAAGCGACTGCTGCGGCTCTGGCGACGACGCGCGCACCGCGGGCACGAGGCCAAACGCGATTCCGGTGACGATCGAAATCACGGCGGTGAACGCGAGCACCCGGTAGTCGAGCGTGATGTCTTCGGCGCGTGGAAGCTGGCCCGAGGCGAGATGCACCAGCAGCCGCTCGCCGAAGACGGCGATGATCAATCCGACGGCCCCGCCAAACAGCGCCAGCACGAGGCTCTCCGTGCACAGCTGGCGAATCAGCCGGCCGCGGCCGGCGCCAAGCGCGACGCGAATCGCGAGCTCGCGTTCACGCGCGCTGGCGCGGGCGAGCAACAGGCTCGCGAGATTGACGGCCGCGATCAGCAGCACGAATCCGACGGCGCCGAGCAGAACGAGCAGGCTGCCTCGAACATTTCCGACCATCGCATCGCGCAGCGGCGCGACCGCCGCGCCAGCAAGGTTGCGATCTTCCGGGTATTCCTGCGCCAGCCCGCGCGTGATCGCGTTCATCTCCGCGCCCGCTTGCCCCACGGTGATGCCGGGCTTCATGCGGGCGACGACCTGGAGGATGCGGACGCCGCGGAGACGCGGGATCGCGCCGTCGGGGATCGTCGAAAAAGGGATGTACATCTGCACGGCAGGCGCGGGAAAGCGGAACGTCTCCGGCATCACGCCAACGATTTCGTACGACTCGCCGCCGAGCTGCACGCGACGTCCAATCACTGAGCTGCCGCCGCCGAACTCCCGCTGCCAGAAGCTGTGGCTGAGCACGACGAGCCTGTCGTTCGCGCCGCGTACCATCTCGTCGTCGCGCGGAACCCGGCCCAGCTGCGGCGCGACGCCGAGCGTGTTCCAGAATCCTGGCGTCACGAAGGCGGCGGAGATCCGCTGCGGCTCGCCAATTCCGGTGAGATCGGTGCCGCTCATGCCTTCACTGTAGAAATAGCCGCCGATGTCGGCGATTGAGCGGCGCCGTGCGCGCCAGTCGTCGAGGTTCACGGCCGACACAGGTCCATGCTCGGACTTTCCAGTCCCCGTTTCGACCTGCCACACCCGGAGCAGGCGCTGCGGCTCCGGAAACGGAAGCGGCTTGAGCAGCACGCCGTTCACGACGCTGAAAATGGCGCTGTTCGCCCCAATGCCCAGCCCGAGTGTCAGGATCGCGACTGCGGCGAATACCGGATTCCTGCCGAGCGTCCGCAGCGCGAACCGAATGTCGCTGCCGATGCCCTTGATCCGGTCGTTCGAGTGCGAGGAGCGAAGAGCGGCCACGGCGGCCTCCATCATGTGTTGAACCAAGGTGTCCTACGGTCAGACACCAGCGGCCGTGTCACCGTTGTCCGCGGTCGAACGATCAGCCGCCTTCCTTGGCGAGGAGTCGACGCTTTCGCTCTAACCCCCACTTGTAGCCAGCCAGCTCGCCGTCGCTGCGCACCACACGATGACACGGTACGACGACGGCGAGATGATTCGTGGCGCACGCACGCGCGACGGCGCGCGTGGCGCTGGGGCGTCCGATCGTGGTCGCGATCTCGCTGTACGACCGGCGCTCGCCTGCCGGAATCTCCTGCAATGCCTTCCACACACGAAGCTGGAACGCGCTGCCGGCCATGTCGAGCGGCACCTCGCTCGAACGCTCGCGACTCGGATCGCGCACCTTATCGATCACCGCGCGCACCCATGCACGGTGCTCGTCGTCGCTACGCTCGATCGTGGCGCGCGGGAAGTCGTTCTGCAGGGCTCGCACTACCTCGGCGTCACTGCCGCCCAGCTCGACGGCGCACACGCCACGATCGGTCGTGGCGACGAGCACGCGGCCGACCGGCGCATCGGCGACCGTGTAGGCGATGCGCACGCCGGCGCCGCCGCGGCGATACGCCGCGGGCGTCATGCCGAGCAACACGCCGGACCGCTCGTAGACGCGGCTGCTCGATCCGAATCCGGCCTCGTACGTGGCGCGGCTCACCGTGTCGCCGGCACGCAGTCGCGACTTGAAGCGATTCACGCGCCGGGCATCCTGATATGCCTTGGGTGAAACGCCGAGCAAACGCTTAAAGGATCTCTGAAGATGCCACGCGCTCACTCCCGCGTGCTCGGCCAGCTCGGCGAGTGGCACGGGACGCTCGGCGTTGCGATCGAGGAACGATCGCGCGCGCTCCACGGCAGCGTCGGTGCTGCTGAGCACGTGCTCGTCGCCCGGACGGCAACGGAGGCAAGCGCGGTACCCGGCGCGCTCGGCGTCCCTGGTCGTGAGGAAGAAGCGAACGTTCGCGCGCGATGGCCGGCGGGACGGGCATGATGGCCTGCAGTAAATGCCGGTTGACCGTACGGCATACACGAATGTGCCGTCGCTGCGCCGGTCACGCCGCTCGACCGCGCGCCAAGCCTGGTTGGCGGAGAAATGAGTCGAACCGTGATCGATTGCCATGGTCGCCATGATTTGCTCGTTGTTCGAGACGCCCGCAAGCTAGGCGCGACGAGCGCATGACCGATATCCGTCTCTTGCTGTCGAAGTTCAGTGTTTTCGGGGAACGCCCGCTGGCGGCGGCCCGGGCCGTGACGCAACATCAACGTAGCAACGATTCTCATCAAGAGTTGTGCGGGGGGCCGCTCGGAGAGCATCGGCGCTGCGAATGTTCAGCCTCACCAAGTGGTATCTCGACCTGGTCACCGATCAGGGAACCGTGCTGATCGTGTACGCGGCAACGCTCGAATGGGCCGCATTGCGCGTGCACTACGCATCGACGTTCGTCGCGCGCTCGGGCGCGCAGCCCATCGAGCACAGAGCCTGGTCGCACGTCCGCATGCCGGCGATCGACGGAGATACGCTTCGCTTTGTCCACGATGGACTCGGAATCCGCGGCGAGTGGATGCGCGAGGCGTCCTCGCTCGATGCCACGCTGCTCGACGACGCGGATGGCCGGCTCGATTGGCGCTGCTTCACGCCCAGCGGCAGAGCAAGCGTCGCGCTCGCCGGGCAGCTGATGGACGGCCGCGGCTATGCGGAGTGCCTCACGATGACCCGTCTTCCCTGGACGCTGCCGCTTCGCCGTCTGCGCTGGGGGCGATACGCGTCGGCCGCGCACAACGCGGTGTGGATCGACTGGAGCAGCGGGCCCGCGCGCCGCTGGGTGTGGTTCGACGGGACCGTCCAGCCCGAGGCATGCCTCGACGACGATGGCGTCTCCGGGTTGCAGGAGCCGTGGGGAATTCGGATGCGACCCGTCCGCACGCTCTGCGATCGTCGCGCGCTCGAGGTGATTTCGGTGCACCTGCCGGCGCTCGGCGACCTGCCGATCGGACCGCTCAAGCACATGCTCGAGACCAAATCCCTGAAGCGTGGCACAGTGTTGCGCGACGGGGTCCAGGTCGATGACGGCTGGGTGATCGACGAGCTCGTGGCGTGGTGATGACCAGAGCCGCCGTCGCGAAGCGCGTACTGTACGGCGTGACTTTCGTGGCCGGCGTGCCGCTGCTGCTCCTGGTTTGGGCTACCGCCAGCGCGCGGATGGTGTCGCTGCCGCAAGTCGGGAACCCAGTGGCTGGCGTAGCGCTCGCTATGTCGGGCGCGCTCCTGCTCTCGTCCGGGATGGTGGCCCTGATCCGGCACGGCCATGGCCTTCCGATGAACGCGTTTCCGCCCGAGCGCCTCGTGCACGAGGGCGTATATCGGTGGATCCGAAACCCGATCTACATCGGCTTCGGGCTCGTGGTGCTCGGCGTATCGCTCGCCGCGCGCTCTGCCTCGGCGCTGTGGCTCGTGACACCGGCGACCTGGCTCACGATGGCCGCGCTGGTGCTCGGCTACGAGCAGCACGATCTGCGCAGACGGTTTGGACAGGCAGCGCTCCTCGAGCCGCTCCTGTCTCTGCCACGCGCGGACGAGTCGCCACCGACGCCGATCGAACGCGTCGCGACACTCACGTGGACATTCATTCCATGGCTGACGGCCTACTACGCCGTGCAGGCTCTCGGGCAGCCGCCGGATGCATTCTCGACGATGCTGCCGGGCGAACTGCGCTGGCCCGTGTTCCCGTGGATGGAGCTGCCGTACGCGAGCGCATACGTGTTGGTGCCAACGACCGTGCTCGTTGCACGAACGCGTCGCGCGCTGCGCGGCTTCGCGACGAGCGGTATCGCGGGTACCGTGGTGATCACGCTTTGCTGGCTCGTAATTCCCGTCGTGGCGGTGCACCGTGCCTTCGATGGAACGGGCGCGTCCGGCGCATTGCTGTACGCCGAACAAAGCCATTCCGCCAACGTGGCGGCGTTTCCCGCGTTCCACGTGCTCTGGCCGATGTTTGCGGCGCGGGCGTGGAGCGCGGGGCGCGGCCGACTGGCGCGATGGATCGCCTGGACCTGGGCCGTGCTGGTCGCGCTGAGCTGTATCGGCACCGGTCATCACAGCGTGCTCGACGTCTCCGCCGGTGCGGCGTTGTATCTGCCACTGCGCGACGTCGGCCGCACGTGGGCGACGATCCGCGGCGTGACCGAGCTGCTCGCCAACTCGTGGCGTGAATGGCGCGCGGGCCCGGTTCGGTTCATCAACCACGGACTCTACGCCGGGGCGGCGGCGGCGGTGGGCCTCACGATCGCGGGCGCGGCGGTCGGCCCAGGGCGCGAGATGTCAGTCGTGTGGGTCGGGATGTGGGTGCTGGTCGGCGCGGGCGCATACGCACAGGTGCTCGAGGGATCCTCGCGGTTGCTGCGGCCGTTCGGTTGGTACGGCGGCGTGATCGGCGCGCTCATTGGGATTCTCACATCGCCCTTCGTCGGCGGCGCGATCGTTCCATTGCTCGCGGCGTTTGCGCTCGCGGCGCCGTGGGTCCAGATCCTTGGCCGCCTCCGTTGCCTGGTTCAGGGCTGCTGTCACGGAGGGCCGGCGCCGGCGCGCGCCGGCATCTGCTACCGGCATCGCCGCAGCCGGGTAACGCAGATCGCGCAGTTGGCCGGCGTGCCGCTCCATCCGACGCCCCTGTACTCGATCGCGGGGAACATCGTGATCGGGCTGCTGTTGATCCGCCTGCGTATGCTATCCTCTCCCGACTCACTGCTCCTCGGCGTGTACCTGGTGCTCTCGGGATGCGCGCGGTTCGTCGAGGAGTCGTATCGCGGCGAGCCACAAACGCCGCTCGTGTTCGGACTGCGAATCTACCAATGGTTCGCGATCGTTACGCTGCTCGCCGGAACGGTGTCAACGATGATGTCGATGCCGCGGAGCGGGCGCTCGTTCACCGTCCCCTCGCCGGGCCTGTTGGCTTGGGCGCTCGTGATGTTCCTGGTGTTCGCGGCCGCGATGGGACTCGACTTCCCGCGCTCCAACGGTCGATTCTCGCGACTCGCCGCCGCCGACAACTGACCTTCGCGGATGTCGTGGAGTGTGCGGATATGGCATGTATCCGGCGCCGCGGCTACGCCTGCGCACCTGCGACGCGATCTTCCGCGAAGACTGGTGCCGTGAGCCCCGCGACGGATCGCCCGTGCGGATCCTGTTGCGCGCGGATCACGTTCACCATCTCGAGCGCGGTGAGCTCGCACGGTGGAAATGCGCGGGCCGACTCGGCGACCGGCGTCACGCGGTCGCCCCACCTCACGAGCAGCGACGCGTACGTCAATCCGCCGCCGAAGCCGGGCATGAGGATGAGGCTTCCGGGCCGGATTCGACCGTCCGTTAGTGCCTCCACCAGCGCGACCGGGACGGTCGCGGAGCTCATGTTGCCGTACTTGTGCACCGTCAACATCACCTTGTCCATCGGGATGCCCGCGTACTTCGCCACGGCTTCGATGATGCGAAGGTTGGCCTGGTGTGGTACGACCAGATCGATGTCCTTCGCCGTGACGCCGCACTGCGCCATCACTCGATCCGAGGCTTCGGTCATGCCTTTCACGGCGCGCTTGAAGATGGCCTGGCCGTCGAAATCCCAGAGCGTGTCGCCCAGCGTGACGCCGCGATTGGCGTACCCGCAGCCGATGCCACGCACGCGAAGGGTCTGTCGCGCTTCGGCGTCGCATCCAAGCACGCTGCCGATCACGCCGCGTGGCTCGTCCGCTGCCTGGAGCACCACCGCCGCCGCGCCGTCGCCGAACAGCACGGCGACGTTCCGGTTGCTCCAGTCCATGTAGCGGCTGATCAACTCGACGCCGATGACGAGCGCGTTGCGCACTACTCCCGTCTGGATCATCGAGGTAGCCGTCGACAGACCGTAGAGGAAGCTGGTGCACGCCGTGTTCATGTCGATCGACGCCGCCTTGGTGGCACCGAGGGCAACCTGCACCCCCGAGGCGCTGTTGGGCACCGCTTCCTCATTGCTGCAGCCGCCGTAAATGATCAGCTCGAGCGCCGACGGATCGAGTCCGGCGCAGGCTAGCGCGCGCTGAGAGGCGAGCGTCGACATCTCGACCGCCGAGACATGAGAGACGCGGCGCTCCTTCATGCCCGTGCGCGTCGTGATCCACTCGTCCGATGTGTCGAGAAAAGTCGACAGGTCGGCGTTGGAGAGGATGGCGGGCGGCATTCCGCTCCCCCATCCGGTGATGGCGGCGTATCTCATCGGCATCGTCCGTGTGCGCGGTCGTCGAATGGAAGTTCGCCGCCGCGCAGCGGATTGTCATGCCGAGTGGCGACGTTCGTGACGGTTGCCTAGCTCGCGGGAGCCGCGCCCAGGCGCAAAGTGAGCCAAACGGCGACGGCCAGAATGATCAGGAGCACGAGCGCGAGCCAGAGGGGAACCACCCGTCGCGGGCGCACGGCCGTTTGTCCGGGCACGCTCATGGTCGGCATGCCCGGCGGCCTGGTGAACCGCTGCCACAGGATCCCGCCCAGGATAACCGCGACGACCCACACTACCACGACTTGCCAGACCATGAATCCTCCATGTCAGCGCCGGGATCTCTGAGGCATCCGCGGGTCTCGTGTGACGGCGGATTGCGAACTGCGGGCGCTAACCGCGGAGAATGCCAAACGGCGGAGGTGCCAAACGACGAAAATGCCAAACCGCGAGAATGCCAAACTGCGTCAAGGGCGAAGATGCCAAACTGCGTGAAGAGCGAACCGGCCAAACGGCGGCAACAAGCGGGTTCGCAGGTTCCCGCTCTTTGGCAGTTCCGCTCCTGACGCCGTTAGGCACCCTCGTCGTTCGGCATTTCCGTTCTTAGGCACCTCCGCACTTCGGCACCTCCGCGCTTTGCACCCGCCCCTTGCCGTTCGCTCTTCGTCGTCCGCCCTC
>DATJHY010000141.1:0-21810 GCA_035493635.1 Gemmatimonadaceae bacterium | reverse complement strand
TTCCCTCCAGCCGACCAACATCAACATCCAGATCCATCCGGGCTACGAGCACGTCATCACGCTGACGCCGACGGAAGCAGGCGAATTCGGCATCGTCTGCAACGAGTTCTGCGGCATCGGGCACCACACGATGGTGGGCCGGGTGATCGTCGTCGATTCGACCGGCCGTTCGGTGGCCGACAATTCCACGGCGATCATCGGCCATGGAGGCGCTCAATGACCAGCGCCGCACTTCCGACGACCGGCTACGCTCCGTCAGGCACGCCGGCCGCATACCGCACCTGCCCGGTGACGGGTCTCCGCATTCATCTCGGCGCGGAACGACTGGTCAAGATCAACGCTGTCGTGTCGATCGTCGCGCTGCTCGTTGGCGCGACGGCCGCGCTGCTGCTGGCGCTGACGCGCTGGCAAGCCGTGCACCTGCTGCCCGCGGTGTGGTACTACCGCATTCTCGGCGTGCACGGCATGAACATGCTGATCTTCTTCATCATCTTCTTCGAGATGGCCGTGCTCTGGTTCGTGAGCACGGCGCTGCTCAACGCGCGGCCGGCGGCCCCCAGATACGGCTGGTTCAACTTCGGTCTGATGCTCGTGGGGTCGCTCACGGTGGAGTACATGCAGTGGAGTGGCCGCGCCGACGTGTTGTACACGTCCTATCCGCCGCTCAAGGCGCATCCGTTGTTCTACCTCGGGATCATCCTGTTCGCGGTGGGCGCGCTCGGAGTGGTCGGGCAGTTCTTCGCGACGCTGACGATCGCCAAGCGCGAGAAGACGTACAGTGGATCAATGCCACTCGTCGTATACGGCGCGATGGCGGCGGCGATCATCGCCGTGATCACGCTGCTCCACGGCGCCATGATCTACATCCCGACGTTCCTGTGGTCGGTCGGAGTGATCCCGGGTGTCAATCCGCAGATCTACCGGCTGCTGTGGTGGGCGCTCGGGCATTCGGCGCAGCAGATCAACGTCGCGGCGATGGTCTCGATCTGGTATATGCTGGGCGGGCTGACGGTGGGCGCGGTCGTGCTCAACGAGAAGGTGAGCCGCTGGGCGTTCGTGCTCTACATCCTGTTCATCTCGATGGCGTCAGCGCACCATCTGCTCGTCGATCCCGGGTTCGGGTCGGCGTGGAAGATCGTGAACACGTCGTACTTCATGTACATGGCGGTGTTGGCGTCGATGGTGCACGGGTTCACGGTGCCGGCGGGGATGGAGCTCGGTATGCGGCTGCGCGGATTTACCGACGGCATGTTCGGATGGCTGCGACGCGCACCGTGGATGGATCCCGGCTTCTCGTCGCTGATTCTCTCGGTGGTCGTGTTCGGGTTCTTCGGCGGAATCACCGGCGTCACGATCGGCACGGAGCAGATCAACATCATTGCGCACAACACGCTGCGCGTGCCGGGGCATTTCCATGCGACGGTGGTAAGCGGCACGGCGATGGCGTTCATGGGCGCGACCTATTACCTCATCCCGCTCGTGTTCCAGCGGAAGGTCGCGTTCTGGAAGGTGGCGCGGTGGCAGCCGTACATGTTCGCCGGCGGCATGCTGCTGGTGGAATTCGGCATGACGTTCGCCGGTAGTTTCGGCGTGCCGCGCCGACACTGGGACATCTCCTTCTCGCAGGCGCCGTTCGACGTGCCGTTCAATCCCGCCGTCGATCTCTTCCTGGCGATGATCGGCATCGGTGCCGTGATCGCCGTGACGGGGGCGTACTCGTTCATCCTCATCGCTGTGAAGTCCGTGTTCTTCGGCGAGCGGATCACCGAGTATCCGCAGGGCAAGCTCGTCGCGGGTATACCGCAGGGACTCACCAATCCGCCGGTGCATCCGGCGAACGCCGACGAGCTGAACGAGCAACTCCACGCGCCGGGGCACGGCGTGCTCGGCCCGACGCCAGGGACGATGGTGCTGGTCGGCGTGTTCTTCCTGGCCTTCATGCTTTACTACTTCACGAATTGGAAACTCCTCAGCTTCCTGTGGAAGATCGGATAGCGGCGCGGGTTGACGACCGGCCCGGGGCGGCATTCGCCGGGCTGGTCGCCATCCTCGCCATCACGGCGTCGTGGTGGTCGCTGGCGCTCGTGCCGGTCGGACGCGCGGGGCCGGACTGGCTCGAGCGCACGCGCGCAGCATGCTTCGGCGCCTCCCCCGGCGGCCTTCCCGACGCCGGCGGCTGGATCCTGCTTCTCGGCGAGCCGCTGGGAATGACCGCCGTCCTCCTCGCTCTGTGGGGTGGATCGGTGCGCCGCCAGTTGCGCTGGATCGCGTCCCATCGCGTTTGGCGACTGATCGGCTCCGCAGCAGCGGTCGTCGCCACCGCCGCGGCGGCGTCGCTCGGCGTGCACGTCGCGCGTGTGTGGGCAAGTGAACGCAGCGTGGTAGTGGGCGACGGCGCTGTGGTGCAACGGCTGAACGTGGATGTGCCGCGCACGGCGCTCGTGGACCAGCGCGGGATCTCGATGTCCCTGAGCGATCTGACTGGACAGGCATACCTGCTCACGTTCGCCTTTGGTCACTGCTCGAACGTGTGCCCGGCGATCATCGCGGGCCTCCGTGAAGCTCGCGTCGCGGCGAGCCGCCCCCACGTGCCGCTCGTCGTGATCACGCTCGACCCGTGGCGGGACACGCCGGACCGCCTCGGCATGATGTCGCAACACTGGGGGCTCCCGTCGCAAGATCGCGTGCTGTCGGGTGGCGTGGCCGACGTGGAGCAGGTGCTGGACGTGCTCGGTATCGGGCGGAAGCGCGACGAGACCACGGGCGACATCGTGCACGGCACGACGACGATGATCGTAAACGAGCGTGGCCGCATTATATTGCGGATCGACGGCGGCTGGTCGAGCGTCGCCTCCCTCCTGCGGCGCTCCGTGACGACCGAGTCGCCGATCGTGATGAAACTGCAATGAACTTTCTCTCAGTTCTCCCGCGCGTCATTCAAGGCGGTATGGGCGTGGCGGTGTCGAACTGGCGACTGGCGCGGGCCGTTTCGCGCACGGGCCAGCTCGGCGTCGTGTCGGGCTCGATGCTCGACACCGTGTTCGTCCGGCGCTTGCAGGACGGCGATCCCGGCGGCCACATGCGCCGCGCGATCGCGGCGTTTCCGGTTCCGGAAGTCGGCGAGGAGATTCTCCGGCGGTATTTCAATCCCGCTGGGAGGGCGGCGGGGGCGCCGTACAAGGCGCTGCCGATGTACAAGCAGCTCGTGAGCGACGCCCGCCAACGAGTCACCGTACTCGCGAACTTCGTCGAGGTATGGCTCGCCAAGGAAGGGCATCGCAATCCCGTCGGGCTCAACTTGCTGACGAAAGTGCAGATGCCGAACCTGGCATCGCTGTACGGCGCGATGCTCGCGGGCGTGGACGTCGTGATCATGGGCGCGGGCATTCCGCGCGAGATTCCGGGCGCGCTCGACGCGCTGGCGGAGCATCGGGCGGCGCAGCTCCGGTTCGAGGTCGAGGGCCTGCCGCGCGAGCAGGCCGAGTGGCTCACCTTCGATCCAGTCTCGTGCGCAAACCATGCGGTCGCGGCAACGCCGCTCCATCGGCCTGCCTTCATCGCCGTCGTCTCCGCCGCATCCCTCGCGACGACGCTGGCGCGAAAGTCGAACGGCCGCGTCGATGGGTTCATCGTCGAAGGGCCCACGGCTGGCGGCCACAATGCGCCGCCGCGGGGCGAGCTTCGACTAAACGAGCGCGGAGAGCCGATCTACGGTGACCGCGACGCCGTCGACCTCGAGAAGATGCGCGAGCTCGGGCTTCCCTTCTGGCTCGCCGGCGGCTTCGGCTCGCCCGAGGGGCTGGGCCGAGCGATTGCCGCCGGCGCGACCGGTGTGCAGGTCGGGACGCTGTTCGCCTACTGCGAGCAATCCGGCCTCGACCCCGCGCTCAAATCTCGCGTGGTCGCCGCGCTCGCGGCCGGATCGGTCGAGCTGCGCACCGATCCGCGCGCGTCGCCGACGGGATACCCGTTCAAGGTCGTCGAGCTGCCGGGCGACGCCGAGCGCGCCGCGGCGCGGACGCGCAATTGCGACCTCGGCTACCTTCGGGTCGCGGTGCAAACGACGGATGGTCGCACGATCTACCGCTGCTCCGCTGAGCCGATCGATACGTACCTGGCCAAAGGCGGCGACGCTGCCGATGCGGAAGGCCGACGCTGCCTCTGCAACGGTCTCATCTCGAGCGTCGGCCAGGCACAACGGCGAGTTGCCACCGGTGTGCTCGAGACCGAGCTCGTGACGAGCGGCGACGACCTGCTGTCGCTGGCGCCGTTCATGGCGACACACCCCGGGTACACGGCCGAGGATGTCGTGGACTATCTCTGCGCATCCTGATCGTGCAACGATGAGTGGACGTTTCGACTACGAGGTGGTGGCGCCCGCGGCCAACGAAGCCATGCGCGGCGTCGAGCGGTATGTGCGCGGGAGCGGGCTCGAACGATCGCTGCTGGAGCTGGTGAAGATCCGCGCATCGCAGTTGAATGGCTGCGCGTTCTGCCTCGACATGCACACCAAGGACGCGCGCGCGGCCGGGGAGTCCGAGCAGCGCATCTACGTGCTGCCCGCCTGGCGCGAAGCGCCGTTCTACTCCGAGCGGGAGCGCGCGGCGCTCGCCTGGACGGAGGCGCTGACGCGACTCGGCTCAGGCGGCGTGCCCGACGAGTTGTACGATCAGGCGCGCAAGGTGTTCAACGAAGTCGAACTCGTGAATCTCACGATGGCGATCGTCGCCATCAACGGCTGGAACCGGCTCTCGGTGGCGTTCCGCTCGCCCGAGCCGGGGAGTTACACACCGCCGGCCTGAACCGGCGCGAGCTAGTCAGTTGGCGAGCGGCAGCGCCAGTGTGAACGTCGAGCCCTCTCCCTCGACGCTGCGCACCCGAAGCTCGCCGCCCATCCCGCGCGCGAGATCGCGGCTGATCGCCAGGCCCAGACCGGTCCCCTCGGTCGACGACGTCAGACGCCGGTGAACCTGGATGAACGGATCGAAGACGGAATCCTGCTTCTCCCGCGGAATCCCGATCCCGGTATCCGACACTCGCAGGAGCGCGAAGCCGGGCGGCGCTCCCGGGCGCGTTCCCATGTCGATGGTGACCGTACCGCCGCTTTCCGTGAACTTCACGGCGTTCGAGAGAAGATTAATCAGAATCTGCTGAAGTTTGTCGCGGTCGGTGCGGACCAGCACGTCGGGAGCGACGCGCGTGACGTAGTCGAGCCGCTTGGCGGCGAACTGGGTCTCGATCAGCGGCGCGACCGCCGCGACAGCGTCGGCCAACGGCACGACGTCGATGTGATACTCGACCCGGCCGGCCTCGATCTTGGCGAAGTTGAGCACGTCGTTGATGCGGCCGAGCAGGACCTCTTCGCTGCGACGGATCCGGCGCACGGCATCGCGCTGCGAATCGTTCAGCGGTCCGTGCACGCCGACCTCCAGCAATTCGGCGTAACCGGCGATCGCGTTGAGCGGCGTTCGCAATTCGTGGCTCATCGCCGCGAGAAAATCGCTCTTTGACTGATTCGCCTGCTCGGCGGCGTGGCGCGCGGAGTCCGCCTCGCTCCGCGCGCGCTCGATCTCGCCGCGGGCAAGCACCTGATCGGTCACGTCCACGCCTTGCACGAAGATCCCGGAGCACGATCCATCGGCTTCGACGATCGGCTGGTAGACGAAATCGAGGTAGCGCTGCTCGGGCGCCGCGTCGGTCGACTGCTGGAGCACGACCGCCAATTCCCTGCCGACGAACGTCTCGCAGTTCGCCAGCACGCGGTCGAGTAGCTCGACGAAGCCCTGTCCCGCCGCTTCGGGAAGCGCTTCCCGAACCGATCGCCCGATGAGCTCACGGAACCCGACGAGGCGACGGTAGGAGTCGTTCGCCATCTCGTAGACGTGCTCGGGGCCGCGAAGGACGCAGATGAAGGCGGGCGCCTGGCGAAAGAGGTTCGTGAGTCGGGACTGCTCGACGCGAAGCGCCGCGAGGGCGCGGTCGGTCGCCCGAGCCTGCGCCTGCAACTGCATGTGCGCCGCCGTCAGCTCCGCGTGGGCCGCCTCCACTTCAGCGGCTGCCTGCCGGCGGACCGCCGCCAGGCCGAGGTGGGCGCTCACGCGCGCCACGAGCTCTCTGGCGGAGAACGGCTTCACGAGATAGTCGTCGGCCCCCGTCGCCATGCCTTCGATCCGCGATTCTTCGCCGGCGCGTGCCGACAGGAGAATGACGGGTATTGCGCGCGTCGCCGGGTTCGCCCGCAACGCACGCACGAGCCCGAATCCGTCGAGGCCCGGCATCATGATGTCGGAGAGCACGATGTCGGGCGGGGACGTTCGCGCCGTCTCCAGAGCCGCACGCCCGTCCGCGACGGTGTCGACGATCCACCGCTGCGCGCGCAGCAGTCGCGCGACGTAGTCACGCATGTCGGCGTTGTCGTCGGCGAGCAACACCCGCGCGCCCCGCGTCGTCTCGTCGGTCGCGATCGGCTCGGACGCGTCGTCTGGGGATTCCGCGCCGCGGGAGGCGTTGACCTCCACGCCTGGAAGCCAGCGCAGCGCTTCTTCGACATATGGCAGGACGCCGAGCACCGTCGCGGGACGGTGCTGCATCGTGCCGACACGATCCCGCGGAAGATGCGCCGATCCCAGCGGCACGTGCACGCTGAACGTGGTCCCCGTTCCCTCCCTGCTGACCACGTCGATTCTGCCTCCGTGCAGCCTGACCAGCTCCTCGACGAGGGAGAGTCCGATGCCCGTTCCTTCGTGCGTCCGGCTGCGAGCGTTGGGAACGCGGTGGAACCGCTCGAAGATGTGCGGCAGCTCCTGGGCCGAGATGCCGATTCCGCTATCCGCCACTTCGACCAGCGCGTCGCCGTCGCGTTGCGAGACGCGGACGTCGATGCCGCCGGCGAACGTGTGCTTGAAGGCGTTCGACATCAGATTCAGCACGATCTTCTCCCACATGCCGCGGTCGACGAATGCGGTCAGGGGCGACGGCGGAATCTCGACGTTCAACCGGAGGCCGGCACGCTCGCACGCCGAGCGGAACGCGCTCGCCAGGTCGCGTGTGAGCTCGCCCAGGTCGACCGGCTCGTACGACGCCTCGATGCGGCCCGCTTCGATGCGCGAGAAATCGAGGAGCGTGTTCACCAGCTTGAGCAGCCGCAGCGCATTCCGGTGCGCCATCTCGAGCTCGCGATGAACCGGAGAGGACGTATCCGACTCGCGCAACGCATCCTCGAGCGGCGCGAGGAGGAGCGTGAGTGGCGTGCGGAACTCGTGCGACACGTTCGAGAAGAACGTCGTCTTGGCGCGATCGAGCTCGGCGAGGGATTCGGCGCGACGGCGCTCGGCGTCATACGCTTCGGCGTTGGCGATGCCGGTGGCGACCTGGCCGGCGATGAGATCCAGGAAGCCGCGATACGCATCGTCGAGCGCGAGGCGTGGGCTGACTCCGGCAATCAGGACTCCGTACGGACGCTCCTGTCCGGCCGCGGCCACGGGCAACGCGATGGCGTTGGCGAGCCCCTGCCACGATGGATCGTCGGACAGGCGCGGCCGGAGCTCGCTCACTTCCACCAGCTGGCTTCGCCCGGTTCGCGCGACGGCGGCAATCGGCCACGTGGCGCCGCCGCGAGGCTCGTCGAGCGCGGCGTCGTCGAGCGGGATCTCGAGCGGGCACCCGGGCGTGCCGGCCGTGAGGTGCGCGGCGTCGGCCAGTCGCGCCGTGCGCCCCTGCTCGTCGAGGAGATATAGCAGCGCGAACGGAACATCAGCCGAGTTGTCGCGCAGGGCGGCGACGGCACATCGCGCGGCTTCGGCAACGGCGCGCGCCGGCGCGGTGCGTTCCGCGAGCGCGCGCAGCGTGGCCATGCGACGCTCGCCGATGATGCGCCCGGTCGTCTCGGTCACCGCCGTGAACACGCCTCCGACGCCGCCCGATTCGTCGCCGATCGGCGAATATGAGAACGTGAAATAGCATTCCTCGGCAAATCCGTGGCGCTCGAGCAACAAGAGCTGATCCTCGGACCACGTCGCTTCGCCGCGCGTCATGACGGCCTCGAGCATCGGGCCAATGATGCTCCAGATCTCCGGGAACACGTCGCACCCGGGGGATCCGACGGCTTGCGGGTGCTTGCCGCCGATCAGGGTCACGTAGGCGTCGTTGTACAGCATCACCAGCTCGGGTCCCCACCAGACGAGAATCGGGAACCGCGAGTGGAGACAGGTGCTGACGGTGGTGCGGAGACTCTGTGGCCACGCCGACACCGGCCCCAATGGAGTGGAGGCCCAATCGATCGACCGCATCAGCGCGCCCATCTCGCCGCCGCCGGCGAGAACGAGGCTCGGATCAGAGTTCGTAGCGGTGACGACGTGAGTCATGGGTCGACGTAGAGTCCGGCGTGGCGCAACGCCGGAGCCGGCACGTGTGTGGGTGAGTGTATCACGAGCAGCATCGTGCGGCCAGTACGATCACGTCGCCATCAGGTGTCCTTCGGATGCCGCGTAAGACATCCAGACGGCCGGGGGCACGAGCAGCACGGGAGTCTCGCACAAGCGCACTACGCTCGCGGACACGGAGCCGAGTCTGCCCCTGCCCACGCGATCCAGTCCCAGGCCGCGCGTCCCGAGCACGACGAGGTTCGCGCGATGCTTCAGCGCCGCCTCGGCGATCATCCGAGCGGGATCGTTCCCCGACACCAGCCGGTCCTCGATCGACACGCCGGCCCACTGTCCGGCGTCGTCCCGAATGCGCGTCACCTCGCGCGCGAACGCATCGCCGTATTGGGAGCGCCCCGCGCCGCCATTGTGCGGCGGCGTCGAACGGTCCACGTGCAGGACGACCATCGTGGCCGGGGCGCCGGTGCCCGCCCGCGCGGGCGGCGCACGGAGCGCCGACGCCCACGACAGCCCCACGACGAGCGCGCCGCGCGCGGTGTCGGAGAGGTCCACGGCCACCAGCACGCGCTCGACCGGGATTGACAGCGGCTCTCGCGCCACGAGACACGGCGCGAACGAGTCCGTGACGATCGCCAGCGCCGTGCTGCCCAGCGAATGCCCGCTGTCCCCCTCGCGCCGGTCGCGGTGCGGCCCGACGACGATCACGTCCGCGCCGATCCGATCGGCGAGCAACCGGATGGCATGCGGCGGATCACCGTCCAGCAGGTGTACGTGCCGCGCATCGGGTTGGAGACCCGCGCTACGGATGAACGATTCGAGCTCGCCGCGATCCGATTCGGCAGGCGACCTGCGCGTGACGTGCACGACGTGCAACGCCGCGCCGGCGGCCGCGGCAAGCCGATGCCCGGTCTCGAGCGCGGCCACGGATGCTTTGTCGAGATCGGTCGCCACGAGGACCGTGCGAAGCGTGAGTAAGTGCATACCGTCGAGTCGCCTCCGCTCCATTGGCGTCGCGGCCAGCGACGCGCGACCCGCGCGTTGCCAGTTTCGTGCTAGAGCCCGGCGGACGGGTTCAGCGCGAGAACGCGCCCTGCGCGATCATCCCGGGATGCCACGCGGGCTCCCAGACGACGTGAGTATCGATCCGCGAGACTCCATGGACGCCCTGCACGGCGGTTCGGATCCCGTGGGTGATGATGCGCTCCATCGGGCAGCCGGGCGTGGTCATCGTGTACGTGATGTGCGCGCCGTCGTCGTCGACCGACACGTCGTACACCAGTCCCAGCGTCACGATATCGAGGCCGAGCTCGGGGTCGATGACCGTTGACAGAGCGGCCCAAACCGCACGGCTGACAGGCGTCTCCTCTGGCATGTTCGCGTACCCCCGGAACGAGTGCGTGGTGCTCGATGCAGCCTCTACGTCATGAAACCTGCCACCGGTCGATGTCGGCGCGCGTGACTGTTGTCACACGGCTGGAAGCTTGGCAGTTCCCGCTTTGGCCGTCTTATTTGATGATATGACCGGTGTGCCGTCCGCGCCCGCATCGCTGATCCCGATCCTCCGGGAAGTCCCGCTCTTCGCCGAGCTCGATGAGGCGACGATGCGGCAACTCGCCGAACGTTGCGTGGTTCGGTCGGCCCCCGCCGGGCACGTGTTGTTCGCCACCGGCGACGAATGCCGCGGGGTGTACATCGTTGAATCGGGACGCGTGCGCATCTACCGCACGAATCCGGAAGGGCGTGAACAGGTGCTGCACGTCGAGGGGCCGGGCAGAACGGTGGCCGAGCTTCCGCTGTTCGACGGCGGGCCGTATCCGGCGTCGGCGGTCACGATCGAAGATTCCCGGCTGGTGTTCCTACCGCGCACGGCGTTCGAGTACATGTACCGAACACATCCTGATTTCGCGCAGTCGATCATCCGGGCATTGGGGCGGCGGCTCCGTCATCTCGTCCATCTCACGGAGACGCTCGCGTTCCGAGATGTCGCGGCTCGACTCGCCCTCTTGTTCGTGGGCTATGCCGAGCGAAGCGGCAAGAACACGCCGTTCGGTGTCGAGCTGACGCTCGGCAGAACGCAGGAGGAGATCGCAATCGAGATCGGCGCGGCGCGCGAGTCGGTGTCGCGCGCGATGAAGCAGTTGCGTCGAAAAGGGCTCATCCGCCCGGTCGAGCGCGACCGGCTGCTCATCCCGGATCTGTCTCGGCTTCGCGCCATGCTCCCGGCCGGCGGCTAGCGGGGCGAGTCGACGATCAGCCGAACCATTCCTCCGGCGCGACGCACTGGCGGCTCGCGGCGTCGATGATCCAACGCTGGTCTTTCGGCTTGATGATCTCCCTCGGCACTCGGTCGAACCAGGCACGCGCGGCGCGCGTGTCGCCAATGCGGCGCCAGAGCTCGCCGATCACGTAGGCGACCACGGCGCGCTCGTCCTTGGCCACGCCGTCGAAAATCGACATCGCATCTTCGTAGCACCGCGCCGCAAGCCGCCGGAAATACCGTTCGGCTTCGGTGTCGCGCTCTTCCAAGCAGCACCAGGCGGCGCAGAGCCACAGATCCGCCACCCGACGCGGTTCCTCGCCTCGCCAGAGCGCGATTTTCGCCGCCGCCTCGTACTTCTCGGATGCCACGGCCTCCGCATCGTTGACGCTCGGCATGAGCTCGTTCCAAACGTGCAGCTGGACCACGGTGTCTGCGGCACCTTCGAAGCCTTCAGGCATGGCAGCGTAGCCGCAACGCGGACATTGATGGATGGTGTACGGAAGGACGGTGCTCCCCGCGACATACTCCTGGAAGTCCGTCCGCGTCTTCGTTGCGCCGTGGCGATCGCGAACCGCGGTCGACGTGAAATCGTTGTCGCAGACCGGGCACGTCAGCGAGATCTCGGTGAGCATGATCATGGTCGGTCCTCCTGATCGCGGCGGCCTCACACTCGACGCGATGATCGCCAACGCATGGTCGCGGCGCAGTCGGGCGTCGGCGGCGAGTCGGTGCGGGAATACCTGACGTGAGACATCCGTCACACCTGCCGCGCGCGGGATTGGCGAGCATACGTCATGGCGCTTCGTGAACTCGCTCCCACCGAGCAGCCGACGACGGGCCCGTCCGTCGTGCATCGACCAACCTTCGTTCCGTCGAGCGCGTCAGCCGGTCTGGCGACGCCAGCCACCGGCTCGATTACGCTCGCCGCCGAGCATTTCGCGGCGGCGACGTTGTACCTGCTCGCCGGCGCCGTAGGACTTGTGTGGATCGCGCCGCAGCTCGCCGCCGGGATGTTCCTCGAGCCACACGTCGCCGGCGTGACGCACCTGTTCACGCTCGGCTGGCTGACGACGACGATCTTCGGCGCGCTTTGCCAGCTCCTACCGGTCGCGCTTGGTGCGCCGGTGCGTTGGCCGCGCGTTGCACACGCCAGCTTCTGGACCTTCGCGACTGGAGCGGGCCTGTTCGCGTGCGGCGTCGCCGCCAATGCGAAGATGCTGCACCACACCGGAATCGCCCTGATCACGACCGGCATCATCCTGGCCGCGGTGAACATCGTGTCGTCGCTCCGTCGCGCGCGATCGCGCGACGCGACGTGGATGGCGATCGTGCTCGCGCTCTCGTTCCTCGTGTCGACGCTGGGTCTGGGGCTCGTGCTGTTGCACAACCTGCACACCGGCTTCATCGCCGCGGCGCGAGTGCGAGTGCTGGCGACACATCTCCACGTCGCAATCGCGGGCTGGGCGCTGATCATGATCGTCGGCGTGTCGCACCGACTGCTGCCGATGTTCCTCCTCGCTCACGGCGTCGACACGCGCTGGACGAAGCGGTCCCTCGCGCTGCTCGCGGCGGGTGTGCCCGTGCTCGCAGTCGGACTCAACGTTCCGGCGTCGCAGCTGACGTGGCCCGGCGCGCTCCTGCTCGCAGGGGGCGTGTGGTGCTTTGCGCGTCAGGCGTACGGCTTCTATCGCGCGCGGATTCGGAAGCGCATCGACGTCGGGATGCGATTCGCGGCCGCGGCGATCTCGTTCCTGTTGCTGGCGAGTGCGCTGGGACTCGCACTGCTCGTGCGCGGCCCGGCGTCGACACGCATCGCGACGGCGTACGTGCTGCTCGGCCTGTTGGGTGGCATCGTGATGTACGTCGTCGGCTTCTTCTACAAGATCGTGCCGTTGCTCGCCTGGACCGTGAAGTACCGCGGACGGATGGGCAAGTCGGCGGTGCCGACGGTGGCGGAGATGTTTTCCACGCGCGTGGCGGTCTGGCAACTCGGCGCGATGGGCACGGGAGTGTCACTTCTCGCGGTCTCGATACTCGCGGGGTCGGCGCTGGGAGCGCGGGTCGGTGCGCTTCTCTTCCTCTCGGGCGTGCTGCTCTTTATCAGCCAGCTCGTGCGGATTGCATTTGGCGGACGATTGGAGGCTGTCAATGGCTGAAGCGACCAGACAAATACCGGTGACGCCGCTCGACACGGTGAGCGACGTGCTCTCGCGCGACGAATCTCTCGTCGAGGTGCTGGTGCAGTTCGCGCCACATTTTGCCAAACTTCGCAATCGCGCCCTCCGCCGGGTCATGGCGCGGCTCGTCACCATCGAGCAGGCGGCTCGGATCGCGAACGTGCCCGCCGATCGGCTCGTGCGCCGTCTGAACGAAGCGCTCGGGTTGTCGACCGAGATCGCGGACGCCGTTCCCGAAACGCCGGCGCCGGCGCGCGACCGCGCCGGGCAGCCAGTCGCCCACCCGACGTCGGCCCCGATCGTCGAGCTGGACGTTCGAGAAGATCTGCGCGCCGGGCGTGAACCGTTTTCCAGGATCATGAGCGCCGTCGGTGGGCTCTGCACGAACGAGGTGCTGCTGCTGCGCACGATCTTCGAGCCGGCGCCGCTGTTCGGCGTGCTGGCGAAGCGCGGTTTTGCCTCCGAGTCGCACGCGGACGCGCCCGACGACTGGTCGAGCTGGTTCTGGCGACCCGAATCGCAGGCGTCCGAGCCGCCCGCGGCTGAGTCGGCGGCGATCAGCGCGGACGACGCGCTGGTGGCGCCCGACGAGTCGACGATCGTGCTCGACGTGCGCGGGCTCGAGCCGCCAGAACCCTTGATGCGCACGCTCGCGGCGCTCGAGACGCTTCCCGACGGCTACGTGCTGCAGCACGTCAATACGCGAGTGCCGCAGCTGCTCTTTCCTTTTCTCGCCGAGCGTGGATTCGCCTGCGAAGTCGATGAATCGCGCGGTCACGTCGTGACCGTCAGGATCTGGCGCGCACGATAGAATGTTTCACCCTTCTCTCACCATATAATTCAGATGCCGACCAACGCCATCGAGCTCGACGTCCGCGTGATACCGCCGCGTGACAAGCACCCCGCGATCTTCCGCGCCTTCGACAGCCTGCACGTCGGCGAGGCTTTACTGCTCGTCAACGACCACGATCCGCGTCCCCTGCGCTACCAGCTCGCCGCCGAGCGCCCGGGTACGTTCGATTGGACGTACGAGGCAGAGGGGCCAGAGGTCTGGCGCGTGCGTATCGGGCGTCTCTAGAGCTCCCGCGAGAGAGCGACGCAAAGACCGCGTCGCTCACGTCTCCTCGCGAACCCGAATTCCCTCGCGCTCGAGCCGGGCGACGATGGCCGTCACGTGGTCGCGTCCCCGTGTCTCGAGCTGAAATACGATTTCCACATCTCGCACCGAGATGTCGGCGTAGGCGCGACGATGCGCGACCTGGAGCACGTTCGCGCCGGCGGCGGCAACCACGTTCGTGAGCCTGGCGAGATTGCCCGGCCGATCGGGCACGGTGATCGCCAGTCGTACGAGTCGACCGTCGGTGACGAGCCCACGATCGATGATGCGCTTGACCAGGTTGACGTCGATGTTGCCCCCCGACAGCACCATGACCGTGACGTCGGACGGCTGCTGGCTGAGCCGGCCGCTGAGCAATGCGGCGAGCGGCACGGCGCCGGCTCCTTCGGCGAGCAACTTCTCGTTCTCGAGCAACAGGTGCACGGCGTGAGCGATCTCTTCTTCACTCACCGCCACGATGTCGTCAACGTACCGCTCGATGATGGGGAACGTCAGTTCGCCGACGCGTTTCACGGCGATGCCGTCGGCGATCGTGTCCGACGTTTCGATCCGAACGACGTGGCCCGCACGCCGCGACGCGAGTGCCGACGCCGCGGCGGCGGCTTCGACGCCGATGATTCTGATCTCCGGGCGCCGCTCCTTGAGCGCGAGCGCGATCCCGGCGATCATCCCACCGCCGCCGATCGGCACGAGCACCGTGGTGAGATCGGGGATCTGCTCGAGGAGCTCGAGCCCGATCGTGCCCTGCCCCGCGATGACACGCGCATCGTCGAAAGCGTGGACCAGCACGAGACCGCCCTCCGACTCCATGCGCTTGGCTTCGACCATCGCCTCCGACAGCGTGGCGCCATGAAAGCGCACGTCGGCGCCGAACCGCTTGGTGTTCGAGACCTTGATCAGCGGTGTGTGCTCGGGCATCACGACGTGCACAGGGATTCCGAGACGCGAGCCATGGTAGGCAACGGCTTGCGCGTGATTCCCGGCGCTCGCCGTCACAACGCCGCAGGCGCGCTCGGCGTCGGTCAGCTCGAGCAATCGATTGAGCGCGCCGCGGTCCTTGAACGACCCGGTTCGCTGCTTGTTCTCGAGCTTGAGATGCAGCGGCGCCCGCAGCCGGTCGCGAAGCGCGAGCGCCGGCACCACGGGTGTGCGCACGATCGAAGGTCCGATTCGCCCGCGCGCCGCCTCGACGTCGGAGAAGCTCAGCTCCACGGTTGCTGCATCAGAAGGTCGACGCTTCGTCGGTCACACGGAGGTTGCTCATTGGAGCGATCCATTTGTAATCTGCACCGGTGAACGACATCGCGCGTCGGCGGGAAACGATTCTGACTGGCGACCGGCCCACCGGCCCACTGCACCTGGGCCATTACGCCGGCTCGCTGCGCGGTCGCGTGGTGCTGCAGCACCAGCACGATCAGACCTTGCTCGTTGCCGACTTGCAGGCGCTCACGGACCACGCCGGTGAGCCGCTCCAGGTGCGGGACAACGTCATCGAGGTCGCGCTCGACTATCTCGCGGCCGGCATCGACCCCGACGTCACGACGATCGCCTTGCAGTCGGCGATTCCCGAGCTCGCCGAGCTGACCGTGTTGTACCTCGATCTCGTGACCGTCGCGCGCCTGGAGCGAAATCCGACGGTTCGTGCCGAGATCGAGCTCCGCGGTTTCGCGCGCGACATCCCCGCCGGCTTTCTCGCGTATCCGGTGAGCCAGGCCGCGGACATCACCGGCTTCCGCGCGACGCTCGTGCCGGTCGGCAACGACCAGCTCCCGATGATCGAGCAGACGAATGAGATCGTGCGCCGGCTCGCAAATCTCGCGGGACGGCCGATCGTACCCGAGTGCCGCGCGCTGCTCTCCGACACGCCGCGCCTGCCAGGCATCGACGGCCGAAAGGCGAGCAAGTCGCTTGGCAACGCGATCGCGCTCGCGGCGTCTCCTGACGAGATTCGCGCGAAGGTGCAAGCGATGTTCACCGACCCGCTGCACGTTCGCGCGAGCGATCCCGGTCACGTCGAAGGCAACGTCGTGTTCGCCTATCTCGACGCCTTCGACCCGGATCGGGACGGACTCGAGGCGCTCAAGGAACACTATCGCCGCGGCGGGCTGGGCGACGTCGCGCTCAAACGGCGGCTCGAGCGGGTGCTCGCCGCGCTCGTCGAGCCGATTCGCTTGCGCCGCGAAGCCCTGGCGCGCGATTCGGACGCGGTGCTCTCGACCGTTCAGCGCGGCAGCGAGCGCGCCCGTGACATCGTCGCCTCGGTGCTCGCCGACGTGCGCGATGCCTTTGGCCTGAACCACTTCACGACGAAGCGCGCTTCAGCCGCCGATTGACGATCTGCTCCAGCACGGTGGCAAGTAGTATCTGAGGCACGGCTCCGGCGCCCGTCCGGCACTCGCCCGCCGGCTGTGGCGCCGGTAGCATTCGACGGGAACCCCGGAGCGCCGCGGCGCGTTGGATCATCATGAGACTCACCGAGCTCACTCGCAACCGACACCGCTCGATGTTCGGCGTCGCGCTGGTCGCCGCGTTCGCCGCCGGCCAATCCGCCGGCGCCCAGGGTTATCCATTCAGCCAGCGCGGGAGCGTCACGCAGGACGTGGCGTTCACGCACATCTCCGTCGAATACGGGCGGCCCGTGGCTCGCGGTCGCGCGCTGTTCGGCAAGCTCGTGCCGTGGGACAGCGTCTGGCATCCCGGCGCGGACTCGGCGACGCGGATTACGTTCGACCACGACGTATTGCTCGAGAATCACGCGGTCACGGCGGGCGAGTACTCGCTGTGGCTCATCCCGCACGAGCATGGCCCGTGGACGTTCATCCTGAGCCGCGCGGCGCACACGTTCCACAAACCGTATCCGGGCGCGACACAGGACGCATTCCGCGTCGACGTGACGCCGGAGCCCGTCTCGCACATGGAGACGCTGGCGATCTACTTTCCCGTGGTGCTGCGCGATGAAGCCGTGATGCGAATCCACTGGGGCGAGACCGCCGTCCCGCTCAGCATCAAGGCGCCGTACCGCCCGGAATGAATTGCCACCGGCGGCAACAAACCGCTTAAAGAGCTAATTAGGGTCAGAGTCGAATTAGCGAACGTGAATTGGGGCCGCCTCGATTCAGCATCGGCTGGCTCGAGTTTGACCCCAGTCGCGCCAATCACGACATTGGCGCTCGTTTGACCCGGCGTGCGATCGTTTGGCTATTTCGACTCTGACCCTTTTTAGCCGCTCTTAGGCTACTTTGCGTCCTTGTCGTGCGCTTCGGGAAGGCGCTCGAATTCGGCGCCGCCGCTGCCCGCTGAGCCGAACTTGGGCGCGACGATGCCGTCGGATTTCGTGAAGGGCGGTTCGTGCCGCTCGAGCGCTTCGGCGCCCTGCACCGGGACGCTCCGCTCGGAGTAATGCGCGGGATTCGCGTCGAAGGTCCGCTTGCAGCCCGGCGAACAGAAGTAGTACGTCTGGCCATTGAACGTCGAGCGATGCGTCGCCGTCGCCGTATCCACGTACATGCCGCAGACGGGGTCCCTTGCCTGTGTGCCTTGTGCCATCGTAACCATCCTCGGACTGAAAAGGCGCCCATGTCGGTGCGCGTCGAGCGGCGACGTCGCCGCGTCGGCGCGTTCAACCATCGTCAGTCTCGCCGGTGCAATCCGTACGCCGCTGGCCGAGGTCCGCGGTGCGATGCTAGGTGGTCGCTGGCGTACCCATCAGGGCATTGAGATCCACGGAGCTGAGCGCCCCGCCGACGAACGCGTCGAACGTCCCCGTGTCGGTGAGCGCGGTCGTCGCGCGCACGAGCATGCCGAGCGCCGCGCGCATGGCGCCCACGCCAAGGCTGACTCGCGCGACGCCAAGTCGACCGAGCTCGGGGAGCGGCGGCGTCCCGGGTCCGACGACGACGTTGAGCGGGCCGTTGATGGCGCGGGTGAGCGCGCCGATCGTTTCGGCGTCGCGCACACCGGGAACGAACAACGAGTCGGCGCCGGCGGCGCGGTACGCATTCGCACGGTCGACGGCGTGCGCGAGCCGCGACGCGGGTTCACCAATGTTGCGCAGGAACACGTCGGTGCGCGCGTTGACGACGAATCGAATGCCCGTCGCGTCCGCGGCAGCGCGGGCGGCGGCAACGCGCTCCGTCGCCGCCTCGACCGAGAGCAATCGATCGGCGCCGCCATTGTGCGCTTCGATACAGTCCTCGAGGTTCATGCCGACGGCGCCGGCACCGATCGCGAGCCTCACCGTTTCCGCGACGTCGCTGGTTCGCGGTCCGTAACCCGCCTCGAGGTCGGCGGTCACCGGTACCGACACCGCGCGTGCGATGCGCTCGACGACACCCAGCATCTCGCTACGCGGGATCCGTTCGCCGTCCGGATAGCCGAGCGCCCATGCGATGCCGGCGCTCGTCGTCGCGATCGCGCGCGCGCCGCTGCGTTCGATCAATCTGGCACTGACCACGTCCCACACGTTGATCAGCACGACCGGATCACCCGGTCGATGCAGGGAAAAGAAATCCGTCGCGCGCCGACGTTGCGATTCGAGTTCCACGTTGCAGGCTCCGGTTCGGACGAACGAGCGTCGGATGAATACGGCGGCAACGGCCTGCCGCGCGCGCTCGACGTGCGCCGTAACCTATCGCCGACCGCAACACGGGCGATCGGTGCGCGACGTCGCGTCGTAGTGGGCTTCCCTTCATCAAGACTGGCAAAGCCCCGACTGCGTTCAGGGGAGTTCACCCGAAACGTGTAGACGACCCGACGGCTCCGCGCTCGAGGCCGCGGTCCCGCTCAATTCAGGACGGCACATGCACTGGCGATTGCTGGCGATTCCGTTGACCGCATCGATTGCCCAGGGGACGGGCGCTCTGGACGCGGCGAGCATGGACACGTCGCGACTGCCATTGGCCAGCGGAGGCTGGAGCGGGTTTCTCGACGTGGCGTTTCTCGCGAAAGCGGCGTTGTCGCTCGTGCTGGCTTCGGTGCTTGGCGGCGCGATCGCCTACCATCCGACGATCAGGCGCACCGTCGACAGTCTCGAGGAAGCCGAGGCGCAGAAGGTCTACGTGCTGTACGGCGTCATCGGCGCGATCACCGGCATGATGGTCCTCAAGTATGGCGTGGCGGTCGGCTTCGTCGTGTTCGGTATTGGCGGGCTCATTCGATTCAGGACGGATCTACGCTCGGCGCCGATGACCGGCCGCTTGATCTTCGTCACGTTGATCGGGTTGTCGTGCGGCCTCGACCTTCCTGCGCTGGCGGTACTCGCGACGGTGTTTGGCTTCGTGCTGATCGCCGTGCTCGGCACACGCATCGACTATCGCATCGCGGTGAAAGGTCTGGCCGCGGCATCGGTGCCCGAGGCGGCACGAGCGTACCGCGCGGTGCTCGAGCGCGCAGGCTGTCGCGTGCTCAACGAGCGAAAGAGCTTTTCCGAGCAGCAGGTGACCTTGGTCTTCCGCGCTCCGCGTCGCCTCGAGCGCCACTACCTCGAGCAGCACTTGGAGGCCGAGGTCTCCGCGGAGCTTCGCGGCGCGGTCGATTGGGATGCGGAGTGACAGCGCGTCGGCTGCGCCTGATCCGATGCCGCGCGCGCCGGGTGATTACTGTTTACTAAACACGAATGCGTAATGCGGCACGATGAAGGTGATGGACGTCCCGGAAATCGTGCCGACGTCGCGTTCGCCCGTCACCATCGACGAAATCGTAAGCTGCGGCGGATTGACGGAGTAAGTGCCCGAATCCGTGTCGACGCGCACGGTGGCGCGACCGTTGGACGTCACGCGATAGTGTCCCTGCGCCTTGTAGAAGCCGCGCGAATCCATGGTCACGGTATGACTCAGCGTCTCGAACTTGTAGGCGCTGATCTGCGGATCCGTATAGGGGAGCGGCTGGCCGTTGACGGTCTGCAGGTTCCACCGTCCCACCAGCGCAACCGAGTCCGGCTGTAGCGGAGTGTCAGTACCACAGCCGAACAGCAGCGCGAGCAGGACGGGAACCGTTCGTCGCATTGCCATGTGAGAGTGGCGATGCAAATTCGATTCCGAGCCGCGTCACCCCGCGCGCGGCGGTTTGCGGCTCGTCAGCTCGTCGGAAGCGCCGCACCGTACGGTCGATAGCCGCACCGCCGCACGCAGACCCAACCGATGCCGAGCCCTGCCAGCGCCAAGAGAAAATTCGTGACGTCGAACGTGCGATCGGCGACGACGATGTGGCCGACCTCGATCACCGCGGCGAGCCACACGGCCGGCCACAAGTTGGCCAGCCGGCCCGACGATCGCAGCGGCCAGACGGCGAGCAATGCGCCGAGTGGCACATACAGGAGGAACTGCTGCATCACGTGCAGCGCGCTGAACACGTCCACGCGCTGGGCCAGCGACTGCAGCGGCGTAAACGCGACCGGATTCAGCTGGTCGGCGACTGCGCGGAGCTGCGTCTTGGGCAGCAATGGCCGCCAGCCCCAGAGCACCAGCAGCGCCACGTAGGTGACGATTGCGACGCGGGCGCGGGCGGCTCCCCGGTACGCCTGAGAAATCGGCGCGAGCGACCGCGACGCCACCCAGGCGCCGAGCATGATCGACGCCGCATCAGTCGCGAGCGCTTCCCAGCGCACTGCGAGGCCGAACGCGCCGTGCATTGCATGCGCCGCGCTCACAATCAGCGCGCCGGCGGCGCCAACGATCAGCCATTCTCGCCGCGCGACGTTGCCGCGCTCGCGAACGAGCGCGACCAGGAGAAACCCCGCCGCGCCGAACAGCGCAACATCGAGAATGGGAATCTCGGTCCATGAGAGTGGCAGCGCCGCGTCCAACGCCAGCCGCAGGCGCGAGAGTGGTCCGCCGTGCACGGCGGCCAGCGGCGCGGAATGAAAGAGCGGTGCCAGGGCCTCGCAGAGCACGGCGGAGGCATACGGGCCAGCCAGGAGGAGCATCGGGACGCCGAGATATGACTTGTCCCGCCGCGCGCGCTGCACGGCGGCGAGCAGGAAGAGCGTCGCGACGGCGCCGGCGAGACCACCGAGGGTATTCGTCGTGACGTCGATGATGCTGGCGTTCCGGATCGGCGAGAAGAGCTGCAGGGCTTCGACCGTCGTGCTGAGCAGCAGCGACACGAGCGCGGCCTGCCCGACCTCTCGCCGCGCGTGTCCGGTGAGTGACGTCACTAGCCACACCGCGCCAAGTCCGGCGAAGAGCACGACGTTGCGCAGCCCGTCGACCGCGTCGCGCCAAGTGAACGATGGTGAAAGGGCGCGCACCAGCCGCGCCTGAACCGCGCTCAGGTCGGATGATGCGTGGAGGTTCGCCAGCGTCCCCAACAGGACGATGACGACGTAGGTGGCGCGGGCGAGGATGAAGCGCTGGCGGGGAGACACCGCCGGGAATGTAGCCGGCGCGGTCACGATTACGGATGCTAAGGCAGCTCGAGTCGCACGCTGGTCACACCAGGGCTCACCTGCGGCCGCTGGACACGGGCGCACCCGTAACGCGATCGCAACGACTCTCTACTTCGCCGCTTCGGGAAACGCCGGAAGTCTGCCGACATCCCGGATATCGTGCTGAATGATCACCGTGGCGTGGAGATTCGCCGCAATCTCCTTGAATCGTGCGAGCGAGGCGAGGCTGGAAGCGCGGTTCGTATTGAACGTCGGGACGCCGTTGGCGTCGTAGTTCTCGTGGAAATGGGACACGTCGCCGCTGATCAGCACGGGACCCATGCCCTTGAGTCGCACGAGCAAACTGTGATGGCCTGGCGTGTGCCCGGGCATGTCGAGCATCACGACCGTTCCGTCGCCAAAGACGTCGCGATCGCCGGTGACCGGATCAACTTTCCCGCCGCCGCTCACCCAGTGCGCGAACGGCGCGCCGAGTGTCGTCGCAACCTTGG
>DATJHY010000140.1:0-20668 GCA_035493635.1 Gemmatimonadaceae bacterium | reverse complement strand
GATGGCGAAATGCACATGATACTCTCGGCGGCTCGGCCGAGCCGCCTCAGTACCCACTCGGCTGCGATTCCTGCTCGGGCGTCGTAGGGCTGCGGACGCGACTCACTCCGGCAACGACGGCTGCGATGAGCTGCTCCCGCGTTGCCAGCCGAGCGTCTTCCGCGGTCGAAAAACCATAGGCGAGCACGATGTCGCGGATGCGCGGGGTGTCGAGTGCGCCGAGCTCGCTCACCAGGATGTCCTCACCCTGCTGCGCGACGCTGAATGGATCGAGGACCGGACGTGTAAACCCGGCCGGCGCCGTGGCCTGCCGCACTGGCGGAGGGGCCGGCGCCTCGAAGTAGGGTTCCACCGGGCGCTCGCGTTCGATGACCACGGGCTCGAGAAGCGCGCGCGCGAGCGCTCCTTCGAGATAGACCTGTGTCAGTCCCTGCGCCCAGTAGAGCAGGTCGTTGCGGTTCGGCTGTTCGGTCTCGCGCGGGGTGCGAATCGGCGCCCCCGGACTCGTGGGGACGAACTCGATCCATCCCTCCCATACATTCCCGGCCGGACGCCCGCAGGCGCGCGGAATGAAACGGCGACCGTCAGTCGCGGTCACTACGGCGTCGAATTGTACGAGCACCTCGGCCATCACGGTCTCCGTCGTGGATGAGGAGAACTGATGCAATCGCGGTTCCAGCGACCGCGGCGTCAGCGGACGGATCGGCCGGGCACGACGACGAGACTGTACGGGCGTTCACCCACCGGGATCGTCGCGCGCACCCGTCCGCTTTGCGTATCGATCACGGAGACCTGGTTGGAGCGCCCGTCCGCAGTGTAGAGCGTCGCACCGTCGGCCGAGAGCGCGACGCCCCACGGACGCGACCCAACCTCGACGGATGAAAGGACGCGGGCAGTGATGGGGTCGATGACGGTGACACGGTTCCCGGCGCCGTTCGCGACGTACAGACGCCGTCCGTCGGGGGAGAGCGCCACGCCCGTCGGCTTTGTGGTGCCATCGGCGATATGCACGACTTCGAGCACGGTATCTCGATGGATGTCGATGATCGAGAGCGTCCCGCCGTTCTCGGAGCTCACGAATGCGCGGTCGCCAGTCCGGTCGAACGTCACGAACCGCGGCCGCGCCGGCACGTGCAACGTGCCAAGCAGGCGACCGGTTCGCGCGTCGAGAATCGTCACGCTCGAGTCCGACTCACCGGTAACGAAGAGTCGCTGGCCGCCGGGACTCACGCCCACACCCTCGGGCTCCGTGCCAACGGCAACCGAGAAGATCTGGCTGCGATCGGCGACGCGAATGCCCGATGCACGTGCTGCACTTTCATTCGACACGTACACGATGCTCCCGTCGCTGCTCACCGCGACCTGCTCGGGATCGGGACCCGCCGGAAGCTTGTCCACGACGGTCCGGCGTGCAGCGTCGATCACGGCGACCGCGTCCTCGAGTCCGAGCGCGACATATACGCGCCGTCCGTCCGGCGACAGCGCGATGCCGCGCGGGCGCTTGCCAACCTGAATCGTCGCCAGTGGCTGCAGCGTGGCGGCGGAAACGACGGTGACCGAGTTGCTACCTTCGTTACTGACGAACAGTTCTTGCGCGGCGAGCGGCCGGGCACCAGCAAATGCCGCTATGGCGACGATGGCCGCGCTGCGTTGCGTGCGAGAAATCATACGATCATCCGTCCATGCAACGCCCGGGCCGCAATGCCCGGTGCGCCCCCCCCCAGCGCCGCGGCGCGGTCACTGGAAGATCGAGCTCACCCGACTTCGATTCGTACCTGGAATGGCTCGGCGTCGGACTCCACTGCCAGTACGTTCACGAGTGTGCGGCTCGCCCGCCGGGCAAAGTGCAGCGACACGCGCGACTTGCCGACGCGCAGGTTGGTGATGGTGAGCTCCTGGAGTCCGCGCGGCAGTACCGGATTCCGGATGTGGAGGAGGTTCGCGGGCGCGTCAGGGAGAATGCCGAGAACCGCTTGCAGCATCAGAAAGAGCGCGCCACTGGCCCACGCCTGCGGTGAGCAACTCACCGGATATGAAACCGGTTGCCGTGCGCCATTGCGCGCCATCCCGCAATACAATTCGGGCAACCGATTGAAGTCGGCGGCCGCTGCCGCGTCACGAGTCGCGTCGACCACCGGCAGCGCCGCCGGCCCCAGGCCGTAGTGCGACATACCCATGACGATCAGCGCATTGTCGTGGGGCCATACAGAGCCGTTGTGGTAGCTCATCGGGTTGAAGACGGGGTGCCGCGCGCTGAGCGTGCGAATGCCCCAGCCGCAAAACATGTCGCTCGACAGCAGGGTCTGCGCGATCGCGACCGCGCGCGCGGGATCCGCCAGCCGGCTCCAGAGCGTATGCCCCGCGTTCGACGTCACCGTCGGAATCGGTCGCTTCTCGCCGTCCAGCGCGAGGGCAAAGGTTCCGAGCTCCGGAATCCAGAACCGTTCGAGCACCTGGGCACGGAGTCGCTCGGCCTCGGAGCGCAGCCGATCCGCCGTCTCGGCGTCGCCGGTTCGCTCGAACAGCGCGGCGGCCCTGGTCTTGGCGTCGTACACGTACCCTTGAACCTCGATCAGCGCGATCGGCGGCTGCGGAAGCGTTCCGTCGGGGTAGGGCACGCCGTCGCCAGAATCCTTCCAGCCCTGATTGACCAATCCACGGGCCGACGTGCGTGCATACTCGACGAATCCGTCGCCGTCGAGATCTCCGTATCGGTCGATCCACTCGAGGGCGCGCCGCGCATTCGGCAAGAGCTCGCGGACGAGGTTCAAGTCACCGGTCCAGCGCCAAGTCTCGTCGAGCAGCACCAGCCAGAGCGGCGTCGCGTCGATCGTCCCGTAATACGGCACATGCGGGATCTCGCCGCTCCGGGCGAGCTCGCCACGACGGAGCTCGTGCATGATCCGACCGGGCTGCTCCTCGGTGTACGCGTTCTCGTGCGTCCCTTGATGCCGCGCGAGATATCGCAGCGTATCGACGGCGATCCCGGGGTCGAGGACCATCGTTTCGAGGGACGTGATGATCGAGTCGCGTCCGAACACCGTCGAATACCATGGAATTCCGGCCGAGATCACCGCTTCGTCGCCACTGCCGATGTACAGCGATCGAAGATCGTCGATCGCGCGCGTCAGAGTGTTATCGAATGCTTCGACGTCGCTCGACCATCGCGAGCCCGCCGCCCGCCATTCGTCGTACTCTGCGGCGAGCCGTGTTCGGCGCGCATCGAGCTCGACGCTAAACGTGCGACCGCGTTCGAGCGCGCGGCCGCCGATACTCCACGCCAGCTCCAGCGGACGTCCTGGCTCGAGCCGGAACGACCAGCGTGCGCGATGGGGCTCGAGGACATCGGGCCGGTCACGGAAGTAGACGACGCTGTCGATCACCTTGCCGTCACGGCCGCGGTAGGAGAACCGGATCGTACGGTCGTCCACCAGCTCCGGTCGAAAGAACTCGCCGCGCGCGTTGCGCTTCCATCCGCGCACCTCGAAGATGTCGGCGAAATCGCACGCCACCCGCAGCTCGATCCAGTAGTCGATCGGGCGCACGAGGTAGTTGGTGAGCGTGAGCCGCTCGAATAGCGAGTCGTCGACCGTGAGCTCGCGCTTGAAGTACACGGCGTGCTTCGGGTCCCAGGGGTCGCCGCCAAACGCGTGATCGGTGACTGCGAGGTCGATCTGTGCGTGATATGGCTGCACCACCTGCGCCGACAGTTTGACGGGATCGGTCCCCGCGCCGCGCAGCTCGTAGTAGCTCAACAGGCGCGTGTCGTCCTCGAACAAGCCGAGCGAGCAGCGTCCGGGCGGTGCGATGTTGCCGTTCCGATCGACGAGCACGAACACGTGGTCGTGTGTGAGCGCGATCGCGTCGGCCACCGTCGTCTCGTGGGCACAGGGCAGCACCGCGTAGCCCACCGCTTCTTCCATCGAGATGGTGGGCTCTTCGTGCTCCCCGCCGTTCTCCGTGCGCTTCGATTCGACGACACTCTCGGCTGCTGTCGCCCGGGTCATGCGTCAGGCGGTGAGAAGTGTCGGCGGTTCATGCTGACGGAGTCGGCGCGGAGCGGCTCGCGCGATGCGCTCATAGAGGGCGACGTGCTGCGCCACCATTCGGTCGCGACCGAAGCGCTGAACCGCGCGAGCCCTGCAGCGGTGCCGATCGAATGCGTCAACGGGGCCGCCGGGCCGAATCAGATCGACCATCTCGTCGGCATCGCGGGCGATGAAGCCCGTGACGCCGAGCTCGATCAACTCGGGAACGCTCCCGCGGGCGAACGCGACGACCGGGCATCCGGAGAGCATGGCCTCGATCAGAATCAGGCCGAACGGCTCGTTCCACTCGATCGGCGCGAGCAACGCACGCGCGTCGCGAAGCAGTGGGCGCTTCTCCTCCAGTCCGACCACACCGAGATACTGCACGTGCGGCTCGGACATGCGATCGTACAGGTGGGCCTTGGCCCACGGCTCGTCGGGCGGATGCACACCGCCGGCGAGCCGAAGCGGAACGCCGGCACGCGCCGCCACGTCGATGGCGGTATGCGGGCCCTTCACCCGCGAGAACCGTCCCACGAAGCAGACGTAGTCTCCGGCGGCCGTGTGCGTCCACTCATAATTGTTCGGTAACAGCCCGTGGTGGATGACCTCGACGCGCTCGAGCGGCACCTCGCGCCGCCGCTGGTCGCGCGAAATCGCGACATACTGCACGTGGGGACACTGGGCATAGAACGCGGACAGCTGGGCGTCACGCTCGTGATGGATCGTGTAGACGACGGGCACGTGCGGCGCGAGGCGCGCGCAGGCGAGCGCCACGGCGGAGTGTGCGTGCACGATGTCGAACGGACCATGCTCGACGATCTGCTGCATGGCCCACGACACGTGGTTCAAATCGGTGAGCATCTGCGGAGGCCACTGCGCCTCCTCATAGAGGGCGCGAAGCTCCGCGCTGGTGGTCGAATCCTGAGTCGCGAACAACACGACGTCGTGGCCGAGCTCGACGAGCCCTTCAACCAGTTCGTGCACGACGAGCTCGGTCCCGCCGTACGAGTGCGGTGGCACCGCGACGAATGGCGTAGATACCAATGCGATACGCATGCGGTCGGTTGCGAAAATGCGTCGGCGGCCGGATCCGTGGTCGGTTCCGGCGGTGGGCTCATTCTACCACCGCACCACGCATGCCATTACGCCCCGTGCCATAAGCCGCACGGCGACGCGCAGGTGCCAAGCGCAGGTGCTAAGCGCAGGTGCTACGCGCTACCCTCGCGATCGGCCCCGGCTGCTCGACGCAGATCGCTCGCGCCACGCTCGCCCAACAGATACTCGATCTCGTCGCCGCACACGTCGAACAACGTCAGCGGGCCATCTTCGACGGCCCCGCAGCAGTGTGTCTGCGTAGCGCACGCTTCCTGATCGATCGTGACGACGTGGTTCAACAACACCAGCGGATACGTGCGGCAGTAGAAGGGCTTCAGGCCCGGCGACTCGGCTTCGGCCATGTGTAGCACGCACCATCCGCGGGCATTGAGGAAGACGCAAGCCTCGTTCACGACCTGCGTGCTCGTGGCGATGCCCGATGGAAAGTCGATGTCCGGCTTGGCGTCGTCGCAGAACCATTTCGACGGGTCGTGCTCCTGCTCGGCGTCCATGTAGCGGATGACGAGCGGCGCCTCCGCGAGAACGCGGTCGCGATGCGCGAGGTCCACCCACACGCCGTCACTGCAGCAGGTCGCACGGCAGTTCATCATCGAGCAGCCTTCCGAGAACCGGCAGGTGAAAACGTCCTCGTCGACGGGCAGTGGTCCAGCGTGCGGAAGATGGTGTTCACGAATGACGTGGGTCGTGCGGAGAGTGGGCCGGGTGTCGGTCATGTGAGGCTAGACGGGTGTGGGGACGCGACCAGTCGTGGAGTCGCGCGGTTGCGCGGGCGCGAGCGCCGGCACGAGCACCGGCTCGCACCCATCGCTCGCTTGCCGATCAGGCACGATGACGATGCGTTCGCCATCGCGCCAGGAGACGAGGTGTCGAGGCAGCACGAGGACAACGGGAAGGATCGCCGCCGTCGTCACGGCGTCGATCACGAGGCACATGGTGAAGCCCACGCGCTCGTACAAGAACGCTCCCGCGAGGTCGCCGGCGGCACCGCCGATCGCGAACACCGAGTAGCCGAGCATCGTGCCGCTGCCTTCGAGATCCGTCGGGCACGCGCGGCGCAACAGATCGAACAGCGCGATGTTGCCGACGCCGAGAAGCATCCCGATGATGACCGCGGCGCCGATCGCCGCCGCGCCCGTGTGGGCCAGAAGGATGAGGAACCCGGGAAGGATGTTCAGGGCGACGGACCAGAACAGCGTGCGACGCAGGGGCCATCGGCGACACATGAACGCATAGACGAACGCCGCAAGCGCGCTGCTCGCGAACCATGCCGCGCGCACCGCGCCAAAGACTTCCGGCGACAGCTTCACGCGGTCGGAGAGGAAGAACAGCAGCGGCGTTCCCCAACCGGGCGAGAAGTTCCACACGAGCAGTATGGCGAGCACCGGCCACAATCCCGGATGCCGCACGAGGCGGCGCAGCGCCTGGCCGTTGCCCTCCCGCTCCGTCGCCTGCCTCGACGCGAACACGATGGGCGGCGCAGCCAGCGACTGTATCAGCAGGAACAGCGTGAGTGTCGCGCCGAGCAGCAATGTCAGACGCAAGCCCGCGTGGATCGCAAGCCAGCCACCAATCAGCATGGACGCGACGCTCGGCAGCATCTCGCCAAGCTCCGAGACGGCACTCAGGCGGCCGGGCATGACGAGGCGCTGCGCCGCGGTCGTCATCAGCGCTTCCGTGGTGGCCCCGAGGGACTCGAACGCGATCACGAGAGCCAGCATGCCGACGAGCAGGAGCGACCAACTCATGTTGGTCGCCGGCAGCAGACAATAGACCGCGATCGCCAGGGGCGCGGTGAGGATGAAGTAGCCACGATCGCTGCCGCCGAACGGCTTCCACCGGTCGCGCATGAATCCGAACACGAACACGAAGTATCCGGGCGCGAGAGCCACGGCCTCGAATACCGCGATCGCCTCAGGCTTCATGTGCAGGCCGTCTTTCAGCCAGAAGAGCAGCGGCAGATTCACCAGGCCCGTTGGTTCGGCAAGGCCCAGCGTCAACAACAAGAGACCGAAATAGGCCCCGAGTTGCCGCGGCGCGATGGCGGGAAGTGATCGATCCGACACGATGGGTGACGAGCGATTCAGTGGTGGCCGCGGCGCATGACGACTGCCGCGGCGATCGATGGACGGGGGAGGGGCCGGGAAGGGGGCGAATGGAGGCCGATTAAGGTAATGCGCTCCAGATGAAGCAGCCATCGGTGGTGGCAGTCAAATTCTTATGCCATGTTCAAGCGATTTCCCAGCCGGGGGGCCAGTGGGGAAGACCTTGATCATCGGTGCGGGTGCCGCGGGCAGCGTCGTGGCCAGGAAGTGCGCCATGAACCGCGACGTCTTCACGGACGTCCACCTGGCGTCGCGCACGATTGCGAAATGCGAGCGGGTTCAACGTGAGTGCGCGTCGCCGATCACCATTTCCGAGGTCGATGCCGACGATCCACGCCAGGTCGTCGCGCTGATCGAGCGCGTTCTCCCCGACATCGTGCTCAATCTCGCGTTGCCATATCAGGACCTGCCGATCATGGACGCATGTCTCGAGACAGGCGTTCACTATCTCGACACGGCCAACTACGAACCACGCGACGAGGCGAAGTTCACGTACGCTTGGCAATGGCCGTATCACGAGCGGTATCGAGCGCGTGGAATCACCGGCGTGCTGGGATGCGGATTCGATCCCGGCGTGATCAGCGTCTATTGCGCGTATGCGCGAGATCGGCTGTTCGACCGGATCCAGTTCATCGACATCATCGATTGTAACGACGGCAGCCACGGCAAGGCGTTCGCGACGAACTTCAATCCGGAGATCAACCTTCGCGAAGTCACCCAGCGCGGACGCTACTGGGAATGCGGGCGCTGGCACGAGATCGATCCGCTCAGTGTCTCTCGTACCATCGACTTTCCCGGGGTCGGCCCTCGCAAGGCGTACCTCATCTATCACGAGGAAGAGGAATCACTCGTTCGCTACATCCCGGGCCTCGAGCGGATCCGATTCTGGATGACGTTTTCCGACAACTACATCAAGCATCTCGAGGTGCTCCAGAACGTCGGACTCACGCGGATCGATCCGATCGAGTTCCAGGGGAGCAAGATCGTCCCACTGCAGTTCCTCAAGGCGCTGCTGCCCGAGCCCTCGTCGCTGGCGGAGGGCTACACGGGGCGGACCTCGATTGGCGCGATCATCCAGGGGCACAAGGACGGCCAGCCGAAGAAGGTCATCATCTACAACGTGTGCGACCACGAGCGCACGTATCGGGAGGTCGGCGCTCAGGCGGTGTCGTACACGACCGGCGTTCCGGCCGTGACGGGGGCGATGATGGTGCTCCAGGGGCATTGGCGAGGGCCTGGCGTCTACAATGTCGAGCAGTTCCCACCGGAGCCGTTTCTGGCCGAGGTCGCGCGACAGGGACTCCCCTGGGAGGTCGAGACGCTGGCGATCGGGGACCCGAACGAGCCGCTCACCGCGTGAGTCACGCACCGGCGCGCGGCGAACGATCGCCCGGGATCCTGGTCATCGGCAACGAAAACCCCGAGTGGCCGGCGATCGACAGGCGATACGCCGACGAGATGTGGCACATGCTGCTCGACGGCCTCGTCGCGCAGGGGTTTATCATTCGGGCATTCAAGTATTTTGAAGACCTGTCCTGCCTCGACGCGTTCGACCCCGGTGAATGGCTCGTGTGGAACTGGGGCGAAGAGATGGCCGGACGCCCCTGGAGCGAGGCCGAGGTTGCCGAGGACATCGAGCGTCGTGGCTTCACGTACACGGGATCGTCGCCCGAGGTGCTCCGATGCACGCAGAGTAGATCCTTCGTCAAGGAGCGACTCTGCGCGGCGGGACTGCCGACGCTTCCCTGGCGTGTCTGCGCCACCGCCAGTGACGCCGTTGGCTGGTCGAGCTTTCCGGCCATCGTCAAGGGCGCGAACCAGCATGCCAGCGTCGGCATCGATCGGGAATCCGTCGTATGGACCGAGGCGCAGCTTGCGCAACGCATCGGCGAGCTGCGGCGCCTCTTCGACGACGCGGCGCTGGTGGAACCATTCCTCGACACGCGCGAGTTCCAGGTGGCCGTCTGGGGAAACGACACCCCGGAAGCGCTGCCGCCGAGCGAAATCGTGTTCTCAACGTTCACCGACCCAGCCGATCGGCTGCACACGCGCGAGTGGAAGATCGAGCGACAGTCGCGGGGCTACCGCGAGATCACGATGCCATGCCCGGCGCCGCACGACCGGCCGGATTGGCGCGAGCGAATCCAGGAAGTGGCCCTCGCCGCCTACCAGGCGTTCGATCTTCGGGATTACGCGCGCTTCGATATGCGCATGCTCGGCGACGAGCCGCAGATTCTCGATGTCAACGCCAATCCCGAGCTCGATCCCGAGTCCGTCGTGCTGGCGGGCGCCAAAGCGGTTGGACTCGACTACGGCGCGATGGCCGCGCGGATCGCGACGTTCGCGATGGCGCGCATGCCCGTGCGCTGAGGCAGCTCAGAGCGCGTTCACGAAATCGTCAAAGCCGAACCGCCGAACGACATCGATGTCCCCATTCAGTCGCCGGACGACGATCGAAGGCATGGGCAGTCCGTTGAACCAGTTCTTCTTCACGATCGTGTACGCGGCGGACTCGCCGAAGGTCACGAGACTGCCCACCCGAAGCGGTTCGGGGAAGTGGTACGTCCCGAACACGTCTCCGGCGAGACAGGTCCTGCCGGCGACGGTGTACCGGTAGCCGTCTCCGCTCGGGCGGTCGGCCTCCAGCTTTGCCTCGATGTCGTACACGAGCATATCCAGCATGTGCGGCTCGACGCCCGCGTCGACGATCGCGATGTCGGCCCCGTTGTGGACAACGTCGAGAACGCGCGCAACGAGAAAGCCGGCGCCGGCCACCACCGCGTCGCCGGGCTCGAGGTACACATCGACGTCGAACCGCGCGGCGAAATCGGCGAGCGACTGCGCGAACGCGTCGAACGGATAGCCCGGCCTCGTGAACGAGATCCCGCCGCCGAGACTGACCCACTCGACGGCCGAGAGCAGTGAACCGAATCTGCGGCCGATCGTCTCGAGAATCGAGCGAAAGGCGTCGAGATCCTCGTTCTCGCAGTTGCAGTGGAACATCACGCCCGTGAGCTCGGGCGCCACTCGCTCGATGGCCGTGCGATCCGTTTCGCCGAGCCGCGAGTGCGGCCGCGCCGGATCGGCGAGCGTGTATCGCGAGTAGCTCACGCCCGGATTGATGCGGAGCCCGATCGGGACATCGCCAGCCCGCGTCCGGAATCGCTCCAGCTGCGACGCGGAGTTGAAGATGATCTTCGTGGCGCAGGCACGAACCTGATCGAACTCCTCGTCGCTGAACGCCACGCTATAGGCGTGCACCTCCTTGCCGAAGCGTTCAGCTCCGAGTCGAGCCTCGTAGAGTGAGCTGGAGGTCGTGCCGTCGAGATAGGGCCGCATGAGGTCGAACACCGACCACGTCGAAAAGCATTTCAGTGCCAGAACGCTCTTGGCTCCGGAGCGCTCGCGAAGGAGGGCGATTCGCTCCAGGTTGGGCATGAGCCGCGACTCGTCGATGAGATAGTAAGGCGTGGCGACGGTGTTGCGGAGCTGCTCCACGATGTCGCCGATCGGCGCAGCGCCGGCTCTCGCCGGAGGGCTCGTGGTAGTCATCGAGAGCGGGGCGGGACGGAGGAAGGCGCGGCGCGCCGCGCGACGTCGGTGACAGCGGATGCGTGGGCGAACGTGCGACAGCAATGTTGCTGCGTTGGCGCGGCGCGCAAGTAGAGCTTGGCCAGCATATGATATACAATCCGTGCGCGCAACTTGCGCGGATCCGAAAGCGGCTGCACTAACTCCGAGCCATGCCATCATCATTTCGCACGGGCCCACCGCACGATGGCGCCCCGCCGCTCACGCGTCGCGAGTTCCTCGAGCGCAGCGCGGCGCTCGCCGCCGGCATTGGACTGGCCAGCGGCTGCGCGCCCGTTCACAGCGTCCGACCGACGCCCGGCGGCTCGGCGCGCTTCACCTCGGCCGCGAACGAGTTCACGCTCGCCAACGACGCGCTCTCGGTCACCTTTGCCATCGTCGGCGGCGGACCTCGCATTGCTCGACTGCGCGATCTCCAGGCGGCTTCGGAAGTCGTACCGAGCGCGCCTGCGTTCGCACTCGTCCTCGCTGATGGTACGACGCTATCGTCGGATGCGCTTCGCATTGTCAGCGGTCCGACGCCTCGCATCCTGGCCGCTCGGAACGAAGCGTCGCGGCTGGCCGAGCGGATGTCGGGACGGCAGGTCTCGATGGTGCTCGAGGACGCGAGCGGGCGATTGCGTGCCTCATGGTCGGCGATCCTGCGCGATGGTTCGTCCTACGTCAGGCAGGAGGTCGTGCTCGAGGCGGGCGGCGCCCCACTCCCGGTGCGCGAGATCGTCATGGTGGATCTGCCGCTTCCCGGTTCGCGCGTCAACGGAACGGTGAAGGGAAGTCCGATCGTCGCGGGCACGTGGTTCACGGGCTTCGAGCATCCTCTGTCCGCGAGCACGGCGGATGGCGGGCGCGCTCGAGCCGTGCTGACCCGCGAGCTGCCGTTGCGACCCGGCGCGCCGTTCACAGCGTCATCGGTCATCGGCGTCGCTCGCGCGGGCCAGCTCAGACGTGACTTCCTCGCGTACATGGAACGCGAGCGAGCGCACCCGTACCGCACGTTTCTCCATTACAACTCCTGGTACGACATCGGCTACTTCTCGAAGTACAGCGAGCCCGAGGCGCTGGCCGTGATCGAAGCGTTCGGCTCCGAGCTCGTTCGCAGGCGGGGCGCCAGTTTGAGCTCGTTCCTCTTCGACGACGGCTGGGACGATCCAACGACGCTGTGGGGATTTCATTCCGGATTCCCCGATGGCTTCGCGCGTTTGCGCGAAGCGGCAGCGCGGTATGGCGCCGCGCCCGGCGTGTGGATGTCGCCGTGGGGCGGATACGGAAAGCCAAAGGAAGAACGACTCGCGAACGGACGCGCTCAGGGCTTCGAGACCAACCGCGGCGGATTCGCGCTGTCCGGCCCCAAGTACTATGCGCGGTTCCGCGAGACGTGTCTCGGGATGATTCGCCGGTACGGGGTGAACCAGTTCAAGATCGACGGCACGGGCAATGTTTCCAGCGCCTTTCCGGGCAGCGCGTTCGACAGCGACTTCGACGCCGCGATCACACTGATCGGCGATTTGCGCGCCGAGAAACCCGATCTCTACGTGAATCTCACGACGGGCACGTTTCCGTCGCCGTTCTGGCTGCGGTACGCCGACTCCATCTGGCGCGGCGGCGAAGACCACAGTTTTGCCGGCGTGGGCAGCAACCGCCAGCAGTGGATCACGTATCGCGACGGTGACACGTTCCGCGGCGTCGTGAGTCGCGGGCCGCTGTTTCCGCTCAACTCACTCATGCTGCACGGCTTGATCTACGCCAGGCACGCGAAGAACCTCGACACGGATTCCGGCGGCGACTTCACGAGCGAGATTCGCGCGTATTTCGGGACAGGCACCCAATTGCAGGAGATGTACGTTACGCCGTCGCTTCTGACGACGGCGAACTGGGACACGCTCGCCGAGGCGGCCAACTGGTCGCGGCGGAACGCGGGCACGTTCGCCGACACGCACTGGATCGGCGGCGATCCCCGCCAGCTCGAGGTGTACGGCCACGCCGCCTGGTCGGCGGATCGCGGGATACTGTCGTTGCGGAATCCGAGCGACAAGCCGCAGGCGATCGCGATCGACGTCGCGCGGGCCTTCGAGCTGCCCGAGGGCGCGGCGCGAGACTACGCGGCACACAGCCCGTGGAGCGAAGATCGCGGACGTGCGCCCGTGGCGCTGCGCGCCGGGACCGAGCATGTCTTCAACCTCGCGCCGTTCGAAGTGCTGACGCTCGACGCAGCCCCGGTCTGACGGCATGCGCCTGAATGGGCTCGACTGGCTGGTCGTTGCCATCAGCCTGATCGTGTGCTTTCTGCCGGCTGTGTTCTACATGCGGCGCGCTCGGGCGAGCACGGCGGAATTCTTCACCTCGGGCCAGTCGGCTCCGTGGTGGCTCGTCGGCACATCGATGGTCGCGACGACGTTCAGCACCGACACGCCAAACCTCGTCACCGACTTCGTGCGAACGCACGGCGTGTCCTACAACTGGGTGTGGTGGGCGTTCCTGCTCACCGGCATGGCGACCGTTTTCTTCTACGCGCAGCTGTGGCGGCGTTCCCGCGTCCTGACGGACCTCGAGTTTTACGAGCTGCGTTATTCCGGGCGGTCGGCCGCCATGGTGCGCGGATTTCGCGCCGTGTACCTCGGCTTGTTCTTCAACGTGATGATCATGTCGGCGGTGACGCTCGCCGCCGTGAAGATCGCGAACGTGCTGCTGGGCTGGGGGCGCCTCGAGACGATTCTCGTGGGCGGGGGCGCCTGCGTGCTCGTTGCGGCGTTCACCGGTTTGTGGGGTGTGCTGGCGACCGACCTGGCGCAATTCACCGTGGCGATGACCGGCGTCATCATCGCGGCTTACGTCTCCCTCCATCATCCCGCCGTGGGCGGGCTCGCCGAGTTGATGCGCAAGACAGATCCCAGGACGCTGTCGTTGCTGCCGGATTTCCGTGACACGGGCCTCACGCTCTCGGTCCTCGTCATCCCGCTCACCGTTCAGTGGTGGTCGGTGTGGTATCCGGGTGCGGAGCCCGGCGGCGGCAGCTACATCGCGCAGCGAATCCTCGCGTCGAAGAACGAGCGCCATGCGCTCGGGGCGACGTTGTGGTTCAACGTGGCGCACTATGCGCTCCGCCCCTGGCCGTGGATCATCGTGGCGCTCTGCTCGATGCTCGTGTTTCCCAGTCTGGCGGACCTTCAGCGCGCGCTGCCGCACGTGGACCCAAAGCTGATCGGGAACGACCTCGCGTATTCTGCCATGCTCACGCTCTTGCCGCACGGGGCGCTCGGTTTGCTCGTCGCTTCGCTATTTGCCGCGTACACGTCGACGATCGAAACCCACTTGAATTGGGGGACGTCGTACCTCGTCCTCGATTTCTACCAGCGATTCGTGGCGCGCGGACGGAGCGAGCACCACTACCTGTGGATGTCCCGCGTCGTCACGGTGGCGCTGATGATCGCCTGCGGCGCGTTCACTCTTCTGCTGTCGACGGCGAGCGAGGCCTTTCAGCTACTGCTCTCGGTTGGCGCGGGAACAGGCTTGATCTATCTGCTGCGCTGGTTCTGGTGGCGGATCAACGCGTGGAGCGAGATCTCGGCGATGATCTCGTCGTTCGTCATTGCCATTTCGTTGTTCGCGGCGCGTAAGAGCGGCGTGGTGATCTCCGATCCGGTCGCGCTCATCGCGAGTGTCGCCGCCACTACGGTCGTGTGGGTGACGGTGACGCTGCTGACACGGCCGACGGACCCGGTGACACTGCGCCGGTTTTACGAGCTCACGCGGCCCGCGGGCCCGGGGTGGCGCACGGTGCGACGAGAATCGGCGCTGCCGCCATCGCGCGACAGCTTTCCGCAAATGCTTCTCGGCTGGACGTCGGGAGTGACGTTCGTGTACGCGGGTCTGTTCGGGGCGGGCAGCTTGATCTACGGCAGAACCGTGGCGGCAATCGTATGGGCCGTGCTGTTCGTGGCGAGCGGGCTCGTGCTGGCGCGAGTCATCCCGCGATTGTTCAGCGGAGAGGCCGCATCTCCTGGTGGTGAAAGCTCGGCCGCGGCCGACGCACGACCCGTGCGGAAGGCAGTGATTCTCGCCGCAGGCCGCGGCACACGCATGCAGGCGCAGGACGACACGCCGCTCTCGGCCGAGCAAGTCGCCGCGGCATCGTCCGGGGCCAAGGGGGCCATGCCCGTTGGCGTCTCGGGTCGGCCGTTTCTCGACTACATACTGACGGCGATCGCCGACGCCGGTTTCACCGATGTCTGTCTCGTCGTCGGCCAGCACGACGACGTCATTCGCGCGAGATACGGTGAGAGCCGGCGGTTCACGCGCCTCCGCGTGTCGTTCGCCGTTCAACCGGCGCCGATCGGAACGGCCGACGCGCTCCTCGCGAGCGAGGAGTTCGTTGCCGGTGAGCAATTCGTCGTGCTGAACTCCGACAACTATTACCCGATCGACGGTCTGAGAATGCTCCGTGAAGCGGACGGCCCGGCGATGCTCGCGTTCTCGCGGCGCGGCCTCCTGCGCGACGGCCAGATCCAGCCCGAGCGCCTCGCACGGTATGCGGCGCTCGAGATTGACGCGGACGGATATCTCACGAACGTGGTCGAAAAGCCGGCGGATGCCACGCTCGTCGAGCGCGAGGACGCCGCGATCAGCATGAACGTCTGGCGGTTCAGCTCCGAGATCTTTCGTGCGTGCCGCGACGTGCAACCGTCGCCACGTGGAGAGCTCGAGCTGCCGATGGCGGTCGCCTTGGCCATTCGCGTGCTCGGCATGCGAGTGCGGGCCATTCGGATCGATGCGCCCGTCCTCGATTTGTCACACCGTGCCGACATCCCGGCAGTCGCGGCGCGGCTCGACGCGATCAGGGTACAGCTCTGAGCACCCTCGCGGAACGGCTGCACTCACTGGGAATGAGCGATGCGGAAGCGCCGCGCAAGGAGGCACTGTTCGCGCGCGCAGCCGAGGCGCTGACGCACATCGGCGCATCCACCGCGTCCGCGGCACGATTCTGGGTTCCCGGCCGAATCGAGTTCCTGGGCAAGCACACGGACTACGCGGGCGGCAGGAGCCTGTTGTGCGCCATCGAGCGCGGCTTCTGCGTGGCCGCCGTCGCGCGGCCGGATGGGCGAATTCGCGTGTGCGATGCGGTGAGTGGTGAGCTCATCGAAGGCGAGGTCCATCCCGAAACGCGGGGACGCCGCGCCCACTGGAGCGCGTATCCCCTCACCGTCGCGCACCGCATCGCGGCGAATTTCTCACCGCCGCTCGTTGGCGCCGACATGGCATTCGCGAGCGACCTGCCAATCGCGTCCGGGATCAGCAGCTCGAGCGCACTCGTTGTCGCGACGTATCTCGTGCTCGGCCACGTGAACGACCTGGCCGCGCGCGAGGAGTTCCGTCGCGTGATCGCCGGCAAAGCAGAACTGGCCGAGTACCTCGGCGCCGTGGAGAACGGGTTGACTTACCGGTCACTCACCGGGGAACGCGGAGTCGGAACGTTCGGTGGCAGCGAGGACCACACGGCGATTCTTTGCGGGCAGCCGCGTGCCCTGGTCCAGTACTCGTTCTGTCCCGTGCGATTCGAGCGTGCGATTCCACTGAAACGCGATCACGCGTTCGTGATTGCGTCGAGCGGCGTGATGGCGGAGAAGACGGGTGCCGCGCTCGAGTCGTACAACCGGCTCGCGACGCTCGCGCATGCCGCCCTCGACCGGTGGCGCCGCGCGACAGGCCGGACCGAGGCCACGCTCGGCGACGCGATCCGGGTCGCGGGCGGTGCCGAGTCGGTCGTCGACGCGATCCGGTCGTCAGCCGTGGCGACCGACTCGTTCACCGTGGAGCAGCTCGCGGAGCGGGTGCGGCAGTTCGCGATCGAGAGCGAGCAGCTGATTCCCGCGGCGGGCGATGCCCTCAGCCGCAACGCCGTCGACGAACTCGGCGCGGTCGTGGATCGGTCGATGCGAAACGCCGTGACAATGCTCCACAACCAGATCGACGAGACGATCTTCCTGGCGGCGCGCGCCCGGGAGTTGGGCGCGGTTGCGGCGTCTGCGTTCGGCGCCGGGTTCGGTGGGAGTGTGTGGGCGCTGGCCAGCCGCGTGGAGAGCGCGGAGCTCGCCGAGCGGCTGCTAGCGGACTATCGGAAGCGATTCCCAGGTCACACGGATGCGGAGGTATTCGTCACACCCGCTGGCCCACCCGCTACGACCGTTTGGTAATCACGCGCCTGTCGCCCGAAACGAGGCTCGCGCATTGCCGCTTTACGTACCCAAGACTAAGTTTCATCGAGAGCGATACACGCGCACGACGCGTGGACAAGTTCCGCTACCCCGGGGGCCTGCCAATTCGAGCGGGCCCTTTTCTTTGGTGGCGCGCCCATTGAGTCGCCATCGGCGATCCGCGGCGCCCGGGAGACAGAATCAGATGCCCGAAGTACAGTTGGGAGAAGGCGACCGCATCGAGTGGGCGCTGAAGACGTTCAAGAAGCAGGTACAGAAGTCCGGCTTGCTGCGCGAGCTTCGGCGCCGTCGCGCGTACGTGAAGCCCAGCGAAGCGCGCCAGCTCAAGGCAAAGGCAGCGCAAAGTCGCGAGCGTTCGCGTAGCAAAGGCCGTTAGTCCACCGAAGCGAGATCACAATCACGATGATCGAAGACAGCGTAGCCCCTCCCGTCGGCGCCGAAAACGGCGATCGCTACCCCGATCACCGCGCGTATATCGCGTCGCAGCGCGCCCTGAGCGCGTGCTCGCGCGAATTCGCCCGGCTGGGCGACGCGATCATCGACGGCCTCGGCGCAGTGCCGAGCGCCGATGTTGCGCCAAAGGCCGAATCCATTCGCACGCCAGATCGCTGCATCGTGCAGTTGGGACCGGTCGCGCTCACACTCGGCTGGCTGCGGAGCACGCCGGATTCCGTTGCGGACGGGCGACTGCTCGTGATCGTGTGGCAGGGGACCGTCACCCCGCGACGACGATTCTACGTCGAGCGGCCGGCGGCGGCGCAGCAGCCCGCCAAGTCGGCCACGGTGCTATGGGAATGTGAATTCGCCGCGGAAGCGGCAAGCGAGGCGACGTGGACGTGGCGGTCCGTCGCCGAGGTGGGATACGCCGTATCGTCGGACGCGCTGGCGGCGAATTGCGTCGAGCGCCTGAGCGCGGCGCTCGACGCAGCCGGTATCGATCAGCCGCCACCAGTACAGTAGGTGCAGCCTTTCTCCTGGGCGCGGTTCACGCCCCAGGTGCCGGACGGAAGCACGGTGATGCCGGGAATCAGACCGGCGATCCACTCCTTCGCGGCGGCTTCCTTCGATACGCCGGCATTGCCCGCCAACATCCCGCTGAACACGTGGAGCGCGACGTTGCAGGCGCCGATGATCGCGCCCCGTGCGATCAGGCGATCGACCGACATGTTGTCGTCCAGGAGGACGCCCTTCGCCGGCTTGAAGTACGGGTTCTTGACCGCCGGCTGCTTCGTTGCCGGGTCGGTGATCTTGAGCGATTCGCCAATCTTGTAGCGGGCCCACACTTCGTGGGTGAGAGCGAGGGGCATCGCCATGTGCCGTAGCACGATGACGGCACCGCCCGAGTCGGCCGGAGTCTGGGACACGAGGAACGTGTGCGCGAAGCCCAACGGCCAGCCGTCGTTCGGCTCGTAGGCGTCCACGAGCTGCTTGTGCTTGGCCTTGAGATTGTCGAGCCAGTGTTCGGCGTCGGGTGCGGTGGTGGGCGCCGCGCTGAGCACGTCGGGGTCGAGCGCCGACGTGAGCGTGAGGCCGGCGGCGCCGGCCGCCGCAGTCGCGGCCAGCTTCCCGAGAAAGGCTCGGCGGCCGCTCGGGTTTTCGGGGTCGAGGCCATGCGGGTGGGTCACATCTTCCTCCTGGCGCGGTGCGCCGTAGAGCGGAGTTGAACGAACTGCGCGAACACGACACGACGAAACGACGAGACGATGGAACGACGAAACGACGAGACGACAGGTGCGTTTGCGCGAACTGAGAAGCGCCGCCGCGAAGCGGCGCGGCTCATCCCGCCGTTGGTCAATACGTTTTTCTCAGGGGCAAAGCGGACAGGTCGCGATACCAGGCTTCAAAGGCGCGCTGGTAGAACGTCGCGCCGAACAAGGTCCAGGGCCCAAGAGACGACGGGAGCGTGAACGCACGCGCCGCGTCCGCGGCCGGCGTGCCGGCTGCGTGGCCAGCGCGGGCGCCATGCTCGACGGTCTCGAGCATCCCGATATAGCGATCGTAGTCGGCAGTGCGGCCGATGGAGCCGTGTCCCGGCACGTAGACGGTGTCGCCGTCGCGACGAAGCGCACGAACCGAGACCGCAAGCTTCGTGGGAATTGCATCGACGTAGTTCGGGAACATCGCGTTCCAGAACAGATCACCGCAGAACACGATGCCGGGATCGTCGAGCTCGAGCGACACGTCGCTCTCGGTATGCCCGGATCGCGGCACGACACGAACCGTGCGTCCGCCCAGATCGAGCGATGAATTCTCCGTGGGGGAGAGCAAGGTCGCGTCGCCGAGTACGTCGGCACGTGCGGCGTCCGCGGGTTTGTTCCGCTCGAGCACCAGAGCGCGAGTGCGCTCCGTCGCCCGTAGGGCTGGATGGTCGGTTCCGCCGAAGTAGCCCGCCACGCCGTTCGCGTGGTCCGCGTGGTAGTGCGTCAGGGCGACGTGCGTTGGCCATCGCCCAGTGAGCTCGCGCGCCTTTCCGGCGAGCCACTGCGCGCCTTGTGGCTGGTTGAAGCCTTCGATCGCGAGCACGCCATGGGTGCCGGCGATGATACCACCATTCGACAGCGTCGTTCTGTCGCCGGAGAGCGGAGTCGATATGAGCGCCCACACGCCGTCGGCAATCTTTTCAAGCGCGCCGAAGGGCTCGCGTGCGACGACCGCGCCCGATGTCGCGCGCGCCCAGTCCAATCTCGAGGCTAGCGGCACGGTCGCGGCAACCAATGCGAGGTGCGCCGCGCACGAGCCCGATTGCGTCAGGAATTCCCGTCGCGTGAGGTTCATTGAATTATTGGAAACTGGCGGCAGTGTATCTTGTCGCCCCGCTGGCGACAAGGCAATATCGACGGCTGACGTGCTCGACGGTACTGTCGAGGATACGGCTCCGCTTCGGCGTACGATTTGCCCGAAATCGTGCGGATTCACATACCCACGAGGCGGAGGGGAAGTCATGAGGCGACATCTGACAGTCATGTTCGCTGCAGCCGGCGTGCTGTCGGCGTGTACGCAAACCGCGCGAGTCCAGTCGAGCGGCGAAGTAGCACCGGCCACGCCAAGCAGTCGCGCGTTCCTGCCGGCAGGCACGTCGATGACGGCGCAGCTCAATCAGTCTCTCGGTACGACCTCGAGTCACGAGGGCGACCACTTCACCGCAACGCTGGTCGAGCCGGTCGTCGCGACGAATGGCGCCACCGCCGTGCCCGCCGGCGCCGTACTTCACGGGCACGTGAGCGGGCTTCACTCGGCAACGCTCCCGGGCGAGCAGTCGGTGATCCGGCTCGACTTCGACAGTCTCAGCTTTAGCGGCAACACGTATCCGTTCGACGCCAGCATCTCGAACGTGACGGTGAAGAACGAGTCGACGCCGCCGTCGACGCCCTCGACCGTGCGCGGCGCCGTTACGGGCGCGGCGGCCGGCGCCGTGCTGGGCGCAATCATCAGCGGAGGCGATCTGAGCAAGATCATCTCGGGCGGCCTGCTCGGAGCCGCGGCGGGAACCGTGATCTCGCTCGGGACAGGTGGAACTCAGTCGGTCATTCCGTCGGGCTCGTCGATGACGGTGCGCTCGACACAAGGCGTTCAGCTGCGCTGACCGCCATTCGCGTCGTGCGACGGCGGTGGTGTCGCC
>DATJHY010000139.1:0-7896 GCA_035493635.1 Gemmatimonadaceae bacterium | reverse complement strand
CAAGCGGAGGTCATGGTCATCGAGCGCTGGGGACGCTTCAATCGCCTCGGCCGATCGGGCCTGAACATCCTGATCCCCTGGATGGAGCGCCCGCGGACGATCGATGTCCGCTACTTCGAGGCAGATCCGGGCGGCGTGAAGCGCGTCACCTCCGGCTCGACGTCACGCATCGATCTGCGCGAACAGGTGCTGAGCTTTCCGAAGCAGCCCGTAATCACGAAGGACAACGTCACGATCGACATCGATGCAGTGCTCTACTACCGCATCGCCGATCCACAGAAGGCCGCGTACGCAATTCAGAATCTGCCCTTCGCGCTCGAGACGCTCACGCGCACGACGCTCCGCAACATTGTCGGCGACATCGAGCTCGACCAGACTCTCGCGAGCCGCGACATGATCAACAAGCGCATGCGCGACACGATCGAGGAGGCATCGATCGGCTGGGGCGTCGACGTGACGCGCGTCGAGCTGCAGGCGATCGAGCCGCCGCGCGACATCCAGCAGTCGATGGAGCTGCAGATGCGCGCCGAACGTGAACGCCGCGCGGCGGTCACCAACGCCGAGGCGTCGAAGCGCGCGGCGATTCTCGAGGCCGAAGGTGTCCAGCAGTCGCAGGTGAGCCGCGCGCAGGGCGAAGCCGAGGCAGCGGTGTTGCGCGCGAAGGGTTTGGCGGAAGCGCGCCTGGCGATGGCGGATGCCGAGGCGCGTGCGATCCAGCAGATCGCGTCGGCGCTGCCTGAAGGCCAGGCGGCGATGTATCTGCTGGGCATGAAGTACCTCGAGGCACTGCCGCAGGTGACGCAGGGCAAGGGTACGACGATCTTTTTGCCCGCCGAAGCCGCTGGCGTGATGGGCGCGCTGGGCGGTCTGCGCGAAATGGTGATGCGCGGTGGTCCCACCTCGCCGGCGAGCGGAGCCGGCGGCGGCGGCGCGCCGCCACCGAGGATCGCGAGCAGCGTCGGCCCGATCCCGCCCAATCCCGAGGGCCGCTGAGCGTGGCGAAGATCACACGCGAGCGCGCCGAACGCGTCGCCAAGGCGCACGCGTGCGAGAATTGTGGAGAGTATAGTTATAAAAAACTCAAGGTGAAGCCGGCGACTGGCTCGGTCACGAGCGAGCTGCCTGTGGCCTGGATCGCCACCAAAACGTGCGGGGTCTGCGGCATGGAACAGGAGATGGGGATCGATGAAGAGGGCGAAGTCGTGTACGTGTCATAGCGGCCGTTTCGACCAGAATCCCGTTCGATGAGCATCGTCAGAATCGCGCTCGCCAATCTCCGGTTTCCATCGACCGCCGACGAATCCGTCGCCCTCGTCCAACAGGCGATCGGCGACGCGGCGGCGGAGCGAGCCGCGATCGTCTGCTTTCCCGAGTGCTACGTGCCCGGCTATCGGACTCCGGGACGAGCGGTGTCGCCGCCCAATGCGGCGTTCATGGAACGTGCGTGGTCGACGATCGCCAAGACCGCCGCCGAAGCGAACGTCGCCGTCGTGCTCGGCACCGAGCGGCTCGTCGACAGCATGCCGCGCATCACGGCGCTCGTCATCAATCGCGACGGCACCACCGCGGGCTTTCAGGACAAGGTGCAGCTCGACCCGTCCGAAGAGGCGACGTATTCGGCCGGCTACGACCGCCAGATCTTTCACGTCGGTCCGCTGACATTTGGAGTCAGCATTTGCCACGAGGGCTGGCGCTATCCGGAAACCGTACGCTGGCCCGCGCGCCATGGCGCGCACGTTGTGTTTCATCCGCATTTTGGCGAGGCCGAACCCGGCAGCTATCGCCCCACGACCTTCGCCGATCCGTTGAACACGTTCCACGAGAAGGCAATGCTGTGCCGCGCGGCCGAGAACAGCTGCTACTTCGCGAGTGTGAATTGCGCCGGCGAAGGATCGCCAACGACGTCGGCCGTCATCCAACCGGATGGCACCGTGCTCGCGTGGCAACCGTACGGGAAAGAAGGATTGCTGCTGGCCGACATCGACACCGACGCGGCAACGCGATTGCTCGCTACGCGATGTAAATCAGCGTAGCCCGATTCGCCGAACCAGTTCCGCGTATCTCGGATCCCCGCGCAAGGGCGCATACCCGGGATCGAGGTGAAGATAGATCAGCCCCGCGGAGCGTGCCTCGTATGCCTTTTCGAGCGCCGCGAACGCGCGGTCCATGTTGCCGACGGCCGCGTGTCCCATCGCCAGATACTCGGCGCGGATGTACTGCTGCCGCGACTGTTCCTCGAGTCGCGTGAGAATCTCCTCGGCTTCGTCGAGTCGGCCAAGCTCGGCGAGCGCGCGAACGATCATGGCGTCGTAGGTGCGCACGGAGCGCTCGAGGCTCTGGCCGCGCTTGAACCAGTCGAGGGCCGACGCCGGGTCGCCCTTCGCGAGGTACGCCGCGCCGATGAAAACGAAGCCGCGGTTGTACTGATCGTCGATCTCGAGCGTGTCCTTGCCTTGCGCGATGGCCGCATCGTAATCGCCGGCGTACAACAGGAAGCGCATCAGCCAGCCGCTGTACTCAACGCGAAGCGGATCGAGGACCCAGGCGCGGCGGATCGCGTCCGTGCCTTCGCTGAGGCGGCCAACGAGTGGAAGCGCGCTGCCGAGGACCCAGTGCGCCTCGGAGTTGTTCGGGCTCAGGGCCGCCGCGCGCTCGAGACGCGTCACGCCTTCGTCGAACTTCCACTCGTACCAGCAGAGCACCTTGCCGATCGAGATCATCGCATCGGCGAGCTCCGCATCCTTCTGCAGCGCGCGCTCGGCTGCCGCCTTCGCGCGCGGGTACGCGTCGTCGGGCGGCACCCAGTCGTCCGCGAGATCGCACCACACGTCGGCGATTCCGGCGTACGCGCGGGCGAAGCCGGGATCCTGGAGCAGCGCGCTCTGAAAGAGCTCGAGCGCCTTCCGCAGCCCAGCCTCCGTGAACTTGTTGAAGTGGAATCGCCCTTTCAGATACGTGGTGTACGCGTCGAGGCTCTTGGTGGGCGCGACGACCTGCGCCGGCGCGTCGACCAGCTTGAGCTTGAGCGCCTCGACGATCGCTCGCGAAATTTCATCCTGCAGCGCGAAAATGTCTTCCAGCTGCCGGTCGTAGGTCTCCGACCAGAGCTGGTATCCGTTCTCGACATTTACGAGCTGTGTGGCGATACGAATGCGATTCCCAACCTTGCGCACGCTTCCCTCGAGGACCGTCGTGACGCTCAGCTTCTCGCCGATCTCTCGCACGTTCACGTCCCGCTTCCCCTTGAACGCGAACGAGGACGATCGCGACGCTACCTGAATCCCCGGAACCTTGGCGAGCGCGTTGATGATCTCTTCCGTCATACCGTCGCTGAAGTACTCGTTCTCGGGATCGGCGCTCATGTTCGCCAGCGGCAGGACGGCGATCGCTTTGGGCGCCGCGGCGCTCTTGACCTCGGGCGGCGTGCGAACGGCTCGTCCGCTGCCGTTGCGAAGGATGTCGCGGAGCGCCTCCGAGAATTCGGCGCCGCTGCGATACCGATCCACCGGCGTACGCGCCAGCGCGCGCTGGATCACGGTGTCCACCGCCTCGGGCACGTCACGCGTGGTGCGTACACTGGGCGCGGGCGACACAAAGCGCTTGGCGATCACCGCCTGCGCGGTCGGGCCGGTGAACGGCGCTTCACCGGTGAGCATCTCGTACAACACGCAGCCGAGGCTGTAAAGATCGCTTCGTCCGTCCACGCCGGAATCGCCGCTTGCCTGCTCGGGGCTCATGTAGGCCGGCGTGCCGACGCTCAGGCCCGTCTGGGTGAGCGATTTTCCGCCGGTGAGGGCCTTGCCGATGCCGAAGTCCGCGACGAGGGCGGCGCCTTCGTGAAGCAGAATGTTCTCCGGCTTCACGTCGCGGTGCATGACCTGATTGCGGTGCGCGTAGTCGAGCGCGGAAGCCACTTCATTCGTCAGCCGGAGCGCTTCGTCGAGCGCCAACTGACGCTCTCGGTCGAGTCGCTCGCGAAGCGAATGGCCTTCCATATTCGGCATCACATAGAACAGCAGGCCGTCCGCTTCACCGGAGTCGAACACGGGGAGGATGTGCGGATGCGTGAGCCTCGCGGCCATCTTGATCTCGCGCAAGAAACGCTCGGCGCCGATCTCCGCCGAGATCTCCGGGCGCAGCACTTTGAGGGCGACGTTTCGCTCGTGACGCAGGTCATGGGCGAGATACACCACCGCCATGCCACCTTCGCCGAGCTGCCGATCAATGGTGTAGCGGCCGCCGAGTCCCGCGCCGAGTCGTTCCTGGAGGGTTGCCACGGCGGCAAACATGGATGCCGTGTACAGCGCTGTCGAGAGCGCCTAACGTCGGATCGCGCGCGTCACCTCGCCGCGTCTTCGGCGAGTCGGGGATTCTTCCACAGGTCGACGGGTCTGGCGATTCCTCGCGCTCCGAACGGCAGGGCGATCTTCCGCCCCAGCCCGGCCGACGCATACGCGGCGTACAGTACCTCGAGCACAACTCGGCCGGTCTCGCCATCCGAGATCGGTGTTTCCCGGCCGCGGACACATCGCGCGAAGTGCCGCAGCTCCTGCGGAAAACCGTAGTTCCAGTGCTCCTCGAACACGGGGAACGTCCAACCTCTGGTCGTCGACGCCTTCTCGACAGCGTAACCAAAGCCCACCTCGGAGTACGTGGGCAGCGCGTTGCCCATGAGCATGTCGGCGTACGTCTGCCCCTTCGCGCCAAAGACTTCGATCGAATCGTCCATCCCACCCGGACGATTCCAGCTGTTCTCGACTACGCCGATCGCGCCGCCGGCGAACTCGATGATGGTGATCGCCTCGTCGTCGCCTTGCGTGCGCTCGCGGTGCACCTGCGTGGAGAGCTGCGCGTACACGCTGGTCACCCGCGGTTTGCCGAGGAACCACCAGCAGAAAGCGATCCCGTGACAGCCGAGGTCCATGAGCGCGCCGCCACCCGACTGCGCGACGTCCCAAAACCAGTCGGCATGAGGGCCCGAGTGTTTCTCGCCCTGCTTGACCATGTGCACGCGGCCGAACGCGCCCTCGTCGGCCATCTGCTTTGCCTTGACGTATTTCGGGGCGAAGAACAGCTCCTCGGCGTACAGCAGGAGCACGCCCGCTTTCGTGCTGGCGTCGATCATCGCGTCCGCCTCCTCGAGCGTGAGACAGAGCGGCTTCTCGCAGACGACGTGCTTCCCCGCCCGCGCGGCCTCGATCGCGATGCGGGCGTGCAAGTGGTTCGGCGTCGTCACCCAGACCATCTCGACGTTTGGATCGCGGAGCAGCTCGCGATAGTCGCTGTATGCGCGCGCGATTCCGTGCCGCTTCGCGAAATCGTCGGCGTGGCCTGGCGTGGGCGAGGCCACAGCGACGACCGTGGCCTCGTCGGGCACCATACGGGCTGACGCCGCGACGCAGTCCGCCTGAAACCGAGAGCCGATGATGCCGATCGTCACCTGGGACATTGCGCGCCTTCCGGAAATCGAATGCTTAAAAAGGGTCAGAGTCGAATTAGCGTCCGCTAATTCGACTCTGACCCTTTTTAACCCGTCTACGGGAGGCCCGCCCCCACGGCCGGCTGGCCGGTCATCCACTGCTGCACTGCCATCTTCTTCTGACGCGGGTATACCTCGTCCAGCGTGTTGGCATCGAAGAGGCGGCCGTTCTTCATCACCAGCGACACGGAGTTCGTGTTGCGGATGTCGGCGAGCGGATCACGATCGAGGACGATGATGTCGGCCAGCTTGCCCGCCTCGAGCGAGCCCAGATCCTGGCCCATCCCGATCGCCTCGGCGCCGACGATCGTCGCCGCGCGCAGGACGTCGTGCTGTGGCAGACCGCCGCTCTGCTCCAGCCACATCTCCCAGTGCATGCCCAGGCCCTGAAGCTGGCCGTGGCTGCCGATGCCGATCCGGCCTCCGGCGGCGACGATTTTCGCGACGTCCTGAGCGTGCTGCCACATCGCGTACTCTTCCTTCACCGCGAACCCGGCCGGCCCGGGACTGCCCCCCGAGCCCTGCCCTCGCCGCCGAATCTTGGCATCGAAGTCGACCGGATGTGTGAAGTGCTTGAGCTTCGCATCGTGCAACAGGTCCTCCGACTGGTAGAACCAGTCTTCGCCGAACGGGCCGCCGTACTCGACGATGAGCGTCGGTGAGTTCGTGAGCTGGGTCCCCTTGTACCACTGGAAGACGTCGTCGTACTTGGGCGTGATCGGCAGCGTGTGCTCCACGCCGGGATAGCCGTCGATGCCGTGCGTCAGCTCGAGCTTGAAGTCGAGGCCGCCCTCGGTGGTGGGCATGAGGCCAAGCTCCTTGGCCGCCATGATGACCCACTCACGCTGCTGGCGGTTGCCCGTCATGTACATCTTGAGCGTCTTGGTATCGTAGTACTGTGAATACCGCTTGAGGATCGTGCGCGCGTGGTCGAGGTCGCGGATGCGTTCGTTGGCAAAGACGCCGGGGCCGGTCGTGTACACACGCGGGCCGAGCGCGTCACCGGTCTCGACGCGGTCGCCGTAGGACATGAAGTCCGTGCTCGACGTCTGAGGATCGCGCGTGGTCGTGGTGCCGTAGGCGAGCGTCGCGAGGTACTGCCACACCTGGTTCGTATGGATGTTCGGCGTGAGCCACTGCGGGTGATAGTGCGTGTCGACGAAGCCAGGCATCACCGTCTTGCCGGAGACGTCGATGATACGGGCGTCGGCGGGCACCTGCACGCTGCCGCGCGCGCCGACAGCGACGATGCGGTTGTCGCGCACGATGACGTCGGCGTTATCGACGATCTCGTGGCCCTTCATGGTAAGCGCCCGCCCACCGCGCAGCACAACGGTGCCGTGCGGCGTGTCGCGCGTGGCCGTGACCGTGATACGCATCTCGGCCGGCTTGTAGCCCGGTTTGTCCTTCTTGCTCGAATCGGCCTTGGCCGAGTCGCCGGCAGGACGCGCCGCCGCAGCCCCGGCGCCGCCAGCGCTGTCGCGCCGAACCGCGGCTTTCGCGCGAGCGTCGAGCTTGAGAGAATCCTCAACGACCTTGGCGCGGTCGAGGTCGTACGTCCATACCGCGTTACCGAGCGCCCACATGATCTTTCTGCCTCTCGCCGTCCAGGCCGGGAACTCGCCGCCGACATCATTGAGCTTTCGGACCGGCATCGCGGCCGTGGCGGGATTGGCCACGGAAACCGTCGCCGGCGTCGACCCAACTTCCGGAACCGTGACCGAGTAGAGGTCCATGTCGACCATCGCCAAGGCCTGATCGCCGGTGGGCGCCATCATGACGAGCGCCGCCGCCGGCGGCTGCGGTGGCTGCTGCGGCTCGGCGGGATCGTCATCGCCGAGGACCATGCGTGCCCCACGGCCGCCGTACGAGCGGCGGGCGGCCTCGTTCACGAGACCGGCGTCGAGCGTCGTCGGCGCGCCGGCGACGCCGGGCTGCGGCGGCATTGGCCCGGTCACCTTGAGGTGCGACTTCATGTCCGTGCCATCCCAGCGGAATGACACGAGGCCGTCGCGCCTGCCATAGGCATAGATGCGTTCGGGATTGCTGGTGAAGTGGGCGTTGCCAAGTCCCGCGGCCGGCATGATGAGCGTCGCGGGGCCGCCGGTTGCCGGCACCCAGACGAAATCGGCCGCCGCCGGGCCGAAGAACGCGGCGCCGGCTTCCTGCATCTCGCGCGCGGCGGCGCGTGTGGCGACGATGCGATCACCCTTCGGCGACCAGGCGAGATCGGAGTAGAGACCGGCATTGCGGGTGAGCTGCGCGATGGTGGGGGCGCCGCGCGCGGCCGTCCAGGTGGCGCGCATGATCTGGCCGCCATTCTGATCGTTCCATGTCACCCAAGCGAGCGACTTCGAATCGGGCCCCCAGACCGGCCCGTACTCACCGACGTCGTTCGCGGAAACGCGGATCGGCTT
>DATJHY010000138.1:0-13247 GCA_035493635.1 Gemmatimonadaceae bacterium | reverse complement strand
GGGCTCGAGTATCCGGCTGGCACGGAGGCCTGGCGGCCGCTGCCGCCGGAGTTCACCCTCCAAGTCGACATACTTGGCCGGCTCGCGCCCGGCGCGACGAGCGAGACGGCGCGATCGGACCTGTACGCATTGACGCAACGCGCCAACCCGTTCGCCCACGACGCAAACGGGACGTTCAGGCCGAACATCGCCGGCGTGGATGCGCGCGCATTCACAGTCGAGCTCCTGGGCAATGCACGGCCGGCGTTGATGATCCTCACGGTCGCGGTCGGCCTGCTGCTGCTCATCGCCTGCGTCAACGTTGGCAACCTCATTCTCGTGCGCAGCGCAGGCCGGATGCGCGAGCTCGCGGTGCGTCGCGCGGTCGGCGCCACATACGCCGATCTCGCGCGCCAGCTCCTGGTGGAAAACGCGATTCTGGGGATTGGCGGCGGCGTGGCGGGCTTCGTGTGCGCCGACTGTCTGTTGGCATTGCTGCTGCACTTCGCTCCGCCGCAACTTCCGCGCACCGACGTCCTCGGTGCGGCCGGAATGCCGCTCGGCGCGGCGATCGGCATCACCATGCTGGCCGTACTGGTGATCGGGCTGCTGCCGAGCATGAGCGCCGCGCGGGTCGATCCGAATGCGTCGCTGCGCTCCGACGCGCGAGCGGGCTCGGAGGCCGTCGCCCGTCGCCGCGTGCGACGATGGCTCGTCTCATCGCAGGTCGCGCTCGCGCTCGTGATGATCGCCGGTGCCGCCCTGCTCGCGCGAAGCCTCGAACGTCTGCAGCAGATCGACCTCGGCTACATGCCGGAGCATCTGTCGCTGCTCTCGCTCACCGGCTCGAAGAGCGTGTTTCCATCGGAGGAGCGCGCGAATCAGGTGTTGGAAGAGCTGATGCAGCGCGTGCGTGCGGTGCCCGGCGTTACAGCGCTCACGCCCGTCGAGAGTCCGCCGTTCAAAGGTCAGAGTTTCTTCATAACGAAAATTGCGAGAGCCGAGCAGTCGGCGGCGGAGGGGCAATCCAATCCGTACATACCCTTCGAGATCGGTGGACCGGACTACTTTCGCACCTTCCAGATTCCAATCGTCCGCGGTCGCGGGTTCCTCGACAGCGATCGCAAGGGAGCGCCGCTGGTCGTCGTGGTGAGCGAGGAGCTCGCGCGGCGACTCTGGCCCGGGCAGGATGCGGTGGGCAAACAGTTGCGATACGTCTACGACACCACGGGCACGCTCGTGACCGTCGTGGGGGTGGCGCACGATACGCGCTTCCGCGCACTCCGCGACGTCGCGCCGGTGATCTACCAGCCGTGGCGGCAGCAGGAGTATCTCGCGTGGTGGGGGCTGCTCGCCGTGCGAACGAGCGGTGAACTCGGCGCAACGATGCCATCCATACGAAGGGCGGTGCACGACTACAACCCCGGACTGACTGTGGTGCGTGGCGAGACGATGGATCAGCTCATCGCGGGCCCGCTCGCGCAGCCGCGCTTGAGCACGTTGTTGTTGTCCGCGTTTGGCGTCGTTGCGCTGATGCTCGCCGCCATCGGCTTGTACGGCGTCATGTCGTCGGCCGTGCGACAGCAGACGCGCGAGATCGGAATTCGCGTGGCCCTCGGCGCCACGCCGGGCCGCGTGCGCCGGCTGGTGCTCAGCGATGCGGCCGCGGTGCTCGGGGTGGGGGCGCTCATTGGATTGGGCGTCGCCTTGCTGAGCACGCGGTTGTTGTCGTCGCAGCTGTTCGGGATCAGCCCGACCGATCCGCTGTCGCTCGCCGGCGCGTGCGCGGTTCTGCTCGCGGTCGGGTTATGCGCGGCGTACGTGCCGGCGCGCTGGGCCACGAAGATCGATCCGGCGCGGGCGCTGCGACAGGATTAGGCGCCGCGCGCTGATCGTGCGCGGCGACCTTTACGACGTACAGGCCGTGCTGGGCGTGGGCGTGGCACTGCCAGGAAGCGCGACGCTCCAGCCGGCCGCGCTCGCCGGCACGAACTTGCCGGTGCTCGGCGTCGCCGCAAGGACCGGCTGCGACGGCGAGAGCGATCCGAGCGCCAGGCCGTTTGCCGTACTCCACACGTAGGTCGTCGTCCCGTTCGGGCCAGTGACATTGAACTCCGCGCCGGCCGGAATGGTAAAGCAGGCCGACGCGGCGGAGAGTATTCCGAGGTCGAGCGACCACAGGCCGCCCGGCGTGTGCGGCTGATGCTGGTCGTCAGGAAACGCGAGAACCCGCACCGACGTGCAGGGGCCGGGATTGCAGGTGGAGTTCGTGACGAGAACCGTGACGCTCGGCGGAAGATCCACCGCCGAGGAGCAGCCGATCGCGGCAGCCACGAAGGCCAGGAGACTCAGGCTCAGGGAGCGGCGTGAGACAATCATAAATATCATCCTAGAAAGCTCGGCCCCGTCTCGTCAAGCGAGTTCAGCGCGCAGCGCGGCGACGAGCGCGTCGACATCGGCCTCCGTGTTGAACAGGTGCGTGGAGATGCGCTGGCCGTTGAACCAATTGCCGGGGACGACCTTCACGATCACTCGGTGCTTATCGGCCAGCCGCTGGTACAAGTCGAGTGCCTTGACCGAGTCGGGCAGACGGTAGCTGAGGAGCGGCGACGCGAGTGTTGGTTCGCGCGCGCTCACGATCTCGAGCTTCGGAACCGACGCGAGGGCAGCGTCGAGCCGCGCGCGGAGCGACAGATTGTGTGACTCGATGGCGGCGATGCCGCGCCCGTTCGCGTAATCCAGCGCCGCGCCGAGACCGATGACTCCCGGAATGTTGGTCACGCCGGTGGCGCCGGTGTATGCCGCGTGTCCCAGCTGGAGCGTGATCAACTCCAGCCGCGCGCCGAGCGCCGCGTTCACGTACAGCAGTCCCGTGCCCTTTGGAGCGAGCAGCCATTTGTGCCCGCTCGTCGCGTACACGTCGCAGCCGAGCTGTTTCACGTTCACGGCGACTCCACCGACGGCCTGCGCGCCGTCCACCACGCTCACGCACCCATGAGCACGCGCGAGCACACTCAACTCGGCCACCGGCATCCGCAACCCGGTGGACGAGAGCAGGTGCGAGAACGAGAGGACTTTCGTCCGCGGCGTGATCGCGCGCGCAAACCGTCCGACGATCGCCGCGGCGTCATGCTCGCCCGGCACGATCTTCACTTCGTCGATCACCAGGCCTCGCGTGCGCGCGAGGAAATCCCAGCACGAGCGGCCGCCGGGATGCTCCTGGTCGGTCGTCAGCACGCGGTCGCCCGCGACCAAGCCGAGGCCAAGGGCGGTGCGGTTCATCCCGTCCGTGGTGCAGGTGGTGAGGACGATCTCATCCACGGTGCAACCAAGGAAGTCGGCCCCTTGGCGGCGCACCGTGTCGAGCGCGTGCTCGAGATCCCCATAGCCACGCGCCACCGGATTGCGCTCGAGCTCGCGCCACGCCGCGATCGTGCGATCCATGACGGGTCGCGGCGTGGGGCCGAGCGATCCGGTTTGCAGGTAGACCAGTCCCGGGTCGAACAGAAAGTCGTCGGGCGCGGCCAGTCCGCGCGCCGTCGTCGCGGTGCGCGCGGACGGCGGCATGCTGGCGGCGCCAAGGTTTCGCCAGAAGCTCGACGGAAGTACGGCCGCTGCCGACACCGCACCAAGTTCCCCGACGAATGCGCGTCGCGCGATGTGGTCAGAGTGTGTCACGGGGTACCACCTTCTGTGTGATCTACCGAACGCGTCACTGGATTACACCGTGGGCTTGAGATCCTCGTACTCCCGTGCGTCATCGGGCACTATGCACGATCTCCGGTCGCTGCGCGAAGAGCGACAACTGTCGAACCAAACGACCGAGTCGCGGATGATCCAGTAACGCCTCCAACTCCTGCCACACCGTGCACGAGAGCGTCGTCGGCCCCGTGCCAGCATCGATGTTGAGCTGGAGCGCCGCCTCGATCTCCGTTTCGTCGCCGCTGAGCAGGGCGGGCTCCAGCCAAACAAACTCCGCGACATACTCACGCGATGCCCTCGCGCGCAGCTCGTCGACTAGCGCGCGCGCATCGGCGGAGCGTCCCAGCTTGTGCAACTCGCGGTACTGGAGCGAGAGCATCAGCGCACCGCGACGACTCAAATCGACGGCACGCGTGAACCGCTGCAGCGCTTCGTCGAACCGGCCGAGGCGATCGAGCGCCATACCCGATTGCCATACGCAAATCACGGAATTTGGATCGAGCGACAGGCCCTCGTCGTACAGGCGCAGCGCGTCATTGAATGCGCCCGCAACGTAGTGGCCCATGCCGGCGATTCCGCGCACGAATGGCGAGAGCGGATCGCACTCGACCGCGCGCGCCGACCACCGCGAGCACTCGGCCGCGTCGCCGAGCAGCCCCTTCAGATACCCCGTGTACGCGTTGGCGAGGGCGTCGTTGGGATCACCCTGGAGTGCCTCTTCCAAATCGTCGCCCGCCGTGGGCCAGTCCGCGCGAAGGTACAGCTTGAGCTGTGCGCGGAGAACGTGGACCGCCGCGAGAGCTGGATTGAGCGCGACTGCCTTCGCGATAGCCGCTTCCGCCTTCTCGCCGGCGTCGCGCGGCGGAATCGACTGGTACACGCCGAGCCCGATGTACGCCTCGGCTACGCCAAGCTGCGCGCGCGCAAAAACGGGATCGCGTGCGATCGCCTGCTCGAAAAACTCCAATCCGCGTCGCATCGATGGCGGCGTGCGCTGCTGCACCGATTCCCGGCCGCGGAGGTAGAGCTCGTATGCCTGCAGATCGTCCGTCGGGCGCGAGACGAGCGGCCTCGCCTCCTTGAGGCCGAGCGTCAGCTCGAGTCGCTCGACGATGCTGCGCGCGATCTCGTCCTGGATGGCGAAGATGTCGTCGAGGTCGCGATCGAAGCGCTCGCTCCACAGCTGGAAGCCATCCTGCGCATCCATGAGCTGCGCCGTCACGCGCACCTTGTTGCCGGCGCGACGTACGCTGCCCTGGAGCACCGTGCTCACGCCAAGGGTCCGGCCAATCGTGGCGAGATCCTCGTTCTTTCCTTTGTATGAGAACGCGGACGCGCGGGCCGCCACGCGCAGGCCACGCACCGACGTCAACGCCGTGATGATGTCGTCGGTAATGCCGTCGCTGAAATACTCGTTGTCGGGATCGCCGCTCATGTTGGCGAACGGAAGGACGGCAATCGTCTTCACGGAGGCCGGCGCTTTCGCCGATACGGCCGGCGATGGCGCTGGGGTCGAGGTCGTCGACTCGAGGGCCGCGACGATCGCCGACGCGCTCTCCGGCCGCTCCGCCGGGTCCTTGCCGAGGCACTGCATCACGATGCTCGCCGCCGACGGCGTGATGCTGGTGGAGTGCGTCGTGATCGGCTTTGGCGCCTCGGTCATGTGAGCGATGACGAGCGCGTGCAGCGTCGGTCGATCGGCGAACGGATGCTGGCCGGCGAGGAGCTCGTAGGCCATCACGCCGAATGCGTAGAGATCCGCGCGAAAGTCGACGTCGGGATCGCCGGCGGCCTGCTCCGGCGCCATGTAGGCCGGCGTGCCGATTTGCGTCCCGAGCTGCGTGATCGTACTCTCCGGCGCGAGCGTGGTCGCGGCGCGAATCGCGCGCGCCACGCCGAAGTCGGCGACCATCGCGCTGCCTTCGCTCAGCAGCACGTTATCGGGCTTGATGTCGCGATGCACGATCCCCTGACGGTGCGCGTACGCGAGCGCCTTTGCGACGTCGCGCAAAATGCTCATCGCTTCGTTCGTCGGGATCGGACCCGCTTGCATTCGCTCGCGCAACGACGCGCCGGACACGTACGGCATCGTGTAGTACGGCAGACCGTCAACGTCGCCCGCGGACAACAACGGCACGATATGAGGATGCTGCAACCGCGCCGCGAGCTTGATCTCGCGCTCGAAGCGCTCGGCGCTCAGCCCATGCGCCAGGTCCGGCGAGAGAACTTTGACGACGACGCGTCGGCCGAGTCGCGTTTCCTCGGCGAGGAACACGCGCGACATGCCGCCGCCACCGAGCTCGCGCTCGATCGAGTATGCGGCGCCGAGCGCCGACTGGAGCTGCGCGCGAAGATCGGTGGTCATTCCATGCCGCCCGTCACCGCCGCGTCGCGGAGGCGCGCTCGAGCAGCGCCGGAAGATTCTCGATCACGAACATGCGCGTCAACGATCGCTGCGCCGTGCGCTGCAACATCAGGAATCGCTTGCCGTCATGGCTGATGTCCCAACTGCCGAACCCCGAAACGAGATACCGGGTAGCATCGAACAGGTTCTGGTGTCGTCCAATCCGCAGCGTCGCCCCGGCAGCGTCGATCGACGACGCGACGACCTGGTTTGCCCGGTCCACGTAGTAGATCGTGCGGCCATCCGGGGCCCACAGCGGAGGCGACATGATGCCTTCGCTCGACACCGCCCATTTCCCGGCGTTCGCGTTTGGAAACGGCCGAACGTAGAGCTGCCAGTTGCCCGATTCATCCGAGACGTAGGCAAGCCAGTGGCCATCCGGAGAGAGACGAGGCATGGACTCGTTCGCGCGCGTCCCGAGGAGTGGGACGAAGGCGCTGTCGCCCTGCACGCGCCGCGTGACGATCTCGGTGCCACTGGTCGGGGATCCGGACCTGCCTCGCGATCGACTGGCTACAGCTACGAACCACTCGTGTGAAATCGCGGCCGACGCAAAATCGTCTTGCGACGAGAGGCGTTCAGCGCTCCCGCCGCCGTCGGCGGGAACGCGCCACAGCTCGCCGATGCCCCCGGTGTTCCGTGGATCGGAGAGGTACGTGATCCAGATGCCATCGGGTGTCCACTGCGGCTTGCTGTTCCGCTCTCCGGGAGTCACGAGTGGTGTCAACGGGCCGCCGGGCAGTACCGAGAGGAACAATCGCTCCGTGCCGGCATTGCCACTGGGGCTGCTGGTCTCGCTGCTCACCGCAAGCCGTCCTCCATCGGGCGACAGTGCGACGCCGGTGACCGAGTCGGGGAAGAGTGGATTCACCGGCGTGGCTCGGCCCGACTGGTCGGCCCAAACCGGGAGCCCGAATTCGTCCTCGCCGCCGCCGTCCAGATACACCAGCGCGCCGCTCGCGGCAGCCGCGAGCTCGACCGCCTCGCGCGTCGAAGGAGCCACCGATGCGAGCGTGATGCCCGAACCGGTGATCTGAAGGCTTTGAACGTCGAACGGCGCCGCGACCAGCGACTTCGCATCCGCGGTATAGACGATGTATCCCGGCGGGACGTAGACCGCGTTCGCTCCGGCGAGCAGCACGCGTGTCCGACGGGTCGCGAGGTCGAGCACGGCGACCACAGGCCCCATCCGGCGGCGAATGGTGAAGAGCACCGCCTTTCCGCCGGGGAGCGCGTTGGGCCAGACATGATCGCTTTCGCCGTGTGCCGTGTCGACGAGTGTGACGGTTTCGCGGCCGCTGCCGTCCGGTCGAATCCGTACCAACCCGGTGACGCCATTCGCACCGGTAAGACCGTCGCAGTAGATGTAGCCGTCGTCGCCCCAGCTCAGCCCGTCCACGCCCAATCCGCTGTCGGCGACGACGGCCGGCGGAGCGCCGTTCCAGGCTGCCATCATGAGTTGCTCGCTGCGCGTGCCTGGACCGCGGAGAAAGATGATATGCTCGCCATCGGGCGAGAACGCCGAGCCGTCGACGCCGTCGCTTCCGGGCAGGGGCTGCGCGCGCAGCTCGTCGCGGCGGCGGATCCAGAGTCGTGAGTCGCCGACGCGCGTGCGGACGAACGCCAGCCGCTTGCCGTCGCGCGAAATCGCGATGCGGAAATTGGAGGCCGCGTTGCCCAGTTGTTCTTCGCCGGCGAGTGCGACCTCGTACCGGAGGATCGGCGACTCGGCGCGGTGCGGCCTGAGCCAGCCCACGACGGCGAGCACACTCGCCGCGACCAATCCGACGCCGAGGATCCATACTCTCCGCTCGACCGCGACGTCGGTCGCCGTCTTCGTCGCGCGGCGTGCCCGTCCGGTCGACTCTCCGTGCAACATCGAGGCGAACAGGGCGGCGCTCGACGGGCGATCGGCGGGAAGCTTGGAGAGCGCGGCGAGCACCGCGTCCTCGACATGGGGCGGCACGCGATCGCGCTGCGCGATGATCGGCGACGGCTTCTCGGTGAGCACCTTGGCGACGATCGCTTGCGCGGTCGAGCCGGTGAACGGCGGGTCGCCCGTGAGCATTTCATACAGAACGCAGCCCAGGGCGTACACGTCGGTGCGTGCGTCGAGCGTGCGCTCGCCGAGTGCCTGCTCGGGGCTCATGTAGGTCGGCGTGCCGAGGCTCATCCCCGTCTCGGTCATCCGGCTGCCGGCGGCGGTGCTCGCGGCGAGCGCGATACCGAAGTCGGCGACGAGGGCGTGACCACCGTGCAGGAGAATGTTCTCGGGTTTGATGTCGCGATGAATCACGCCATGGGCGTGCGCGTAGCCGAGCGCGTCGGCCACCTCGCTGGCGATTCGGATGGCATCGTCGATCGGGAGCTGCTTTTCACGAGCGAGCCGGTCGCGCAGGGATTCGCCTTCGACGAACGGCATGGCGTAGAAGACCGTGCCATCGACCTGGCCCGAGTCGAAGAGGGCGAGGATGTGCGGATGCTGTAGGCTGGCGGTGGTCTTGATCTCGGCGAGGAATCGCTCGCCGCCCAGGACCGCGGCGAGCTCCGGTTTCAGAACTTTGATGGCGACCTTGCGGTCGTGTTTCAGATCGTGGGCCAGGTACACGGTCGCCATCCCGCCCGCGCCGAGCTCGCGCTCGAGCCGGTAGGCGTCGCCGATTGCGAGCTGCACCTGCACGCGCAAGGCGGTCATTCGACAGGCTCCGTACTCACCGTGGTACCTTCCGCTTCAGTTCATCGAGCCAGTTGAGCACGACCACCGTCGGCTGAACATTAGCTCGCTCGACAGGCACGACGAGGACGAACTGCGTGCCGTCGGGCGTCACGTCGTAGCCCATGGTCGGATCGGTGCCGCCCAATTGCCCAGCATCGGCCTTGCGAAAGAGCATCGTCGGCGGGCCGACTTCGCCGGACTGCGGATCGAACGACGCCGCCATCATCGCGCTCCCTTTGCGGTACACGATCTCGCGGCCGTTCCTACTGAACCTGGGCTGGCTGCCGCCGTCCGCGGAAATCTGGCGCTGCCCGCCTTCGCGGCCGACCGGCCGCACGTACACTTGCATCAACTCGTTGGCGCCTGTCTCCTCGTATGCGAGCCAGCGGCCGTCCGGGGAGAACGTCGCATTGGCCTGCCAGTTGTCGCTCGGACCAAGCGCTTCCGGTTTGCCTCCGCTCGTCGGGGCGAACATCACTCGGTCAGTATGCACCGACTCGTAGTACACGACCGTGCGCCCATCCGGTGATACCGAGCTGGCCTTCTTGTCACGTGGCGTCGCCACGATCATTTGCGCTGCCGATCCGTCGATTGGCAGTCGACGGAGATCGTAGACCGGCGTTTCCGTGGTGTGAATGATCGTTCGGCTGTCCGGCATCCACACCGCATCGAACGAGACGCCATCGGTGTGTGTGAGCTGACTGATCACTCCGCGACGGAGATCGTACAGCCAGATCTGCCAGTTCGGATCCTTTCGGGTGATGGCGAGCCAGCGACCGTCCGGCGAAAGGCGTGGCTCCGCCCACTGGCCGTCATTCGGCAACAGCGGACGCTCATTACCGCCGCGATCCACCCACTCGACCTTATTCTGGCGAATCCAGTCGCTGGCCTTGAGGTACACCAACGTCCCCTTTTGAGAAACGTCGAAGCCGGCGATGCCGTCGGTGAGTGACCACCCCAGGTCATCCAACACCGGAACGGCTTCGCCGCGCGTGCGGAGCCGCTCGAGATCGAACGGAACGCCGAAGATCGCGCCATCCCGCGCGAACAGCAGATGGCCGCTGGCGACATACCGTGGAAAGATGGCGCCGTCGACGAGTCGAGTGATCCGCCCCGTCGCAAGGTCCACGGCTTCGATTCGCGAATTCGCCAGCGGCGTTGAAAACGCGTTGAAGACGGCGACCTTGCCGCCCGGGAGCACCTGTGGCGCCCAGTGCGCGAATTCGTTGCGCGCCGTGTCGAGTTTCGTGATCTGTGACGGCGCTCCACCAGCGGCGGGCACTCGCCAGAGCCCCCGGCCATTCCGGGTGAAGATCACGCTCTGCCCGTCCGGTGTCCACGCGGGCACCATGGTGCCGGCGCTGTCGGCAAGCACGGTCGAGGGACCGCCTGACACCGACATTTTGCGCAGTGTACTGCCGACGAGGAAGGCGACCGATAGTCCGTCCGGAGAGAACACCGGATCCCGGGCGCCCTCGGAACCTGGAATGATCGTGAGCGCTGCGGACGCGAGATCGCGCAGGACCAGATGTGCGACGCCGTTCGAATCGTGAACCGATTGAATGATGCGACGTCCGTCGGCGGAGATGCTTACCAGCGCCCGATCGCCTGTCGCCGTGCTGGCTCGATAGGCGAACTCCACGCGGCGCGCGTCGTCGCCGTGCGAACTGTCGCGCAACAGCGACCACGCCGCGATCGCCGCGAAGACGATTGCGGCGGCGAGCGCTCCTATGGCGACGCGCTCCCAGCGCCGTTGAGCGGCCGTCGACACGGAGGCAACGATCGGTGCTCGCGTCGGAATTCGCCCCTCGAGCGCCGCCGCGAACTCCGCTGCCGAGGCAAATCGGTCGGCCGGCAGCTTCTCGAGTGCCTGTGCGACGGCAGCGGCGACGTGCGGCGGCACGTTCTTTCGCAACTCGCTTACCGGCCGCGGCGTGTCGGTGATGATCCGCATGATCGTCTGCTGTGCCGATCCGCCCTCGTGCGGCGGAACACCCGCCAACATTTCGTACAGCACGCTCGCCAGGGAGTAGATGTCCGAGCGGCCCGTGATCTCTTTTTCCGCGGTCGCCTGCTCCGGAGACATGTAGTGCGGCGTGCCGAGACTGAGGCCCGTCTCCGTCATCCGCCCACCGGCCGCGGCACTCACGGCGAGCGCGATGCCGAAGTCCATCACCATCGCGCGCCCGTCGTGCAGGAGAATGTTCTCCGGCTTGATGTCGCGGTGAATCACGCCATGACGATGCGCGTAGTCGAGCGCGTCAGCCACCTCCACGGCGATCCGTATCGCTTCCGAAATACCGAGCTGCCTCTCCCGATTCAGCTTCTCGCGAATCGTCTCGCCCTCGAGATACGGCATGACGTAGTACAGCAATCCGTCGGCTTCGCCGGAGTCGAAGAGGGGCAAGATGTGCGGATGCTGCAGCGCCGCCGTCGTCTTGATCTCGACGACGAAGCGCTCGGCGCCGAGTACCGCCGCGAGCTCCGGTTTGAGGACCTTGATCGCGACCTTACGATCGTGTTTCAGATCGTACGCGAGATAGACCGTCGCCATCCCGCCCGCTCCGAGCTCGCGCTCGAGGCGGTAACGGTCGGCCAGCGCGCCACTGAGCTGCCCGAGGCTGCTCATTGTGCGCGGCCCGACGAATTCGACCGGGGACGCAACGAACGATTCGCGATCACGACGGCGTCGCCGTGAGAGGAGGGGGCGAGAGGCGGAGGGGAAGCGCGAAGATACGGTCGGTGACGTCGATCAGCTACCACCTGCGCGCGGGAACGTGGGGGCCCCTCGCTAGGTTTGGTGATCGGCCATGACAGGAATTCCACCACAGCCCGCACCGCACATGAGCGCCACGAAGCTGCCGATTGGATCGCAGCGCGGATTGTTCGACATCCCCGCCGATGTCGCGTACTTCAATACCGCGTACAACGCGCCGCAGCTCAACATGTCGCGCGAACGGTTGGTGGCGGCTGTCGGAGCCAAGAGCCGGCCATGGGAACGGACTCCGGACGACTTCTTCGCCGACGCGGAGAGGATCCGCCAGCTGTGCGCGGCGCTGTTCGGAAGCGACGCCGACGGCTACGCCGTGATTCCCGCCGCGAGTTACGGAGTCAGCACGGCGGCGCGCGCCATCGAGCCGACGCTGAGCGCCGGCGATCGCATCATCGTGCTCGATGAGGAGTTTCCCTCGAACGTGCTGCCGTGGCGGCGTGTCGCCCAGGAGTCCGGCGCTCGCGTTGTCACTGTCCCGACACCGGAGGATCTCGACTGGACGTCCGCGGCGCTCCACGAGATCGAGCGTGGCGCCAAGGTCGTCGCGGCTTTTCACGCCCACTGGACGAACGGCGCGCTGCTCGACCTCGGGAGAGTCGGCAAGGCCTGCCGCGCGGTCGGTGCGGCGCTGGTGATCGACGCGACGCAGTCGTTGGGTGCGATGGAGCTCGACCTCGCCGAAGTGCAACCCGACTTCGTCGTCGCGGCGGGCTACAAGTGGCTCCTCTGCCCGTACGGGTTCGGCGTGATGTACGTCGCGCCCGCATGGCGCGATACTCGCCCGCTGGAGGAACATTGGTTGGGCAGGGAAGGCGCCACGAACTTCGCGGGGCTCGTGAACTACGTCGACGCGTACCGGCCCGGCGCGCGGCGCTTCGATGTCGGCGAGACCTGCACACCGGCGCTGCCGGGCGCCATCGCGGCACTCGAGCAGCTGCGTGCGTGGGGTATCGGGGCGATTACGGCGACGCTCGCCGAAATCAACCGGCGACTCGCCGAGCGCCTGACGGCACGGGGATTTCAGCTACCGCCCGACCGTTTTCGCGCTCCACACATGTTCGGCGCGCGAGTCCCGGACGGTTCGAACGCGGGTGACCTGGTCGGCGCACTCCGCGCGCGGCGCGTGTTCGTCAGCCAGCGCGGGAGCTCGCTACGATTCGCGCCGCATCTGCACGTCACGGAAGCCGACATGGAACGATTGATCGAGACCGTCGAGCAGGTCCTGCGCGGCTAACAGTCGCGCCTATCCCAGCCAGCCGCGACGAATACGTTCGGCCGGCACGCTGCTCAGATACGGTTTGATGTCCAGAATGGGCGTGCCGTCGAGCATGTCGACGCCGCGTACGCGGAGTCGGCGGCCGTCCCGCCCGAGCAGCTCGACGACCGTGAGGCCGATCGGATTCGGACGTCGCGGCGAGCGCGTGGCGAACACGCCGTGCGGGCGATCGGAGGTCGGCGGATGGGCGAACAGGTCATACCCGTCGGCCCGATGAAAGACCCAGAGCACGAACAGGTACGAGAAGCCTTCGATGTCCGTAAGGCCGGCCTCGAGATCCGGCCGGATCTCGAGAACGCCTTCTTCCGTGTGCTGCGCGCCAGGGCCCTTGGGAATCTGACTGGTCTCGTCAAAAGGGCTCCGGACTACCCCGATGGGTTCGAAGGTGATCGTCATG
>DATJHY010000137.1:0-6288 GCA_035493635.1 Gemmatimonadaceae bacterium | reverse complement strand
GAGACAAATACGGCAACGGCGACACCACCATTCTCGTCACCCGTCCACTCGTCGCCCGCGCCGAGTTGCCGCGATTCGTCCGACCATCGGACTCGATCGTCGCCGGGGTGGCCGTCACGGCGCTCGACGGACGCGCGCGCGGTGCCACGGCGAGGGCCGACGCAACGGGACTCACCCTCACGGGCGAGCCGCGCGCCAGCATCTCACTCACGGCAGAATCCGCGGCGGAGGCACGTTTCATCTTCACCGCGCCACGCCGCGATGTGATTGGCGACAGCGTCTCCGTCACCCTCGGCGCCACAGACGGTGCTGCCGCCGACGCGACGAAAACCTGGCTGCCGGTGCGTCCCGACTATCACCCGAGGACGCACGCCGTGCTCGGCGCGACGCGCGACGCGCAGGACCTCGTGCTCGAGCTGCCGAAAGACATCGATCCGCATCGCTCGCGCATGCGCCTTCGCATCGGCACCTCACATCTGTCGGCGATGCTGGCCGGCGTGAAGTGGCTGATCGCCTACCGATTCGATTGCACCGAACAGATCGCGAGCCGTGGCCGCGCGATGATCGCCGTGTGGAACGCGACGAAGCGCGAACGTCCCGATGCGCTCGGCGGTGATCCGCACGCTAAGCTGCAGGAGCTGGCCGACGAGGTGGCCAAGCGTCAGCTGAGCGATGGCTCGATCGCGTTGTGGCCCGGCGGCTGGTGGTCGAGTCCCTGGCTCACGGCTCACGCCGGCCTTTTTCTGCTCGACGCGCGCGATCTCGGTGTTCGCGTTGACGACAATGTCTTCGAGCGTGCGGCTCGCTACCTCAAACGAACCGCCGACACTCCCGTTGATACCGGGGGCATGAACCGCTACGTCCAGCGCAAGAACCGTCTGGCTTTGGGCTGGCGCGTGTCCGCGGTGGATTACCTCCGCCGGTCCGGCGCTCCCGACACGAGTGCGGAGCGCGCGCTCCTCCGCGTGGCTGTGGGGATGACGTGGGAAGACCGACTGCACCTCGCCGAGGTGGTCGCGCCGCGGGCTGACATGCATGCGGCGGCGTTGTCGCTGCTCGACGCCGCGTGGCAGGCAGTGACTCCGGCGGGACATCGCGTCGATCTTCCCGACACGTCGCACGCCGAGCGAGAGTTCCCGTCGCGCATCGCGCCGGCGGCGCGGTTGCTCAGCGCGTCGCTCTCGCTGCGGCCGGATCATCCGCTCCTCGCCGCGTTGACGGAGACGGTGCTCCAGCAAGGCAAGGGCGAGAGCATCTACGCGTGGAGCACGCAGGACTATGGGCCCGTCGTCCTCGCGCTGGCGCGCTTCGTCGAGGATCAGGCGAGCGATCGCGTCGTGACCGCGCGCGCGGCATCACGTCGATTCGTCGCGCATCCGTCCCGCGAAGATGTCGACACGACGATCGCCGCCTCGCTCGACGGCATGCTCGAGCGCAACGCCGGCGGCGCACCGGTGCTCCGTCTTCACGTCGACGCGGGCGCCGGCGCTCGGCCCGTCTACTTCGCGCTCGAGGTCGAGGAGGTTCCGCTCGCGGCTCCCGTCAAACCCGACATTCGCGGGATCGTCGTCGAGCGTTGGTACGAGCGCTACGACGACGGCAAGCCGATTAAGGAAGTAAAGGAAGGAGACCTCGTCCGCGTGCGACTCCGCGTGACCGTCCCGGCCGACCGGCAGTTCGTCGTCGTCGAGGATCCGCTCCCGGCGGGTCTCGAGCCAATCGACAACTCGTTGCTCACCTCTCGCAGTCTCGCCGCGTTCGCCACGCCGGAAAGTCAACGAGCCGCGCCAGGCGACGAACAGGTTGGCGACAACCCGTTCTGGCAGACTTACCTATACGGAGATTGGAGCGGAGGCAGCTGGTCGCCGTGGGAGTATCGTGAGCTTCATGACGATCGCGTGACGTATTTCGCGCGCGTGCTCTGGTCCGGCGCGTATACCGCGACGTACGTCGCGCGTGCGACGCTCGCCGGCAGCTTCGTCGCGCCGCCGGCGTACGCGGAAGAGATGTACAATCCGGCGCTACAGGGTAGGAGCTCGGGCGGGCGGTTCGTCGTCAGACGTGGACTCGGCGGCTCGGCGGCTCGGCGGCTCGGCGGTTGTGTGGCGCGGCCGCTCCCCACCGGAGTCTCGGAGCGTGACCGCCACGGCGCCCAAAACGCGAGGCGAGCGGTCAGCGACGAGATTCAGCGTCGCCCAATCGTGCGAGCTTGCGTCGTACCTCCGCGACCCTCGGCTGCAACTCGGGATCTGCGCTCTTCCATAGGTCCACGAACTTCGTGTAGTACGACGCGGCTTTTTGCTTGTCGCCCTTGGCCTCGTACAACTCGCCGAGCCGCTTGTACGTGCCGGCGAGATTTGTCGGGTCGCCGCGGAGTTGGTAGCGGTTCCAGAACGGTGTGGAAAGAGAGCGCTCGAAGGTGGCAATCGCGGAATCCGGCATCTCGGCCAAGTCAAACGCGCGTCCCAGATTCGCATAGAAGCACGTGCCGCACGCGTCGGCCGGACCGTCGGGGAGCTGGTCGGAGAGGCGGACTTCGTTGATGGCGTCGCGCGCGCGATGCTCGGCGATCGCGATCTCGGCGAGCGCGCCGTGGCGTGCCGGCTCGAAGGAGCGGCGCACCGTCGTGTCTCGAATGTCGGCGTCGAAGCCCGCGATGACGGCGCGCGCCCTGTCCGGGCGGCCGGCGATCGCGTAGACGCCGGCGATGCGGAAGTCGCCTCGTGTGTCGACGGCGAGCATCTTGAGTGGAGTGGCGGCCAACGCCGAGTCGAGGCGCTGTACGGCGCGCTCGGGTTGCGCACGGAACCAAGCGTCGACCCACGCCAGGTCCACGGCATCGATCAACGGCGATATTGCCGCGCCTCGCGCGCGATTGGCCGCCGACGACTCGAACCGGAGGCGCTGCGACTCGGCGAGCCGGCCCGCCGTCAGGGCGAGCCCGGCGAGCAAGTTCAGGGAATTGGCTTTCGTCTGTGCGTTCGACGTCGTTGCCACGGTGCGCCGCAGCGTTGCCGCCAACGAGTCCACCATGCCGCGAGCATAGAGAATGGGCGTCTCGGCGTTTATCGTCGCTGGACTGTTGGGGAAACGGCGATGCATGTCGGCGTTGATCTTGTCCGCCTCATCCAGCTTCCCCTCGGAGACCAGGGCTCGCAGCAAATTGCCGTAGGCCAGCACGACGTTCGAGTCGATCGCGATGCTCCGACGAAACAGTGAGTCGGCGCGCGCGAACTGGCGGCGCGTCATGAATCGGAGACCGCTGTTGTTGGGCGCCGTGTAGTCGTCCGGGTACCGCGCCATATACTCGTCGAACGCCGCGATCTCGCGCGCGCGGTCGCGAAGCGGTCCGCCGAAGAAGGCTGCCGTCGCAAGAAGACGTTCTTTCTCGGTCAGTCGGTCGCGGTAGCGGTAGGCCCGCGCGAACGCCGAATCGAGTTTCTCGCGTGGGTAATTCAGATTGGCGTAGCCGATCCCGAGGCTGCGATAGGCGCTGGCGAAGGTCGTGTCGAGCGCCACTGCCTCCTCCAGCAACTTGACACTTTTGGCGAAGTTGCCCTCGACGTTGTTGGCTCGGCGTCCCTCGGCGAAACGGCGAAGTGCTTCGAGCGACGGGGTGGTCACCTGCTCGAGCGGCGGATCGGAGTGCACCTGCTTGAGCGACTCGCCCATCTTGCCGCGCAGCGAGCGCACGAGCTTGTCGAGCGTCGTCAGGAGGTCCTTCGGGCCATTGGCGGTCTCGTGGAAACTCGCCAGCTCCGCCTGCGAGTCTACTGTGACGAGCCGCATCGAGAGGATGAACCCGGCGCCGAGCGGAGTGAGATCGCCGTCGACGATGGCTTTTGCTCCTTCGCGCTGGCCCACTTCACGGGCGAGGGCGAGGTCGAGCTGGCTCGTCGGGGGCTTCTGCATGCGCCGGAGCGCCGCGGCGACGGTGGCCGGGTTCAAGACGGAGACCACACCCGATTGTCCGAGCTGCGTCCGCACCGCCTCGCTCACTACGGGCCCAAGCGATGAGTCGGCGCCCTTCACGCGGAAGTCCGAGACGATGAGCACATCCTTATTCGACAATCGTCCCGCGGCGAGCAGCGATCCCGCGGGACCGATGCCGAATGCGCGCAGCGCCATGAACACACCGATCAGCGCGATGAAGCCGCCGACCGCGTAGATCCCGCCCATCGTCGTGCGTCGCCACGAGAGATGCGGACTCGCCTTCATCGCCATCGTCGCCATCGTGCCGTGTGCCATCACCGGAGAACCGCCCGGCGTGTACGTCGGCGACGTCGTCAACGCTCGACGCGCTACGTGCTGCGTGTAGGCCGTGAACAGGATCATCGGCAGGCCGAGGGCCATGACGATCAACGCGCCCGGGAACACCCAGTCGGGAAGCCCAACGACGGCGATCGACGCCTTGGCGACCACGGCGACGGCGATGAACGCCGCGGCGTACACAGCGAGCGCCTTCTGGAACATGCCGCGCCCGCCGAGGAGGATCGCCGGCATGGCGGCACGACCGGCGTCGCTCGTCGTCGCTGACTCGAGAGCCGCCAACACTTCGCCGGCTGATTGCGGCCGCGCCGACGCCTCTTTCTCCAGGCAGCGCATGATGAGTGCGGCCAATGCCGGAGGAACCTCCGGCCGCAGCTCGCTGACGGGCTGCGGCTTCTCGCTCATGTGCGCCGCCATCATGCGCTGCGGCGTGCGCCCGGCGAACGGTGGTTGGCCGGTGAGGAGCTCGTAGGCCATGCAACCGAACGAGTAGAGATCGGCGCGATGGTCGACTGTCGGATCGCCGGCGGCCTGCTCGGGGGAGATATAGGCCGGCGTGCCGATCGACGTGCCGAGCTGTGTGAGCGTCGCGCCGTCGGCGGGCGCACGGGCGGCGGAGATCGCCTTGGCGATTCCAAAATCAGTGACGACTGCCGCACCACCGGACAAGAGCACGTTATCCGGCTTGATGTCGCGATGGACGATGCCGCGGTCGTGGGCGTAGGCCAGCGCGCGGGCGACGTCGCGGAGCACGCTGACTGATTGTGCTATCGGGAGGGCGCCGGAGGTTCTTAGTCGAGCGCGTAAGCTCTCGCCCTCGACGAACGGCATTGTATAGAAAGGAAGCCCGCCGCTGTCGCCGGCGTTGAGGACCGGGACGATGTTGGCCTGCTGGAGCGACGCGGCGAGCTTGATCTCGCGTTCGAACCGTTCGGCGCTGATGCCTTGGGCGAGCTCCGGGGAGAGGAGCTTGACGACGACTTTGCGACTGAGGCGGGTCTCGTCGGCGACGAAGACGCGGGACATGCCGCCGCCGCCGAGCTCCTGCTCGAGGGTGTAGGCGGAGCCGAGCGTGGCTTGCAGTTGGGCGCGCAGGTCCATTCGTCGGACGGGGGCCGGGGGAAAGACCGGAAAGGGCGGGAGCTCGACCGCGCTCGAAGCTACGCCGCGGCGCGGAAGGCGTCCAGCGCCACGACGCTTGCACCAAGGTGCACCGGTCAGTCGGGTTAGGATGACAGACCTCAACGCGCGGCGGCCCATCATGACCGACATGGGAATGTTTCGTACGACGATCATGATCGAGAGCGCCGAACGTCGCGGCGAGATGCCCGGGGACGAAGCGCACGAAACAGGGGATGAGCCGTGTTGCGCGAACCTGGTGCCCCTACCGTGGGCGTGAGCCGGAAGTTCAAGTTCCTTCAATCGGGACCTTTGCCGATCCGAACAGATGGGCACTCTCACGCCGAGGTATCGATTGCGAACCATGTTACGCGATGTCTCTCGAGTGATTGGCGCGGCAGCGCTGCTGACCGCGTGCACACACCAGGCGCCTGGCCCCCCGCCCGTGCGGCCCATGGGGTCCGCGCTCGCGGACGCGCCGGCCGTCGCTGAGGGGCTGCGCGCGCTGCGCGCGACGACCGCACCGTACAAGAACCTCGACGCGGCGGTCGCCGCCGGCTACCCGCGCACGGTTGCCGACTGCATCGTCGATGAACACCACGGGGCGATGGGATACCATCACCTCAATCGCGCGTACGTCGACGGGACGCTGGATCCGACGAAACCCGAATTCCTGCTCTACGAACGGATGCCGGACAGCAGCTACCGGTTGAACGGCGTGGAGTTCATCGTCCCGTATCGCTTTTGGTCGCGCGATTCGACGCCTCCGGTCCTCATGGGGCAGAAGCTGCACCATGAGAACAATTTCAACTATTGGTATCTCCACGTGTGGGCATGGACGGACAACAAAGACGGACTGTTCGCGAACATGAATCCGGACGTGCGGTGTCCAGGCGGCGG
>DATJHY010000136.1:0-8042 GCA_035493635.1 Gemmatimonadaceae bacterium | reverse complement strand
TACACTGAGAGCGCGGAGAAGGTCGCGTACTTCATCGATCGCTGCGATCGGGAGAAGATTCCGCTGCTGTTCGTGCAGGACGTCTCCGGTTTCATGGTTGGACCGGAAGCCGAGCAGGAAGGCATCATTCGCGCCGGCGCGCGATTCGTCGAGGCAATGGCCACCGCGCGCGTGCCCAAGATCGTGCTCACGGTGAATCACGCCTCCGGCGCCGGCTACTACGCGATGGCCGGGCAAGGTTTCGACCCCGACTTCATCTTCAGCTGGCCCACGGGACGTATGGCGGTGATGGAAGGCGAGGCCGCGGTGCAGGCCGTGCACGGAGCCGCGATCGAAAAGGCCAAGGTGAAAGGACACGACGTCTCGAGAGAGGTCGCGGAATCGATGGCCGAGATGCGCGCCGACTACGAGCACCAGCTCGACGCGCGGTTCGCGGGCGCGCGCGGCTACGTCGATGCGATCGTATACCCGGAAGAGACGCGCGACGTGCTCCACCTCGCCCTGCGCGCCGCGCTCCAGAATCCCGGCCCTCACCTGGGGCCTTTCGTACTCCCCGCACATTTCGACGACGTATGAGCACGCGCGACAGCAATCGCATCGTTCGGGTCGCCTCGGGACAGGGCTTCTGGGGCGACTGGCTCGAGGCGCCCAGCCGCCAGGTGGAAGGCGGGCCGGTCGACTACCTGATGCTCGATTATCTGGCGGAAGTCACGATGAGCATTCTGCAAAAGCAGAAGGCCCGTGATCCGCAGATGGGCTACGCCCGAGACTTCGTCGGCGCGATCGAGAGCGTGCTGCCGGCGATCGTCGAGCGCGGCGTACGCGTCATCGCCAACGCGGGCGGCGTGAATCCGCCCGCCTGCGCGGCGGCGATCCGCCAGCTTGCCGAACGGCACGGCGCCGCCGGGAAGGTCCGCATCGGTGTGGTCACCGGCGACGATCTGCTGCCGCGCCTCGACGAGTTGATCGCGCATGGCCACACGCTGGCCAACATGGAGACCGGCGAACCGTTGTCGACCGTGCGCGAGAAGGTGCTGTCGGCGAACGCGTACATCGGATCGGTGCCGATCGTCGAAGCACTCGGCAAGGGCGCGAACGTCGTCATCACCGGCCGCTCGACCGACACGGCGCTCACCATGGCGCCGCTCCGCTACGAGTTTGGCTGGCGCGAAGACGATTGGGACCGCTTGGGCGCGGGTATCGTCGCTGGCCACATCATCGAGTGCGGCGCGCAGTGCTCCGGCGGTAACTGCCTGATCGACTGGCAGGAGATACCGGATCTGGCGAACGTCGGCTATCCGATCGTCGAGGGAACGGCGGACGGATCGTTCGTCATCGCCAAGCATCCGAACACCGGCGGACGCATCACCGTGCCGTCAGTGACCGAGCAGCTCGTCTACGAGATGGGCGATCCGCATTCGTACATCACCCCGGACGTCATCGCCGACTTCACGAGCATCCAGCTCGAGCAAGCGGGCGAAGACCGTGTGCGGGTGTTCGGCATCAAGGGACGTCCACCCACGGACAAGCTCAAAGTCTCGATCGCCTACCAGGCGGGCTACAAGGCCGTCGGCACCCTCGTCTATGCGTGGCCCGACGCACTCGCCAAGGCGGAGCTCGCGGATCGCGTGCTGCGCCAACGTCTCGATCGACTCGGCCTCGAGTTCGATCACATCCTCACCGAATTCCTCGGCGCGTCGGCGACGCACGGGCCGCTCGCGGGGCCGCCGCACGATCCGCCGGAGATCCAGCTCCGCTTCGGCGTACGCGGTAGCGATCGAGCGGCAGTCGAGCGGTTCACGCGCGAGATCGCCCCGCTCGTGCTCAACGGCCCGCCGAGCGTAACGGGGTTCGCCGGCGGCCGGCCGAAGGTAGAGGAGATCGTCGCCTACTGGCCGGCCTTGATCGACAAGACTGTCGTGCGAACAAGCGTGGAGGTGCTCGCATGAACGTACGGCTGCTCGACATCGCGCACGCGCGATCGGGCGACAAGGGCGACACGGCCAACGTCGGCGTCATCGCGCTTCGTCCCGAGTGGTATCCGCTGCTCGAGCGTTATCTCACCCGCGATCGCGTCGCCGCGCATTTCCGTGGCGTCATCGACGGCGCCGTGGAGCGATACGAGCTTCCCAATCTCAAGGCGCTCAACTTCCTGTTGCACGGCGCGCTGGACGGCGGCGGAACATTGTCGCTCAAGACCGACGCGCAGGGCAAGGTCTTCTCCACGGCGATGCTCCGCATGGTGCTCGACGTCCCCGATGATGAAGCCAAGGCCGCGGGCATTCCTGGCTCGACACAGTGGCGGACGTACAGCCGGTCGCCCAAGGAGTGACGTGCCGCGGCGCACGCTGGCCCAACTGGCTCTGCTCGTCATCGGCCTCGTCGTGTGGGGCTACGGCGCGCGGACCGATCAGCCGGTGTTGACGTGGATCGGGATCGCGTTCTTCGCGGCAGCAGTCGTGCTGCGGCTACTTCGTACCCGGATCGACCATCCGCCGAGCGACGCCGAGTAGCGTAGCGAACCGCTCGGCTTCATCCGGCGGCATCTTGTACGTGTGCTCGAGGCCGGGGTACTCGCCGGCGCGCACGTCCTCCGCATACGCCCGCACCGCCGAAATCATTGCGGACGCGAATGCCCCGTAAGGCTTCACGAATTTGGCAGGGCGTCGGTCGAGCAACCCGAGCACGTCGTGATAGACGAGCACCTGGCCGTCGGTCGCCGATCCCGCGCCGATCCCGATGACGGGAATCGACACGCGTTGCACGAGAGCCTCGGCCACGTTCGGCGGGACCGCCTCGACAACGAGTGACGTGGCGCCGGCGTCCTCGAGGGACACCGCGTCGTCGACGATGGCCCGGCCCGAGGCGGCGTCGCGCCCTTGCGCGCGATAGCCGTCCGCGGTGCGCACCTGCTGCGGCATAAGCCCCACGTGGCCCATCACCGGGATGCCCGCGGAGACGAGCGCGCGCACGCGCGAGAGCATCGGGCCCGCGCCCTCGAGTTTCACGGCGTCGCAGCCGATATCCATGAACCGCGTCGCCGACGCCACGGCGTGCTCGTCACTGTCCTCGTACGTTCCGAAAGCGAGATCGGCGACGAGTAGTGGCGTCGTGAGGCCACGGCGCACGGCACGCGTGAGCATGAGCATTTCGTCGATCGACACGGAGCGCGTCGTCTCGTAGCCGAACACCGTGGTCCCCGCCGAGTCGCCGACCAGCACGACGTCGACGCCCGCCGCCTCGACGATGCGTGCCGAGGGATAATCGTACGCGGTGATCATCACGATGCGCTCGCCGCGGCGCTTCAGTTCGGCGAGCCGCTCGAAGCCCGTCACGCGATGTGCACCGGCTCGTTGTCGATGAGCCGCACCGGTCCCACGCGAGCCGCGACCGCGAGCAGCACGTTGCCGGCGAGCATCGTCATGGGTTGCAGCGAGAGCGCGTCGACGGCGGCGAAATACTCGGGGTCGATGCCGTCAGCGCGCATCGCGGCCGTCGCCGCCGCGATGACGTGCGAAGCATTGCGTTCGCCGCCTCGAACGAGGTCGAGCGCGGCGTCGAGTCCGTGGCGCAACGCCAACGCGCGCCGTCGGTCGTCGCCCCTTAGCCGCACGTTCCTGCTCGACATAGCGAGGCCGTCGGGCTCACGCACGGTGGGGCACACGACCACTTCGACGTCGAAATCGAGATCGCGAATCATGCGCCGCAGCACGGCCACTTGCTGAGCGTCCTTCTGACCGAGGTACAGTCGATCGCACGGCACGGCGTTGAGCAACTTGGCGACGACGGTTGCGACCCCCTGAAAATGGCTCGCGCCGCGCGCCGCGCCCTCCAGGACCTCGCTCACACCACGGACCGTGATCGTCGTCGCGAATCCCGGCGGGTACATCACGGTCGCGTCGGGCGCGTACATCACATCCGTCCCGGCGTCCGCAGCAAGTCGCGCATCGGCGGCCTCGGTGCGTGGATACGCAGCGAGATCGGCAGCGTCGTTGAACTGCGTTGGGTTCACGAACAGTGAAACCACGACCACGTCGTTGTCCGCGCGAGCGCGCCGCATCAGCGACAGGTGGCCTTCGTGAAAGGCCCCCATCGTGGGAACGAACCCAACGGTGTTGCCCGCCGACCGCCAGTCGCGAACGAGACGCTGCATGTCGCGTGGCGTGCGAACGATCTGCATCAGTCGCGCACCTCGGCGGCGACCGCGCGCGCTCTCTCGGTGAGGGCATCCCACAACGGCAGCAGCGAAGCCTCGCTCGCGGCCAGGGCGGCGCGTTGTCGGGCGATCACGGCTTCATCGCCGCGTGCGACCGGTCCGGTGAGGGACCGAGCGCCGTCGCGGGTCCAATTCACGAGCGCCGATTCGGCGAGGCGAGCGAGATGGCGGCGCTCGAGTCCAACACGCGCGCCGACGGAGGCGGCCGCCTCCTCGAGCACGACGAGATAATTCGAGGCAATCACCGCCGCGCTGTGGTAGAGTGTGCGATCCGCGTCGGCGATCTCGATCGGCAGCATGCCGAGTCGGGTCGCCATTTCTCGCGCCACGCCGAGCGCGCGCGACGATGTTCCCGCGATCGCCGCGGCCGCGCCATCGAAGCGCGTTCCCTCGCCGGTGATCGCGAGGAGCGGGTGCATGGAAAAACCCTCGTGCGGCGAGAGCACGTCCAGCGTCAGCGCACCGGCGCAATGCCCAACGAGTGGCCCGTGCGAAATGTCGGCTGCGACACGCGCGATTTCGTCATCGGGCACGCAGAGCAACACGACGTCGTCGCTCGTGAGGTTGCTGAGCCGAAAGCCATGACCGAGCGGGCCACGTACTCCCACGCCGTGATTGCCGAGCGCCTCGGCGAGCGCCCGCCCGACCCGACCCGGCCCCACGATGGTGACGCGAGCGAGCGCGACCGAAGGTGTGTTTGTCATGGCGTGTCCCCAACAATAGGCACCATCATGCCGAGCTACAATCGAAGCGTGTAAGCGCTTATATTTCAACACTTATGGCTGACCGCCGCATCCACCACATCCCCGAACTCCTGGCCCCGGCGGGCTCCCTCGACGCCGTTCGCGCCGCCGTCGCCAACGGAGCCGACGCGGTGTACCTGGGCACCTCGCGCTTCAACGCGCGCGACGAAGGGGCGCAGCTCACGCTGGACGAGCTCGAGGAAGCGTGCCGGATTGCTCACGCGCGGCAGCGGCGCATTTACCTCACGCTCAACATCCTCACGAAACCGGCCGAGCTCACCGATGCGCTCATGCTGCTCGGAGATGCGGTCGATCGCGGGATCGACGCCGTCATCGTGCAGGACATGGGGCTCATTCGCCTCATTCGGCGGATCTATCCTCAGCTCGAGATCCACGGGTCGACGCAGATGACGGTCCACGACGGCTCGGGCGCCGCCGTTGTCGCCGAGTTGGGGGTGAACCGCGTGGTGCTGGCGCGCGAGAATACGCTCGACGACATCCGAGCGATTCGCGCCGCCGTGCCAGAGCTCGGTCTCGAATCGTTCGTGCACGGAGCGCTCTGCATTTCATATTCGGGGCAGTGCCTCATGTCGGGCATGATCTCGGAGCGCAGCGCCAATCGTGGGTCGTGCGCGCAGTCGTGCCGAAAGGATTACGTCCTGCGCGACGCGGCGAACGACGAAGAGCTCGATCGCGGCTATCTCATTTCGGCCAAGGATCTGGGCGCGTACGAGCACCTCGCCGAAATCGCCGATGCCGGCATCGTCTGCCTCAAGGTGGAGGGCAGAAAGAAGCGGCCCGAGTACGTCGCGACGGTCACCAGGTCATACCGGGAGTTCCTCGACCGTGTCGCGGCGGGCGACGATGCGCCGCCGCGCGACGACGAGATTCAGCCTCTGGTGCAGATCTACAGCCGCGGCTTCACAGGCGGCATGTACGGCGGCCGCGCGGGACGCGAATACGTCACGCGCACGCAGCCCGACAATCGCGGGCTCACCATTGGCGCCGTGGTTGGCCGGTCGGCGGGAGAGCTGATCGTCGAGGTCTCGACGCCGATTCGCGAAGGCGATGGGCTCGGCTTCGAGCCTCCCGAGCATGTCGGCGGTCCCACGACCGGCTTCACCGTGACATCGGTGCGAACGCTGGCGTCGCGCGGCATCGTCCGACAGGCCATCGAATCGCGCGCGCACGTCCCGAGTGGCTGGCGGGTCATTCGTACCTCGGACGCGCAGTTGCTCGAGAAGGCGCGCGACAGCTACGCCGCGCTCTCGCCTTCGCTCGGCGCCCGCAAGGCGCGCCTCGACGTGCGGTTGTTCGGCGCGGCGGGGACACCGCTCAAAGCCGTGTTCGTCGCCGATGGCGAAACCGTCACCGTGCGTACCGAGGTGACGCTGTCGCCGGCAACCAAGCGTCCGCTCGACGCGGCATCCGTGCGCGAGCAACTCGGCCGACTTGGGGATACACCGTTCGTGCTCGGCACCGTCGACGTGCAAGGCTTGTCGTCGGGCCTCTTCCTTCCCGTCAGCGAGCAGAATCACCTGCGACAGGAGGCCGTGGAACAGCTCATGGCGCGACGCGATTGGGCGCGCGAAGCATCGCTCGCCGAACGCCGGGCGACGATCGAGCACGCGGTCGCTGAGGTAGCCGTCCAATCACATCGAAGCGACGACCTCGCCGCAGCGGGATTCAACCTGTCGGCGCAGGTCTACCGGCTCGAGGATGCGGACGCCGCCGCGAAGGCTGGCGCGACCGAGATCTGCTTCGATCCGTTCCTGCGGCATCCAGCACCGCCGGTGGCGCGAGTGCGTGCGCTGCACGAGCGACTCACGGCTATGGGCATTACGCTTCGGCTTCGCACACCGACGATCGTGAGACCAGAGGACCGACGCTCGATACAGAAATGGCTCGACCTCGGTCTGCCCATGATCAGCGGCCACCTCGGTCTCGTCGCCGAGCTCGCGCGCGAGGGACGCGACGTCGTCGCGGACTATGCGACGAACGTGTTCAACGCGCATTCGGCTGCGGAGCTGTTCAGGCTGGGAGCGAGCCGCGTCGTCGCATCGGTCGAGCTGACGGCTGACGAGCTGGCGCAGCTTGTGGCGCCGTGGCAGGGCAGCGGCTTCGACGTCTTTCTGTACGGCCGCCCGGAAGGAATGACGATCGAGCACTGCGTGTTGTCGGCCGCGTTCGATCGCCAGCCCACCACCTGCCGCGACCTCTGCGTCCAGAAGCACACGAACGTGGAGCTCACCGATCCGACTGGCTACACGTTCCCGGTCGCCACGGACTCGGCGTGCCGAAACCGGTTGCTGCATTCGCGACCGGTCGACGGCTCCGAGTTCCTGCCGCGACTGTGGCGCTCGGGGATTCGCGGATTCCAGCTCGTGTTCAATGTGCCTGGCGACGACGTCGCCGTGATCGTCTCGCGCTATCGCGGAGCGCTCGATGCGCTGGCGATAGGGGAGACGCCGGATCTCGACGGTGTGCGGCGACCGTTCGGATCGGAGTTCACTCGCGGACACTTCGCGCGGGCAGTGTGATGCGCGGCGGAATGCTGATGGTCGCGCTGCGGAGATGTCATCGCCGCCGGGTGACGGCTGCACGGTAGTGGAATGACGACTCCACACACTCTCGAACAAGCGCGGTCCGCGCTGCACGAACATTTCGGCTATCCGGCATTCCGCCCCGGGCAGGAGGCCGCGGTCGATTCCGTGCTCGCCGGCCGCGACACCATGGTCGTGCTGCCGACGGGTGGCGGGAAATCGCTCTGTTATCAGGTGCCGGCGCTGATGCTGCCCAAGCTCACCGTCGTGATCTCACCGCTCATTTCCCTGATGAAGGATCAGGTCGATGCGCTCGCCGCCCGCGGCCTGCCGGCGACATTCGTGAACAGCACGCTCTCGTCGTCCCAGATCTCCGACCGTCTGGCGCGCGCGATTCGGGGCGACGTAAAGCTCCTCTACGTGGCGCCCGAGCGCTTCGACGCCGGCACCACCGCCGAGCGCCTGCGCGAGGCGGGCGTGTCGCTCCTGGCCGTGGACGAAGCGCACTGCATCAGCGAGTGGGGCCACGATTTCCGTCCG
>DATJHY010000135.1:0-13711 GCA_035493635.1 Gemmatimonadaceae bacterium | reverse complement strand
CGCCCGGGCCGCGCGCGTCGAACCGCGCTGAACCAGCGCCGCCGATCCGCCGAGCGTCCCTGACCGGATGGCAGTCGTGGCGATCATCGCCAGAACCGTCATTGCGACGAGCCAATGCGCGACCGTCGCCCACGGCGCGTTCCCGAGCTTCACGGTCACACCGCCCAGCACGGCGGCGAGCAGAACCGCGCCGAGCGCGCCGAGCGAAGACCGCAGCGCGCCACCGAGGCCACCGACACCCGGTTCGGCCCGGTGCCGGAACGCGACCAGCACCATGGACGCGACGGCGATCACGAGGATCGACGCGAGATAGCGGTGACTTACTTCGACGACGAGATCCATACGGCTGAATGGCGGGAACCAGTAGCCGTAGCACTTGGGCCAATTGTCGCCGCAGCCCATTCCCGATCCGGATATTCGGACGATCGCGCCGAAGATGAGGTGGAGACAGGCGACGACGAGAGCGGCAATCGACAATCGGCGCACGGCTCTCATTGCATCACGCTCGGCGATGCGGCGGACACGTGCGTACCATGCATGACGCGCCAGGTGAGCACGAATACGACGACGAGCGCGACGCCAGGGAGCACGGCCCAGGCAATCTCGAGGGCACGTCGCACCGGCGAGGCCGCCGGCCTGCCGGAGGCACGAGCAGGAGCGATGACGACCGAACGCAGAATCGCCGCCTGCGCCAGGGCGCACGAGACGGCGGAAAACCAGAATATGACGTCAGTCAACCGAAGGGACATCGAGTGGGAAGACGATACAATCGATCGTGTGCGCCATCTGCACGACAGGTCACGCACACGCACAGACGTGTAAGCTAACGATCATGTCGCGGGCTGTCGCGCGGCCGGGATGTGCGAGCCGGCCACGCAGCCGCCGCGCCGGCTGCCGCTCCCCTGATGCGCCTGCTCGACGTTGGCGCTACCATATGGAATGACCGAATCCAATCGGCACGCACCATCCGGTTCGGCGGCAGCGCGGGGAGAGCTCCCGAGGCGTTTGGGACTCGGAAGCGCTATCGCCGTCGTCGTCGGCATCACGATCGGCTCCGGGATCTTCCGAACGCCGGCGAGTGTGACAAATCGGCTTCCGGGGCCGCTGCCGTTGTTTTCGGTGTGGATCGCGGGCGGAATCGTCGCGCTCTTCGGCGCGCTCACGCTGGCCGAGGTGGCCGGAGCGTTTCCCGAGACGGGCGGCATCTTCGTCTTCATCAAAAAGGCGTGGGGCCGGCTCCCGGCATTCTTGTTCGGGTGGGCGGAACTGGCGATCATCCGCGCCGCCGCCGTCGGCGCGATCGCGACGACCTTCGCCTAGTATCTGCTGCGCGTGCTTGGCTTCGATCCTACGATCGCGCCGTACGATGGCTGGGTACACTACGTCGCAGCAGTCGCGATCGCGGTGATCGCTGGGCTCAACTACGTCGGCGTGCGCTGGGGCGCCTTCGTGCAGAACGTAACCGCGATCGCGAAGTTCTTCGGCCTGTTGTTCATCGTCGTTGCCGCGATCGCGCTCGGCATACCGAAGACGGGCGGACACTTCACACCGGTTGCGCCGGCGGGAAGCTTCTCGATCGCGCCGTTCGGACTCGCGCTGGTGTCGGTGCTATGGGCGTACGATGGCTGGGCGGATCTCGCGTTCATCTCGGGCGAAGTGAAAGACCCCGGGCGCAACCTGCCGCGCGCGCTGATCTGGGGGACGCTAGCGGTGATCGGCATCTACATCCTCGCGAACATCGCGTACCTCGGCGTCATGCCGGTCGAGGAGGTGCGGCACTCGAAGCTCGTCGCCGCGGACGTCGCGCTTCGGCTCATCGGTCCGATCGGCGTGACGTTCATCTCGCTCACGGTGATGTTGTCGACGCTGGGGACGCTGAACGGGTCGATTCTGACGAATCCGCGCGTCTTCTTCGCAATGGCGGCGGACGGGTTGCTCTTCCGCAAGATCGCGGCGGTCCATCCCAAATTCGAGACGCCGTACGTGGCGATCGCGCTCACGGCGGTACTCGGGATCGTCTTTGTGTTGCTACGAACGTTCGAGCAGCTCGCCGACACGTTCGTCACGGCGATCCTCCCGTTCTACGCGCTCGGCGTCGCGTCGATCTTCGTGTTCCGCCGGTGGTCGGCGAAGGACTACAAGCCGCCGTTCCGGGCGCCGCTCTATCCGATCGCGCCGATCGTGTTCGTGCTCGCGACGCTGTACCTGCTCGTGAACGCGTTGATCGATCCGAGCAGCCGGTGGGGGACGCTGGCGATCTTCATCGTCATTCTGCTTGGCATTCCCGTCTACTACGCAACGGTCGGGCGTCGTCCGGCGGTGCGGGAGCCAATTGCGGCGCAGGGAGACTGACGCCGCTGCCAAGCGGACCGGACCCGCTCCCTAGAAGATCCTGAGATTGATGTACTTCTTCGGATTCTTCTTGATGTCCGCGATCAGCGAATCCAGCTGCTGCACGGATTTGCGAACGTCCGTGTAGAGCAGCGAGTCGCTCAGCAGCTTTCCCACGGTGCCGTTGCCGTTCTGCGCCTGGGCCAGCAGGCTGCGGATCTGCGAGTTGGTCGAATCGATGTTCGCGACGAGGCGCGCCGAGTTCTCACTCGCCGTGCGCAAGTTGGCCATCGACGCCGCGAGCTGCGCCGAGTCCACCGCGCTGCTCATGTGGGTCGCCGCGTCGCGGAACGCGGTCATCGTCTGCGTGAGATTGCGATTCTGCTGGGCGATGACGCCCTGCAACTGCAGCGACAACGTCGCCGCGGCGGCCATCGTGCGGTGAATCTCCTTGAGCGTGCCTGCTTCGACGACCTGCTGCTGCAGCGCGTGCGTGAGAACCGAGATGCTCTGCCCGATCGTGTCGACGCGGCTCATGATCTGGCCGATGTCGGCGGACACGGGGCCGGGGGGTACGGTGTCGCCCGCGGCGTACGACGTGGCGGGAACGGGAGTCGGCGGCATGAGCGCCACGGCCACGTCGCCGAAAATGCCGACCGGTTTGACCACGGCCGTTGAGCCTTTGGGGACCGTGTACTGATTGTCGATGCGGATCATCACGTCGAGATAGCCGTCGCGACGCAGCGTGACGTCACCGACGTAGCCCACGCTCACACCAGCGAGCAGCACGGGCTGGCCCTGCTTCAGGTTTTGCCCCCAGGCGAAGCGCGTGTAGAGCGGATAGCCAGACTTGAGACCACCACGCGCGAGCCAGAGCGTCCCCAGGATGAGGACGATGACGGCAACAGTGATGAGAATCCCGACGCTGACTTCGTCGCGACGTTTCATGTCTGAAGGAAGGGAGCCAGGACGCCAGCCGTCAGGGCGTCGAGAACGAGAATGGTCACCGAGGTGATCACGACCGCGCGCGCGGTCGAGCGACCCACGCCCTCCGCACCGGCCTCGGTAATGTAACCCTCATAGGAGCAAACGAGCGCGATGGCAAGGCCGAACATCATCGCCTTGAGGAGACTGTACACAACCTGGAACGTGCCGAAGCCGAGCCGAAGCCCGGTAATGAAATCCTCGGGCGTGACGTCGGTGACGCGGACGGAGACGAAGTAGGCGCTGAGCAGACCCGTGCCGTCGGCCAGCACGACGAGCGTGGGCAGCATGAACGTCGCGGCGAGGAGGCGCGGGACCACGAGAAACGCCACCGGATCGTAGGCGAGCGTCTCGAGGGCGTCGATCTGCTCCGTGACGCGCATGGTGCCCAGCTCCGCGGTCATTCGCCCGCCAACCCGACCCGTGAGCACCAACCCGGTGAGCAACGGCCCGAGCTCGAGGACGATCATCAGCCGGCTCGCCAGGCCGATGATCGAGAGCTCGACGCCGGGAAAGAGCTGATACCGCGTCTGCAGCGCAATGACGCCGCCGATGAACGCCGCGACGATGATGGTGAGCGGCACCGAGTCGACGCCGATGTTCTTCATCTGGCGAATCGTCTCCGGCACGTACGTCGCCGGGTCGCCGAAGCCGCGCACGATGTCGCGTATGAAATACGTACGGAGGCCGATGTCACGGAAGATGCCGACCCACGTCCGCGTCATGCGGCGGAAGAATCGGATCGACGTCCGTTGGACGACGGGGAAGGCTTGGGTTTCTTTCGCGAACGGGGGCGGCGGGGGGGGTGCGCTCAAGTACGCACCCGGGCCAGGAGCACGAGTCCCATGAGCCCAAAGATCGCGCCCGGAATCCAGGCCGCCAGGTCCGGCGGAATGACGCCCTTGCCGCCGATCGCCCGCGTGAGCTGAATCATCAGCAGAAAGATCATCGTCGTGGCAAGGCTCACGGCGATGCCGTACGCCGAACCGCCGCGCTGCGTGCTGGTGGCCAACGGCGCGCCGAACAGCGCGATGATGATGCAGGTGACGGGGATCGCGATCTTGAGCGCGCGCTCGACCCGCAGCACGTTGGCGTCGCCGCCCGATCGCTCGAGCGCGGTGATGAATCGCGTCAGCTCTTTGTACCGCATGTCGTGCGGATCGCGAGCCTTGGCCATCATCTCGGCGGGGCGCTCGGTGAAATGGGGATCGCGCGCGGCGGCGAACGAGATCGTCACGTTGGCGCCGGTGTCGCTCACGATATGCAGCTCACCCTTGCGAAGCGTCCAGTGCTGATTGCGCGCGTTGTAGACGGCGGTGTCGGCGCTCAGCAGGTACGTTGGGTACGCGGCGCCGGCGCCCTTGCGCTCGATCTGCAGTCCAGCGATGCGGCCCGAGTCCGTGTGCAGCTCGGAGGCCTTGTACACTCGGCCGTACTCGCCGGCAAAGGCGAAGTTGTACCGCGAGGTGCCGATTTGCGCCTTGTCTTCCTGCAGCAGCTCGCTGCGCCGGCGGTTGGACAACGGCACGACTTCGCCCAGACCGAGATCGAGCCCGCACGCCAGCACCGAGCCGAGGAGAATCGGCAGAATGAGGCGATAGAAACTGATTCCCGACGCCTTGGCGGCGGTCACCTCGGAGTGTCGCGTGAAGCCGCCGATCGAGAACACGGTCGCGAACAGCACGGCCGCCGGCAGCACCATGAACATCGAGTCCGGGATCCAGTAGAGATAGCTCAGCGCGATGTCGCGCGTTGGAATCTGCTTGTCGAGATATCCCTGCACGTGGTCGGTCAGGTCGATCACGATCAGCAAAATGGGAAAGCCGAGCGCCGTGACGAAGAAGATCTTCGAGAACTCGCTGAAGACGTAGCGGTCGAGCGGGCGAAGGAAGTGCTTCATGAGACCGTCGCCTCGGGCTGCGGGCGGCGGCGTCGCCCGACACGAGCGAGCCAGGCGCGTGTCGCGTAGATCATCTCGTGGAGATTGCCGCCACGGGACGTCACGCCTTCGTGTCCCATGCGCGCGACGAGAACGAGGCCGACGATCAGAAAGAGAATGTTGTCAGCCCACATCGCCCAGAACGGCGAGATGATGCTGTGGTTGGCGAGCGATTCGCCGCCGATCAACCCGACGTAATAGACCGCGAAGACCACGAAGCTCACGCCGATCACGAGCCCCACGCCGCCCCTCGGAAAGCGCAGCGCAATCGGCGCGCCGACGAGCACGAAGACGATGCAGGCCGCGGCGAGCGAGAACTTCTTCTGGATCTCCACGCCGTAGCGGTTGCGCCAGTGCCGAGCGTCGTCGATCCGGATCTTCGCGTCGCTCACTTCCATCGCGATCGCCGACTGGATGTCCTGTTTGGCCGCCGTATCCGTCGCCGGGGTGCCTGTCGACGGCGCGGGCGCCGCCGGTGTAGCGGGCGCGATGGTCGCCGGATTCACACCGGCCGGCGCGCCAGGCTGGCCGGCCACCGGCGCCGCGCCACCGGCTGCCTTGGCGGCACGCGAGGCTGCCGTCGTTTCGGGAATGAACGCGCCGGGCGGAATCTTGGCGCGGGCCACGTGTTTGATGATGCCATCGACGATGACCCAAACGGAGTCGCCGAGCGTGGCCATTATGGCTTTCGATGACGAATCCTGTTGCCGCGCCAGCGCGGCTTTTGCCGAGTCCTGCTGCTTGGCCGCGGCGGCTTTCGCCGAGTCCTGCGCCTTGGCCGTCGTGTCGCGCTGCTTGCTCGTGGTGTCCTGTCGTTTGCTGGTCGTGTCCTGGCGCTTGACCGAATCCTGCGTGTTGAAAAGCGATCCCGCTCGAGGTAGTTCGGCGGCGCTGGCCGTCTGCACGTGGAAGTATTTCTTGATCAATCGGCAATACATCGCGCCGATACCGCCGGCCTTGGTGAACTTCGTCGCGGGCGGCTCCGGGCGCTTGTCGCCGCGCGAGTTGAGCACACGCCACACGGCTCGAGCGCTATCCGCGTACGCGCGCTGGAGCGCCCGATGTCGCGACTCGAACTCGGCCTGCATCTCGCACACCGACATCTCGCGCTCACCCTTGGCGGAGGTGTCGGAGCTGATGGTCTGGAACGAGTTCGCGACGTCCCGGACTTTGAGCTGATCCTCGGCGTAGTAGATGCGGTCAAGCTGCTCGGACTGATTCGTCGGCACCGACATCATCATGCCGTGGTACAGGTGCATGAGGAGGTCCTTCCTGTTCGGCGCCAGCTGCAGGGTTCCGCTGTCGGCGTAGATCGTCCGGCGCTTCCTCGCGTCACTCACGTCGTAGATCGTGACGTCGCGCATCCGGCCGTTCTGGTCGCGATCGATGTAGCCGGCGCGGAGGTAGAGCTGGCCCTCCTTCACCGTGTTGATCACCTGCTCCTTGAGGGCGAAGGTGGGCTTGGTGCGGAAGATCGCCACCTGCAACGTCGCGAGCTCGTGGTTGGCGCGCGACAGCACCTGGTCGTTGAACCAGAGCATGAAGAACGCGAGGACGATGGACGACAAGAGGGCCGGTCGCATGAGGGCGCGCGTGGACACGCCGCCCGCCTTGAGGGCGGTGATCTCGTTTTCGGACGCGAGACGGCTGAAGGCGTACAGAACCGAGACGAGCACGGCCATCGGTAGCGTCATCGCGACGGTGAATGGAATCGAGAGGAGGAAGAACTCCGTGATGACCTGCCACGAGAGCCCTCGACCCACGAGGTCACCGAACCGGCGCGCGATGTACTGGAGCAGCATGAGCGACGTGAGGGCCGATATGGCGAACACGAACGGCCCGACGTGCTCCTTGAGGACGTAGCGACTGATTATCTTCACGAAGGGTACCGGACTGGCCTGACGCTGCGGAACTCCAAGCACTCCACAGGGTTGTACGGCCGTGCCTGGCCTGTATATTCCACCCGCCGCCTGCTCTAATTCAAGGTCGCACACGAGGTGAACGTCGTCGTTCACGCGCGCGGAGACGACTGACCTTCGGCACGAGCCGTCGGCGGTTCCTACCCCACCGCAAGGGTTTGGTGCGTTTCCCTCCCTTCACTGTCGCCTCGCGGACTTTCTCCAGCGCGCTGCTCGTGCTCGCGACGGCGGTGCATGTGCGGGCGCAGGAGCCTCCGCGCGACACGGCACGAAAGGTAGCCAAGCCGGACACGGCACGCCGGGTTGAGGTCCCGCGTCCGGCGGCGGATACCGACACGACGCGGCGCAGCGGCTCGCCCATCATTCCCGGGCTCGACCTGCCGGTTCAGTTCGACCTTCGCATCGAAGGCAAGAAGGAGCGCGACCGCAACCTCCGCTGTAATTCGCTCGAAGCCATCCAGGTGAGCGAAGTGTCCGGCTGCCGCGCCGGCTTTCTCCCGCTCAACCTCGGCTTCCGCGGCACGCTCAAGAGTGCCGGAGTGATCGCCGACCGCGTGCACGTGAACGTCGATTACGACATGCAGCGCGAGTTCGATGCGTCGAACACGGTCTCGCTCTATTACGAAGGCCCCGCCGGGTCGCGGTGGCGCCGCGTCGACGTCGGGAACATCAGCTTCGCGCCGCCGTCGTCGCGGTTCATGACATCCTCGTTGCCAAGTGGCAATTACGGATTTCAGGTCACGAACCAGTTCGGGTCGGTGCGGCTCAAGTCGATATTCGCGACCCAGACCGGCAATGTCGTGCAAAGCCGGCAATACACCATCGGCGCCCGGACGCGGCAGACCAACGAGCGCGACATCGACGACTACCAGATCGAGCGGCTCCGGTTCTTCTTCACCGTCGATCCGGCGCTCTTCCGCGGTGTCTATCCCAACATCGACATCCTGAACCAGGCGCAGCTCGCGCGGCTGCGGGCGTCGCTCCCCGACACGCTAAGGCCAACGCGCGTGCTGTTGTACCGGCTGCAGTTCGGCACGCAGCCGCAGAATCCCAACGGCCCCCGGTTCAGAGTGCGCGGCGCGCCGACCAGCGGCACGCAGATCTACGATCTGCTGCGCGAAGGGGTGGACTACTACATCGACAAGTCGCTGCTCTGGTTCGCGCTCGTCCGTCCGTTGAACGAGACGAACGAGCGGCTCGTCGTGGCGTACAACGTCCGCATCAACGGGCGCGATACCATCTGGACGAGCACGGGCGGAACGCCCGATCTGCAGTACGTGCAGACGCGCGAACAGGTCGCAAACCTCGTGATGGACCCCAACGTCGGTCCGGCTTCGCCCGCATTCCGCAACGAGGTCCGATCGGTCTACCGGCTGGCGGGCGACAATCTCATTCGGCAGACCACGCGCGTTCGCGTCGTGACCGGAAGCGGACTGCTCGAGCATCCCCTCGCCGGGCCCGACGCGACCTTCCTGCAGATGTTCGGGCTGTCTCAGCCGGCCAATCCCGCGCAATTCGACTACGAGAATCGATTGTGGCCGCGGCAGAGCGACGGAGTGTTCAACCTGGGCGCGGGCGCGGCGGACGTGCGCAACGGCCAGTCGCTCGACGTCGCGAAGGTCATCCGGGACTACTTCCTGGTGCTGCCGTCACTGCATCCGTTCAGTGCGCGAGATTCCGGGCTCGTCGTGCCCGGCAACCCGACTAACGACGCGATATACACGATACCCGGCGAGTACCTCTACTCGCAGCAGCATCCCGCGGGGCTGTATCGGTTCCACCTACAGTACGACATCGGCGGCACCGACGATCAGGGTGCGCTCACGATCAACGCGGCTCAAATGCGTCCCGGCTCGGAGCGCGTGCTGCTCGACGGCCGACCGCTCGTGCGCGACCTCGACTATCGCATCGACTACGACCTTGGCCGGCTCGAGTTCATGCGTCCGGATACGCTGTTCCGGACCGAGCGCCACGTCGACGTACGGTTCGAGGAGAATCTGAGCTTTGGCGCGTCACCAATCACGCTCGCCGGGTTGGTGAGTGAAGTGCCGGTGCCGCACGGTACGCTCAACTTCCTCGCGATCAATCAATCGCAGCGGACGTCGTTCACCCGGCCGCAGCTCGGGCTCCAGAGCAACTCCACGCTGACGACCGGCGCGACGGGTCAGTTCAACTGGGACGCGCCGGCGCTGACGCGACTGGTCAGCCGGCTGCCGTTCGGCGAGAGCAACGCGGCGTCGCACATCTCGCTGATCGGCGAGATCGCGAGCAGCCACCCGCAATTCGCGGCGCGGAACCAGGGCGACGCGTTCGTCGAGACGTTCGAGGGTGGCGGCGGCGTGTCGATCGCGCTGTCGGACCAGGCCTGGTACTACAGCAGCTTGCCCGCGTACGGCAGCTCGCTTCGGTCGCGCTTTGGGCCTCTCGAGCCGGCGAATGCGTCGACCCTCGTGTGGCAGACCAACGTCCAGACGCCCACCGGCCGGCGGATCACGGTCCGGCGCAGCGACATCGACCCGCTGCTCAACCTCGTGGGCACGGGCATCGAGTTCAACGAGCCCGCGCTCTGGCTCACGCTCCTGCCGCTCGATCAGACCGGCAAGTACAACCGCGCTACCAGGCAGTACGACTGGACGAGCGGCTCGCTCGTGCCGGGCCGACGCTTTCGCAGCATTCGCACGGTAATGAGTCCCACCGGACTCGATCTCACGCGCAACGAGTTCTTCGAGTTCTGGACGCTGCTCGACACCAGCGCCGTGGCGCGCGCGAAAAACCCAACGCTGATCTTCGACTTTGGCGACGTGTCGGAGAATTCGCTGAGCTTCGGCCCGGACACGCTGACGATCACTCACAACGCGAACGGCACCGTCGACAGCGTGTACAGCGGCCGCAAGGTCCAGGGGTTCAACCGGCTCGACAGCGAGCGCGATCGGTTCTCGCGCGCGTTCAACGCCGACGTGAACGATACCGGATTGCCGGGCGACGTCGTCGATACGCTCGTCGTGATCGACGGGAGCACGGTGCGGCGAGAGTACGCCGTTCGCGTGTGTCGCGGCGCAATCGGCGCGCTCGACGTCATCGGCGACCCGCGCACCAACTGCACGATCGCCAACGCCAAGCTCGACGAAGAGGACATCGACCTCGACAACGCGCTCAACTTCACCGACGCCGAGCGTGAGAACGAACGCGTATTGCGCTACGTGGTCGATCTTGGCAGCACGGCGAGTTACAAGCGCGTTGGCGGGACGTTCACCGATACGCTGTACGTCCGAGGCGTCCCGCAGCCGCGCGCGAGGCGCTGGGTGCTGGTGAGCGTCCCGTTCAAGGCGCCGACCGACTCGCTGAACGACGTCAACCGTCGAAAGATTCGCGCGCTGCGGCTGACCGTCGTGTCGGGCGCGGCGCAGGATCTCGAAGAGCCCACACAACTCCCGATCGCCGAGCTTCGCCTCACCGGCGCGCCGTGGCTCGATCGCGCGAACCAGACGCTCGCCGGCATCGCCGGCATACGGCCCGACGGCGGCTTCGTGATCACGTCGACGATCGGTACGACCGACTCGAGTGGCGCGCTGGTCTATCAGCCGCCACCGGGCATCGCCGATCAACCAGAAGTCAAGGGCGCCCAGCTCCAGGGTGGCTTGACGGCGATCAACGAGAGCTCGATGCGGATTCAGTCGGGCAACATGGCACTATATCATCGCGCCGAAGCCTACCTTCGCTTTCCCACCGGACCGCAACACTTCCGGGGATTCGAACGGCTGCGGGTGTGGGGTCGCGGACGCGGCGTCGGCTGGGGCCTGAGCGGCGAGCTGCAGATGTACATCAAGGTCGGGCGCGACGAGAACAACTTCTACATGTATCGCGCGCCGGCGAACGCGGGCCAGACGCAGGCCGCGTGGACCGATCTCGACGTCGATTTCGCGCGCTTCATCGATCTGCGCCGCAGGATCCAGACGGCGTATCTGGCGGGAAAGACCGAATCCATCGCCTGCACGGGCCTCGACTCGGCGATCATCGCCGCGTCGCCGTTGCCGGTGGGGATCGTGACCCACAGGTTCGCCGCGTGCGCGGACGGCTACATGGTGTACACCATCGACCCCGCGGTCACCGCGCCCAACCTTGCCGCGGTGCAGGAGGTGGCGGTCGGCATCGTGCGCGTTGGCGCAAATGGCGCCGGTGGATCGATCATCACGGCCGCCGACACGCTCGAGCTCTGGGTGGACGACATCCGCCTGCAGCATCCGACCAATACCACGGGGTACGCGGCGCAGCTTGGATTCGCCATGAACGCCGGCGACTTCGCCGACCTGCGCGTCAACGTCAGCAACCGCGACCCGAACTTCCGGCAGCTGGGTGAAGAGCCGTCGTTTCTGGGGCAGCGCACGATCGACGTCGGGGCCACGGTGCGCCTCGACAAGCTCTTGCCAAAGAGTTTCGGACTCGCGCTGCCGCTTACGATCACGAAACTCTCATCGGCCAACGATCCATTCTATCTATCGCAAACGGACATTCCCGGAGCGGGAATCCCCGGGCTCCGCAAACCGAAGAACGACCTGACGACGTACAGCCTGACCGTGCGTCACACCTCGCCGATTTCCACGAGCATCGTGGGGCCGTTGATCAACAACCTGTCGGCGACGTCGACGTACGTGACGGGCGTGGATCGCACCGAATTCCAGGATGGCAACGCCCACAATTTCACGTTCGCGATCGACTATCTCGTTTCCGACGACACGGCGCGCACGGTGCGACTGCCCGGCTGGATCGACGGCTCGCTCGGCCTGCTGCCAGCCATTCTTCAAGCCGGCCCGATCGGTGCCCTGCGGTCGACGAGCTTCCGCTGGAATCCGACGCAACTCCGGTTCACGACCGGCATCGTACGCGGGAGCGACCGCCGCGTCTCGTTCCTCCGACCATCCGGCGCGGTAAACGATGATCCGGCGGTGAGCACCGCGTCGAACCGACTCTGGCGGAACGGAGGAGTACTCGCGTTCCGGCCGACGGACGGGACGGACGTGCGGTGGGAGATCCAGTCGGTGCGCGATTTCCGGGACTATCGCGATACGAGCGCGGCGTCTGGCGTCACGCGCAATCCCGTGGCTGTCGGACCGGGGTTCGAGCGCGAGCGCACGATGTTGGCGAGCGTGAGCTTCGCGCCTGGATTTTCCTCGTGGTTCCGACCGCGGGCCGACGCCGGGACCCAGTACGACATGCTGCGCGATCCGAACATACGAGGCTTTACGCCGCTGCCAGGCGTAATCGGGGTCGACAGCGTGTTGGCGACCCGCGATTCGCTCGCGTTGCTGCAGCGGAATCTCCCGCGGCGGATGACCGCCGCGCAGACGGCGAGCATCGGCTCGACGATCGACGTTGCCGCCGCGACCGGCGCGTACCTGCACGATTCGACGTTGGCGCGGAGGATCGGCGCGCTGTTCACTCCAATCGATGTGTCGTACACGCGCAGCCTGCTGTCGGCGCTCGACGCATCTCCCACGAGAGCGCCACTCGCTCTGCAGTTGGGCCTCGCCGGCCCGGGCTCGTTTCGGACCGTCGGTGGTCTTCCGGCGACCACGGCGGGCCAGACCGGGACGCTGAGCGCGAGCGGAGCCTTGCGCTTCCCGCTCGGATTGGCGCTCGAGAATCGCCTTCGGCGCACCACGACGCTCAACTGGATCGCGCGGCCCGACTCGTCGCAAGCCGAGGTGAATGGATCGCAGCTGCAGTTTCCGGACGTGAACCTGCGCTGGGCGTACCGGCCGACGAACGCCACAGGCCCGGTGACGAATCTCGATGCAGGCGCCGGCTTCGTGAAGACCTCGGCGACGGTGTCGCTGCCGAGCCTGTTCGACGATGCGCCGCCCGACGTTCGCCGCACGCACGCCGAGACGTTTCCGATCAGCGCATCGGTCGCGTGGGCGGTGCGCGGGGGCTTGAGCACCGGCGCGCGCTACAGCTACACGCGGCGTGTCGACAGCCTGCCGGGAAGCATCGCTCGCTCGCGGGGTAACGAGCTTGGCGTGGATGCGGGCCGGGCGTTCCGAATTCCGGAGAGCTGGGGGCTCGGCTTGCGCAGCGACGTCCGCACGCGGTTCGGCATGCAGCAGTCGCATCTCACGACCTTTGTGTTCGACGCGACGAGCGGCGCACGGAGCCGGCTCCAGGACAACGGCCGGCAGTCGTTCAACCTCACGGCCGATACGAACCTCAGCGAGAGCCTGGTGTTCACGTTCCAGGGGTCGCACATCGTGACGTTCGACAACAACCTCAATCGCCGCTTCGCGCAGACGGTGTTCTCGACGGTGCTGCAGATTCAGTTCTTTGGGGCGGGGAAGTGAGAGCTCGTGGCGCGACGAGCCCGGACCGACGGCAACAGCCCAACGCAGAGGCGCTGAGGACGCTGAGGACGGCACACTGGGCCGGCTCGTTCCGCAACGAGCCGGAATCGAACTACTCAACGCAGAGGCGCGGAGGCGCGGAGGCGCAGAGAACTGCTCCGGCCGGGAAGTTCGAATCGCCACGAGCCGGGATTCTTTAATTG
>DATJHY010000134.1:0-3897 GCA_035493635.1 Gemmatimonadaceae bacterium | reverse complement strand
CATCGGGCGCGAGATGCACTTCGTGCCCCGCCGAAGCGAGGATCTCGCGCACCATGAGGCGCATGTCCTCGTGATCGTCGACGCACAGGACGTAACTCACGATTGACGCTTTACTTGAGGCCCGGTAAGTTCACTCGTTTCACACTCGAAGTCAACGAGGCGCCGTCTGCGCACGATTCGCTTCTCCTTCGCGGTTCTTCTCGCCGTCGTTTCGCTGTCGTTCGTGAGCGCCTGCCGCGGCGCCGACTCCATCCCGCAGCGCAAAACCTTCATCGATTCGCGCGACCGCTACGATCCGCGCTCGCTCGATCCCGCTCTCTCTACCGACGTGCCCACCGGGCGCGCCGTCTCGTATCTCTTTGACGGCCTCACCCAGTTCACCGTCGACGCACACCTCGCACCCGCTCTCGCCGAACGCTGGGACGTCGCCGCCGACGGCCGCACCTACACCTTCCACCTGCGGCCACACGTCACCTTCCACAACGGACGCGCCCTCCGCTCGCGAGACGTCGTCCATAGCTTCGAGCGCGTGCTCGATCCGCGCACGAAAGGCGGCCGCGGCTGGCCGCTCTACCCGATCACCGGTGCACGTGCGTTCGCCGCGGGGAGCTCGTCGACGATCAGCGGTCTCGACACGCCCGACGACAGCACGGTGCGCATCACGCTCGACACAGCGCTCGCCATCTTCCCAAAACTACTCGCGATGCCCGTCGCGTCCATCGTGCCGGACAGCGACACGGCGAATTTCGCCCAGCATCCCATTGGGACGGGACCATGGCGCTTCGTCCAGTGGAAGCACGACGACTACGTGCTCCTGGCGCGCAATCCGTCGTACTGGGGCGGCGCGCCGCACGTCGACTCGCTCGAGATCCGCATCGTCCCCGAGCCTAGCACATCGGTCGCCGAGTTCCAGGCCGGGAATGTCGACCTGCTCTACGTACCGGAGGCCGAGACCGAGCGCTGGGAGCACACCGACGAAAAAAGTGCGTTCCTCGTCTCGGCGCCAGCGCTCCGGCTGTGGTACGTCGCCATCAACTGTACCCGCGGTCCGCTCAAGGATCCGCGCGTTAGGCAGGCGCTCAACTACGCCGTCGACGTGCGCACGATGCTCCAACGCTTGATTGGCGGACGCGGGACACTCGCCGCCGGCGTCATCCCGCCCTCGCTCGACGGCGCCGACACGACGCGCCGCCCATACGGCTACGACCCGGCGAAAGCTCGCGCGCTCCTCGCCGCCGCCGGTTACACGAAAGGATTCGCCGTCCAACTCTGGGTTGGGCAGGACGAAACCTTCCAACGCGTCGCGCAATCCATCCAGGCGTACCTCGCCGCCGTCGGCATTCGCGTGAGCCTCGTCCAACGCGACAACTCCGCCGCGCGAGAAGCGTCGCGCCACGGCGACGCAGATCTTTTCATCAAGGATTGGTACGCCGACTATCCCGACGCCGAAGACTTCTTGAACCCCCTGCTCGTCGGCGCCAATCGCGGCGTCGGCGGGAACGTCTCGTTCTACGAAAATCGCACCGTGGACGATCTCGTGGCGCGCGCGCGCACCACGGCCGACAGCACCAACCGCGCTGCGCTCTACCAGCGCGCGGACTCGATCGCGTTTGGCGACGCGCCCATGATCTACCTCTTCTTCTACAACGAGCTGTACGCGGTGCAGCCGTGGATCAGAGGGTTCAAAGCGCCCGCGATTTTCAACGGCCAGCGCTTCCTCGATGTCTCGATCGGCGGACCCGCGTCGGCCGACGCCGCTGCACGCGACAGCGCCGCACGCGACAGCGCCGCGCGGCATCCCTGACCGTTCCACGGGAACGCGCCGCACCGACCAATGGGCACGTTCCTCCTGCGACGCCTGCTGCTCGCGATCCCGACGCTGCTCGGTGTGCTCGTCGTCGTATTCGCGCTGCTCTACATCGCGCCCGGTGATCCGGTAATGGAAATGGTCGGCGAGCGCGCCGACTCCGCCACCATCGCCCAACTGCGCCGGCAGCTCCACCTCGACCAGCCGCGCCCCAAACAATTCGCCGCCTATGCGTTAGGCGTCGTCCGCGGTGACCTGGGCACGTCGTTCATCACGGGACGTCCGATCGCCCGCGACATCGCCGAGCGCTTCCCCAAAACGCTCGAGCTCGCGTGCGCGGCAATGCTGCTCGCCGTTGTGTTCGGCATCTCGGTCGGCGTCGTCACCGCCGCGCACCCGGGCGGCTGGCTCGATCGCCTCACCCTCGCCTTCACGTACCTTGGGATCTCGTTCCCGGTCTACTGGGTGGGCCTCATCCTGATTCTGGTGTTCGCGATGATCCTCCGCTGGCTGCCGCCCTCCGGCACCGGCGGCATCGCGTTCCTCATTCTGCCGGCGTTTGCGTTAGGCACGCGTTCCATCGCTTTCCTCGCGCGCATGACGCGCTCCGCCATGTTGGAAGTCCTGGGCAGCGACTATATCCGCACCGCGCGCGCGAAAGGGCTCCCGCGCATCGCCGTCCTCGCACGCCACGCGCTGCGCAACGCGCTGATCCCGGTCGTCACGGTGATCGGCCTCGACTTCGGCTCCTACCTCACCGGCAGCATCCTAACGGAAACCGTCTTCAGCTGGCCCGGACTCGGCCGCTACGTCGTGAACGCGATCAGCAAACGCGACCTCCCCGCGATTCAGGGAAGTATCTTGTTCCTGAGCGTTGTGTTCGTGGTGGTAAACATCGTAGCCGACCTGACCTACGCGGCCACGGACCCGAGGGTGGAATACTCATAAGAGTCAGGGAAGCGCTCGCTGACGCTCGCTTTGGGAAGCGCGCGCCAGCGCACGCTTCCCCATTTTCAATCGTCCTTCTGGCCGAATATCCCCATGTTCGACGAATGTCCGGGCGCCACCTTCTTGTCGGGATAGATCCAGTGCACCGCCTGATTCACCGCGATCGCCGCCTCGCTGAACCCCGTCGCGATGAGCTTGAGTTTGCCGGGATAGATCGTGATGTCACCCGCTGCCCAGATCCCCGTACGCCCCGTCTCCATCGTGCTGTCCACCACGATCTCATCCTTCTCGACCTGCAATCCCCACTGCGCGAGCGGACCAATGTCGCTCACGAAACCGAGCATCGGCAGGATCACGTCGACGTCGAGATCGAAATGCGTTTTCGCTTTCACATCCTTGAGCGTCACCGCGCGCACGCCTTCGCCGTTCCCATGAATCTCGGCCAGCTCATGGAACGTGAGCACCTTGGCGCGACCCTCGGCTGCCGCCGTGGTGACGGCCTGCACCGTCGCTCCGTGCGCGCGGAATCGGTCGCTGCGATGGACTAACGTCAGCGCCGCCGCGCGATCCAACAGCTGCTGCGCCCAGTCGAACGCCGAGTCCCCGCCGCCTACGATCAGGACCCGCTGACCGCGAAACGCCTCAGGGTCCGAAACCCGGTCGAAAATCCCCCGCCCGTACCACTGCTCCGCCGACGGCTGCGGCAACCGCCGCGGCGAGAACGCGCCGATCCCAGCTGCCACCACGATCGCCCGCGACGGAAACCGGTCCGTTTCGGTGACCAGCGTGAAGCACCCACCGTCCTCTTCCAGTGTGACCACCCGCTGATTCAGGTGGATCGACGGCGAAAACCGGCTGGCTTGCTGCACGAGGTCGCGGACCAGGTCCTTGGCCAGGATCTGCGGAATCCCCGCGACGTCGAAGATGTACTTCTCCGGATACAGCGCGAGCAGCTGACCGCCCAACTCCGGCAGTGCGTCGACAATGCGCGCCGTGACCCCGCGCATGCCCGAATAGAAGGACGCGAAGAGCCCGGTCGGCCCTCCGCCGATGATCGTGATGTCTCGGATGTCGTGCGGCATGGAGTCGGATGACTGATGATCACGGCGCGCGCCTCGCCGCCGTGGCCTGCGAGTCTGTAA
>DATJHY010000133.1:0-5939 GCA_035493635.1 Gemmatimonadaceae bacterium | reverse complement strand
GAACTCTCGGCCCGCCACCAGCGGAATGCCCATGGTGCGGAAGAAATCCGGGCTCACCGCGTTGTAGTACGCGTCCACGTCCGTATCGAGCGTGGCCGGGAAGCCTTGCACGTTCACGTCGTTGTCCCAGTTGTTGCCGGCCAGCACCTGGACCTGCGCCGCGACCACGCCGCGCACGCCGGGAATCGCGCCGACCTCGCGCTCGATCTGGGCATAGATCTGCTGTGACCGTGGGCCCGAGTAGCCGTTGAGCGCCGGCGGGAGACGGAACGTGACGAGCGAATCGACGTCCAACCCCAGCTTCACACGGCTCACGTTGTCCAGGCTCTTGATGAAAAGGCCGGCCGACACGAGCAGGGCCATGGAGAGGGCGATCTGCGCCGTCACGAGCGACGCGCGGAAGCGTGCCGCACCGCGGGTTGCCGACGTCTTGCCGGAACCATCGCGCAACGCCGAGACGAGATCGGGGCGAGTGCTGTGGAGTGCCGGAAAGAGACCGAACAGCAGGCCCGTGATCATCGACAGCAGCCCCGCGAAGCCGAGCGCGGCGCCGCTCAGTGAAAATGACAGCGTCGAGGACACGTTGGCCGGCAGCAAGACGACGATCCCGCGGAGCGTGGCCCACGCCACCGCGAGCCCCGCCAATCCACCAAGCACGGCCAACAGCACCGACTCGGTGAGGAGTTGCGCGAGCAGCTGCCTGCGAGTTGCCCCCAGCGAAAGTCGAACCGCCATCTCGAGCGACCGATTCGCCGCGCGCGCCAGGAGCAGGTTGGCGATGTTGGCGCAGGCGATCGTCAGCACGAACAGAGTGATCGCGAACAGCAGCACGAGCGGCATGTGCGTCTGCTGGTGCAGGCTGCTCAGCCCGCGCCGGCCGTCGGTGAGATCGAGCTTCTTGGCCTTGAAGCGCGCGAGGACATTCTGGCTCACGCCTTTCTGCAGGGGCAGCTCGACGTCGTTGATGATTCTGTGATACAGGACGTTCTCCTGCGTGGCTGCCCGGTCGATCGAGACACCGGGTTTGAGGCGCGCGAACAGATAGATCCAGTATCGACGGCGGTCGTCGAATCCGTCGAACCCGGGACTCATCGCGCCGCGCATGGTGAGCGGCACGAACAGATCCGGCTTCGAGCCGAGCGTCGTTCCCTCGAAACCGGGCGCGGACACGCCGACAATGGTGAGTTGCCGGCCGTTGACCGTGATGATCTGTCCAACCACCGACGGATCACCGCCGAGCTGGCCCTTCCAGTACTCGTGGCTGAGGACGACGATCGGGTGCGCGCCGATCGTCTTGTCGTCTTCGACGCCGAAGACCCGGCCCACCGCTGGTTTGACGCCAAGCACCGGGAAGTACGACCCGGACACCAGCTCGGCGGTCGTATTCACCGTGTTGCCGCGGAACGCGACGTTGGGAGAGAACGCTACGTGGCCGGCGACACCGCTGAACGGCCCTGGCTGCGCCTCGAGGTCGCGGAACATCCGGTAGCTGAACACCCACTGGCAGTTGCCGGCGATGCCGCACTGGTGTGATCCGGGGCTCGGGTTGTTGCCGCCGAGGTTGACGAGCCGCTCGGGGTGCGACACCGGAAGCGGTGCGCGGAGCAGCTCGTTGAAGAGCGAATAGATGGCGGCGTTCGCGCCGATGCCGAGGGCGAGGGAGAGGATGGCGACGACCGTGACGAACGGCGTCTTGAACAGCGTCCGGAAGGCGAGGCGGAGATTGCGCATGCCTCCTTGGACAGCTGCGGCGGCGAGTTGGTTGGATCACCGCACTTGCACGTTGCCGTTGGTCCACTCAAGGAGCGGCGCCGACGACCCCATGCACGGCCGCCGGGCCGCAAGAACATCGTTGCCAGCACCGATCGACCGCTCGTAATAGTCGTATAGCAATGGTATCGTAACGCGATCCGGCGCCGTGGCACCGCTTCCTTCGCCGTTGTCCTCGAGCGCCAGCGCAAAGTGCGAAGCCTCGTACGGCAGGTTGATTTGCGTGAGGACGCCGGACAGGTACGCACGGTTGTTGACCACGGCGAGGCACGTCACGGTCCCCTTCAACTGAATTCGCAGGTCATGTGCACGAAACAGCATCTCGCCCTTGGCCGAGCCGTCGGCCATCTGCTGGGCGGTCACCGTGTACGTGATCTTCTCCACGCCCTCTTCCCACTCGAACGGCATCGTACCGCCGCCGGAGACGTCGTGGACAACCGGACCCTGCGCCCGCGCCTGCTGGCCGTCGATCTGAAACGCGCCTCGTGTTTGATCCGGAACAATGCTCCACCCTTGGCCTTGGAACAGCGCGAAATTCGTCGACGACAGATCACCGATGACGTTCCAGTTCCATCCTGCCTGTGCGCCGACGTCTGCCGGAAGGACCGTGAGCCAGTAGTGCGCACCAGCCTCGAGCGCCGGGAAGCGGGTCGATGGCGCGACGTAAACCGCGGGATCGGGATTCAGCGCCTCGATCCACATCTGGTCGATTATGGCGCCTGGTAGCCCCTGATCATCGACGTGGAGAAGGACCGTGATCAGCCCCGGACCGCTAACATTGGTGAGCGCAACGCGCGCGGCGCTGAAGACATCGTCGCGGGTCGGTGTAAACTGCTGCGAGACCACGCGCCCACCAGGAGCGGGAAATTCCGTGATCCATGTGTGCGTGGGCATCGCGTCGAACGTCAGGCGCGGGCCGAAGTTACTATAGATGCTCTTCGACTGGTCGCCGAGCGCAACGGCGGCTGCTGAAATGACCGGCTGGTTCGGCGCCGCGCTCCTCGGCGTCGTTGGACTCTGAACGTCCATACAGGCGGCGAACGCCAGCGGTAGCGTTGAAATGAACAGGGATGCGGGTCGCATATTCTCAGTTCCTTGAAGAGTGATCGCCGGACCTGCGCGGACGCGTGAGCCGAAAAAGGCGCGCGGCTGTACCCCGATGGACTGTGCATCTTGCGAAGGGAGCGCGCGGCATCTGTCACCTGGAACGACAAGAGTTCCACCTCATTGAGAGTGGGCCATGGTGCGATGCTGTCAGTCGGGCAACGACGGGACAGATTGTGGTGAATGCGCTGGCGGCCGCGGCGCCGAGCCGCCGAGCCGCCGAGCCGCCGAGCCGCCGATGCTCAGCCCACTCCTAGCGCGCCTGAATTCGTCGACCCATACTTGGTCACCCACCCCCACGGTCGAGGAAGGCCGTGATTCGCCTTCGTGTCCTCGGCGCAGTCGAGCTGGACGATGCAAGTGGACGTGAGCTACGCGCCGTCGTGGCCCAGCCACGGCGACTCGGCCTGCTCACGTACCTCGCCGCCGCCACGGCGAGAGGCTTCTATCGCCGCGATACGCTGCTCGGCCTCTTTTGGCCGGAGCTCGACGAATCACACGCCCGCGCGGCGCTCAACCAGGCCGTGCGCTTTCTCCGTAAATCGCTCGGCGACGACTCGCAGTCGATCATCGTCAGCCGCGGGGCCGAGGAGGTTGGCGTCGACGCCACACAGTTGTGGTGCGACGCCTCGGCGTTCCGCGATCACGTTGCCGCCGGGCGATGGGCTGATGCGCTGAACCTGTATCGCGGCGACCTGCTCGACGGGTTTTTTCTGGATGACGCCGACGGCTTCGAGAAATGGCTCGAGCTGGAGCGCGCGGCGTTCCGGGCCGCCGCGTCGCACGCGGCGCGATCGTTGGCAGAGCAACGTGAAGGCGAGCGCCGGTTCAGCGAGGCTTTGGTCTGTGCACGCCGTGCCGCGGAGCTGGCGGACCTCGATGAACTGCGTGTGCGGGAGCTGCTCGCGCTCCTCGATCGACTCGGCGATCGTGCCGGCGCACTCCGCGCCTTTGATCAGCTCGCCGCACGATTGGCGAACGAGTATGGCGCAGAGCCGAGCCCCGAAACCAAAGCGCTGATCGAGCGAATCCGGAGCCGGGCCACCGCTGTCGCGCCGGCCGCCACTGAAGCGGCGGCGGCGAGCGATGCGCGCGGCAGCGCGACGGGACGGCCCGCGATCGAGCCCTCGTTACCAGCAGCGAAGACCGCGAGACCACGTCGTCACCGCGGTATCCGAACGGTTGCCGCGCTGTTTGGCGGGACCGCGCTAATAGTGGCCGCTGCGGCGGTCCCACGCCTGGCCGGTGTCGGGCCATTCGCGACGCTGTTAAGGACTGGTGAGATGGTCCGCGACGAGCGGCTTCTCGTGACGGATTTTCCGGTCACGGGGGCGGATTCCACACTCGGCGCAGCCGTCTCGCTGGCCACGCGCACGGCACTCACGCGATCGCGAGCCGTCAAGGTGATGTCGCGCGAGAGCATGGCCGATGCGCTACGACGGATGAAGCGTCCACCGGCGACGACCGTCGATGTGGCGCTCGGGCGCGAGATTGCGCAGCGCGAAGGCATTCGCGTTCTCGTCGACGGACAGGTGGTTCGCACCGGGCACGCCTTCGCGATCGGGATGCGCCTCCTGACCGCCGACTCGGCGACCGAGCTCGCCACGGTGCAAGCAACGGCGCAAAGCACTGACGACATCATCCCCGTCGTCGACGCCGTTGCGCGAAAGCTCCGCGCGCGCATCGGCGAGTCGCTTCGTGACGTTCGCTCTACGCCGCCGCTGCCGCGTGAGGTGACGTCCTCGATCGAGGCGCTGCGATCGTACGCTGCATCGCTCAGCGAGTACGATCCGCCCAAGTCGATCGCGTTCCTCAAGGATGCGGTTCGCGCTGATTCCGAGTTCGCCATGGCGTGGCGGCGCCTGTGGATCATGTATGCGAACATTGGAATTGGCGGTCCGACGTCCGACTCGGCGCTCGTTCGTGCCGCGCGCTACAGCGCTCGTCTGCCGGAGCTGGAGCGGCAGCTGGTGCTGGCCGCCTATCACACGTCGGGCTTGTTCGCCGATTCGCGGCGCAGCAAGGCCGTGGCGATCTACCAGCAGCTGGCCGACAGTGGCCAACGAACGTCGCTGGTGAACCTGCCTGAGGTCATCAGCAGTCGGCGAGAGTTCGCGCGCGCTGAATCGCTCCAGATCGCCAACATCCGACGAATGCCGGATTTCGCCGGGGTACGGGAGGGCGCCGTGCATATGCGGGTGGAGCTTGGAAAGCTCGACGAGGCCGAGGCGATGCTCGACTCGAGCTTGCGACGCATACCCACCCATTGGCCGCTGCAATGGTGGAAGGTTCGCTTCCTCTATTTGCGCGGTGACCTCGATCGATTCGCGCGGGCACTCGACAGCCTGCGTGCGTTGCCGGATCCCACGCGCCGCCTCGCCGGCACCAGAGCGAGCGCAAGCCTCGCCTTGCTCGAGGGCCGACTGCGTGAATGGACGCGGCTCCGCGCTGAAGCGAGGACACTCGCCGTTGCGGCGGGCAGCGACCCGGGCCTGAGCGACGTCCTCGACGAGGCGAACGTTGATCTGGCGCTGCGACATGACAGCGCACACGCGGTGCAGCGGCTTCAGGCCGCGTCGCGAGCCGCCACGGAAAAGCGTGCGCCCCAGGTCTCCGGGATTGCCAGCCTCTTCGCGCGGGCCGGCCGGCCCGATTTGGCACGCAACCTCCTCGCGCAGTACATCGCTGACGCCGATTCCATTCGGCGGCAAAAGGACGAGTTCTTCGAGCATCGGATACTCGCCCAGATCGCGATCGCCGAAGGCCGCGGCGCCGACGCGGTGATCGAAGTGCGGCGCGGCGACGTCGACGAGGACGGGCCGGCCCAGTCCTGCTTCATTTGCTACTACCGAGATCTCGCGTTCGCCTTCGACCGGGCCCACGAGACCGATTCAGCCATCGTCTATTTTGAGCGCTTCGTCGAGGCGCCTTCGGTGCACCGGCTCACAGCCGATCCAATTACGCTGAACGTGGTTCTGCGGCGGCTGGGCGAGTTGCACGAGGCCACCGGCCGGCGAGATCGCGCGATCCAGTACTACGCCCGATTCGTCGAGTTGTGGAGACGC
>DATJHY010000132.1:0-2823 GCA_035493635.1 Gemmatimonadaceae bacterium | reverse complement strand
GCCCGCATTCCAAACGGGGTCCCCCCGTAATCCCGCTGACGGGCGGCTCGCGGCGTCGATCGACGCGTGGAAGCGAAAGCTCCTCGACCTCTCCAAGCGAAACCGCGCGCTCAACTTCCGCGCGACGAAGGTGTCGACCGTGGCCATCGTCGACGAGCATCCGGCCGAGATCTTCCGGCTGCTGTATCTCGCCGAACGGGAGATGCGGTTCAAGGCGGCGGAGCCCGCGGCGACTGATGCACGTACGTCCGCGCCGGCGAGCGCCGACGCGAGGCCGGACGAGGAGTTCGATGCGGCGGCACCACAGCCGGAATTCGTCCCGTACGACGCTACCACACTCGACGATCGGTACACGGACGAGTTCCTCCAAGCCACCGCGACCCCGGAAGCGCTCGACCGTTCACTCCGCCGACTCGATGAGCAGGCACGGCTCGCGATCGAGGAACAAGGCGTCAACACGCTGTTCCTGGCCCTCGGCATGTTGCACTACGCCGAGGCCGACGCCTCGGAGCAGGTGTTCACTGCCCCGCTGGTGCTGCTTCCAGTGCAGCTGTCGCGAAAGTCCGCGCGGTCGGGCTACCGCGTTCGAGCCGCAGACGATGAGCCGGTAGTCAACCCCGCACTCGCCGAGTACCTCCGCCTCGACTTCGGCATTCAGCTGCCGGAGCTGCCCGACTCGGCCACGATCGCCGACGACTACGATCTGCAAACGCTCATGTCGAGCGTATCGCAGCTCGTTGCCGGACGACGCGGCTGGTCGGTCACGACCGACGTGGTGCTGGCGCTGTTCTCGTTCCAGAAGCTCGTGATGTACAAGGACCTCGAGGCGAACGCACCCGCCGTCGCCGCGCATCGACTCGTCAGGCAGCTCGTGGGCCGTGACGGCGAGCGCGTCATCGGGCTGCCTGACGATGTTCGGCGCCTCGAACTCGATCGCGAGTTTCCCCCGGAGGCGACGGCACAGGTGGTGGACGCCGACTCGAGCCAGCTGCGCGCCATCGCCGGCGTCGCCCGCGGCTACGATCTCGTGCTCGAGGGTCCGCCCGGAACCGGCAAATCGCAGACGATCACGAACCTCATCGCCCAGGCGTTAGGCGCCGGCAAGTCCGTGCTGTTCGTGGCCGAAAAGATGGCCGCCCTCGACGTCGTGCATTCCCGCCTCGTCAAGGCCGGGCTGGGCGAGTTCTGCCTTGAGCTGCACTCGACCAAGGCGAGCAAGCGCACCGTGATGCGCAGCCTCGCCGCCGCGATCGACGCGTCGCTCCAGGCAGTGAGCGTCAGCACGCAGGCCGGTACCGCGCTCCCCGGCGTCCGCACCACGCTCAACGACTACGTGCGTGCGCTGCATACGCCGCACGGAACGCTGTGCATGACCCCGTTCGCGGCGTACGGCGCGCTCGCCCCGGTTCGCGGCGCAGACCAATCCGCCATGGAGAGCTCCGCCACCACGACACCGCGAGTGCGGTATGGGCGTCACGTCGACGATGTCTCGCGCGAAACGCTCGACTCGACGGTCCGGGAGCTGCGCGAGCTCGCCGCCGCGGCACGTGGCGTGGGTGACCCGTCAGTGCATCCGTGGCGTGACGCGACCAAGACGTTCTATACCGAAGATGACGTGGCCACGGCCCGCGAGCTTGCCACGGAGCTCGCGACGCGGATCGCGGACGTGCGCCGACAGGCAGCCGAGGTGGAACGCGCGTTCGGCCTGGCGCCGATGCGGACGGCCGCCGACGTCGACACCGCGGATCGCGTCGCGACGGTAATGAGCCGCTCGCCGGGAGCGAGCATCGAGGTGCTGAGCAGCGCGGACTGGGACACCGCCCCCAGCGCCGCGCTGCAGCTCATAGATCGCGGACGATCCATTGCCGCGCTTCGTACACGCGTGGGACAGCATTTCACGCCCGCGGTGCTCGAGCAGGATCACGCTGCGGACATCGCCTACGTGGAGCGAAAGGCGGAAGGACTCTTCGCGTTCCTCGCCGTGCTCGACGGACGATGGCGCGCCATACGATCCCGGTGGACTGGCTATCGCGTCAGCACGTACCAGCCGTCGCTCGTGCAACAAGGCGCCGAGATGAAGCAGGTCGATCGCCTCACCGCCGAGCGAGCAGCACTCAAGGATTCGGAGGCCGCCGCCCGATCGCTGTTCGGCACGCACTGGCGCGGGGAGGAAAGCTCCTGGGACGCGCTCGACGCGTACGTCCAGTGGGTGGTCGACCTTCGTTCCTGCGTGACGCGGTACAAACTCGGTCCCGCCGCCATCGCTGTCGCCGCGCAGCCGTCGCCTAACGTCGCCGCGGTGCACGCGCTGCGCGACGCCACGGCCGACGCGCTGGGGACGCTCGATCGATTGCGGGCGGTGATCGGGTGGCCGAGCGGGTACCTGTCGTCGGCCACATTCGAGGACCTGCAGCAGCGTGCCGAAGCGCTGGTCGCCGGAGCAGCGGCCGGCCCGCGGTGGGCGGCGTTCGAAGGCGCACGTCAGACGGTCGCCTCCGGAATCGCCGGGGAGCTGTTGGACGGCGCGATGAGTGGATCGCCGCCGCTGGACGCGCTGCCTGACGCGTTCCTGCGTGCGTTCTACATGAAGTGGCTCACGGAGGTCGTCCAGCAGCGTCCACCGCTCGCGCGCTTCGACGCCCTCACCCACGAGCAGCGAATCGCCGAGTTCCGCCGCCTCGACCGCGAAGTGCTGGCAGAAAACCAGGCGGCGCTCACCGCTCGGCTCCGCGATCGCGCGCAGGAGCGTTTACAGGACTCGAAGGCACGCGAAGCGCTGCCGTTCCTGCAACGCGAGATGGCGAAACAGCGCAATCACAGCCC
>DATJHY010000131.1:0-26934 GCA_035493635.1 Gemmatimonadaceae bacterium | reverse complement strand
CGTGGCCACGACGATCGCCGTGAATGCGGGACTCTTGCTCAGACGGCGAATGCTGTACTTGAGATCGCGGAGCAACGCGTCCATCGGAACCCCGGTGAGAAGGTTCGAGCCACGAGCGAATGGATCCTGATTTGACAGCGTCGCCGGGTCAATGGTTCGCGGAGGCGACCGCGCGAAGGGCGCAAAAAGAAAGCGGCGCTACCCGGAGGAGCAGCGCCGCTTTGGTGCGCGTGTGTTTAACTGGAGGTGTTAGCGTGGCCGGCCGATCACGATCGGGAAGCCGCCGCCCCGCGGGTTAAAGACGCCGCCGATACCGCCTCTCGGACGCCCGTAGATGTCGCCCGGAATCGATCGCCCGCCGCGCGGTGCTCGGCGCGGGTCGCAGTGGTCGTCGTCACCCATCATTCCGCCGCCGAGAATCACGCCGATTATCCCGCCGATGCCCGTGCCGGTTGCCGAGCCGCCACCGTTACCCGGGATGCTGCCAGTCGACGGATAAGTCTGTGCCGGTACCGGCGACGGCCGCGCCATTGGTGGCGCATCAGGCGTCGGCGACTCCGAGGGCGCAGGCGCGGATGCCATCACCTGGACCTGCGGAACGTTTTCCGTGACTTCCGCCGCCTCGACCGGCGTCGCGGACGCCTTGACGGTGGGCTGCTTGCTGCGGATGACCCTCGGCCCGGTGGGCGCCTTCTTCGGCCGAACGGCCAACTCCTGCTTGGCCTGAGGGGCTACTTCGTCCGGGCTGATCTGGATATTCGCCGTCTGCGACGCGAGCTGCAGATCACGCTTGAGGTCGTCCGCCATCGACGCGGAAGTTCGCGGCTTGTCCTTGCCGCATGCCATCGCGACGATCGCGGTGGAGGCGAGTGTCAGTGTCAGTAGCCTTCGCACGGTTCCTCCGGAGCGGTCGGCTTCGCGCACGCGCGCGCGAATACCGCAGAGGGATGATGGCATGCCACAGGCCAAATGTTAACCCCCGATCGACATGCTTGAGCGCAATCGGCGTCACTCTGGTGGGACGCCAGCGTCCACCCGAGGGGACATGGGAGAAAATACCCTCGTGCGTCGCGGCTGGCCGAAATACCGTTGAAGAACGAAAAGGCTCGGATCTCATTCGTGCACCATGGAGGGAACTGTATGACCACAGCATCGATCCGACTCGGCGACGACGCCCCGAATTTCACAGCCCAAACCACCCAGGGACCGGTCGACTTCTATCAGTGGAAGGCCGGCAAGTGGGCCATCCTCTTTTCCCATCCCAAGGACTTCACCCCGGTGTGCACCACGGAGCTCGGCCGCGTGGCCGGTCTCAAGCCGGAGTTCGAGAAGCGGAACTGCAAGGTGATGGGCCTGAGCGTCGATCCGCTCGACTCGCACAAGCGCTGGGAGCAGGACATCGCGGACGTGACCGGGAACGCCGTGAACTTTCCGATGATCGCCGACGCCGACCACAAGGTGAGCGATCTGTACGGCATGATTCACCCGAATGCCAACGATACGCAGACGGTGCGCTCGGTCTTCGTCGTCGGACCGGACAACAAAGTGAAGCTCACGCTCACCTATCCCGCGAGCACGGGCCGAAACTTCGAGGAGATCCTCCGCGTGATCGACTCGCTCCAGCTCACGTCCAGCTACAGCGTGTCGACGCCGGCGGATTGGAAGCCGGGCGAAGAGGTCATCATCGCCAACACGATCTCCGACGAGGACGCGAAGAAGAGATTCCCGAAGGGTTTCGTGGCGAAGAAGCCCTACCTCCGCGTCACTCCACAGCCGAATCTCTGAAGACTCGAATTGGGGTCAGACTCGATTTAGGGAATCGGAATTAGGGTCAGACTCGATTTACCGTTCGGTAAATCGAGTCTGACCTTAATTCGAACCCGGTAAATCGACTCTGACCCTAATTAATCATTTCGTTGCATTGTGACCGGCGGCGGGTGGCCGCGGTTGGGCATGGTATGCGCCGTCCGCTTGGAGCCGTCCCGAGCATCGCCCCATTTCGCGCCGCGTTGCTCGCGGGCGTGTTGTCGCTCGGCCTTCTGGGCTGTCGTGACGGCACGAGCCCGCTCAGCCAGCGGCTCGAGCTCCAGGCCAATCGCGCAAAATGGCAACGCGCGGCGCTCGCTTCCTACACGGTCGTTCTACAGGAATCCTGCTTCTGCGTCTACACGCAGCCGGTACGATTGTACGTGGTGAACGACGTGATCGTCCGCGCGCTTCCGTTCTCGGGTGATACGGCCGTCTCACCCACGTTCTTTCCGACCGTCGACCGACTGTTCGCGTTCATCGACGACGCAATCAGGCGGCACGCGGCGGTGCTTCGCGTGACTTATGATCCGACGTTGGGCTATCCCGTCGAGATCGTCTACGACGGCGCGGTGAACGTTGCCGACGACGAGGTCACGTACCGGTTGAGTGATCTCCACGAGAGTGCGCCGCCGCCCTGAGTCCCAGCGCCAGGCTCACGGGATCGCGCCGGCGGCGCCGGCCCGTCGCGGATCGGCTCCGGCGGTGACGCGGCCTTTCTCGATCCGCACCGCCGCGCCGTATCCCTCGCGCAGCTCACCCGGCAGCGACACGATCTGTGTGCGGTAGCCGAGCTGCTCGAGCCGCTGCATGACCGCGGGCGAGAACCCGTCTTCCATCTGAATGCTCGCGCCGGCCGGCGGCGCTGCTCCAGCCCCGCCGCGACCTCCACGTCCACCGCCGAATCCGCCGCCGACGAGGAATCGGGGCAGCTCGAGCGCGGCTTGCGGATCGAGATGCTGATCGATCATTCCGACGAGCGTCTCGTACACCGCGGAGGTGATCCACGCGTTGCCAGCCGCGCCGAGCGCGATGACCGGACGGCGTTTGGCCCCCGTCCCCTCGAAGACGATCGTCGGCGTGATCGTGCTGCCGTGCCGCGCAAAGGGGAGTCGTGCGCCGTACGCGTTCGGGTCGGTTCCGTACGAAGACAGCTTGTCGTTGTAGATGAAGCCCAGCCCCGGCGTGACGTAGAAGTTACCGCCCCAGGTTCCGAGGGTTTGCGTCGTGGCGACGACGTTGCCCTGCGCGTCGGCCACCGTGAACGCAGTCGTCCCGGAAGAACGGCACGACGCGGCGTGCGCGGCACCGTATCCGTGCGCAATGCACTCCGGCGGATCGGCGAGCTCGACTCGCGCGGTCTTCGTGCCATTCTGTGCGCACGTGAGCGTGTCGCCACGAAGCGCCGCCAGATTCACCGCCTTGTTCGCATCGAAGCAACGCCAGCGGATGCGCGCGGTGTCCTTGTTGGTGAACGGCTCGGTATTCACCGGCCAGAGACTCGGATCGGCGATCCGGTTGCGCGTCGACGGCACGAGTTGCCAGGCCGCGATCATCGCGTGCAGGGTACCGGCATCGTCGGCGTACGGCTTGGGCTGTGCGAATTGCTCCAGGAGATTGAGCTTTGCAGCGAGATCCGCGCCCCCCGACACCGGCGGCGCACTCGAGTAGAACGTGTATCCTCGATACGAACCGGCGACCGGCTCACGCTCGGCAGCAAAGTAGCGTTCCATGTCGCTCAGCTTGATCGCGTTGCCGTGGGCGTGGAGATCGGTCACGAGACGCTTGGCGATCTCACCTTTGTAGAAGGCGTCCGCGCCGCCTTTGGCGATCTGCTCGAGCGTCCATGCGAGATCGGCATTCTTGAGCGTGTCGCCCGCGTGCAGCGGCTCGCCGTCGCGGAAGAAGAGGGCGCGGCTTGCGTCGTACTTCAGAAATTGCTCACGCTCGGTGGCGAGCGTGGTCGCCAGACCTTCGCTCACCACGTAGCCGTCGCGCGCGGCACGGATCGCCGGCTGCACGAGATCGGACCAGGGGAGCTTCTTGCTGCCGAAGCGCTGCCAGGCGAGGTACATCGCCGCGACAGTGCCAGGGACGTTCGCCAGCACGGGACCGCCGTCGGGCAGACGGCCATTGCGCACCAGCGCGGTATTCGCGAGTCCGGCGTCCTCGGGAACGCGCGTCATGAACTCGATGAGCTGCGGCCGATCCATCGATGGCTGGTAAATGAGCATTTGCCCATAACCACCGGGTCCGCTCGCATCGGGCTCGACGACGCCGAGCGCGAACGACACCGCGACGGCGGCATCGACAACGTTTCCGCCCTTGGCGAGGATCTCGAGGCCGGCCGCGGTCGCGACCGGATGCGCGCTCGACACGGCGGCTCGTCCGAAGGCGGGCTGCCGATACGGAGGATGCTCGCGCAGCAGATCGTGCAGCACCGTCTTGAGCTCGTCGTCGGTCGTCGCGGCGACCGCGCGCGGACGATACTTGGTCTTGAGCGCTACCCAGCGCTCTCGGCGCGAGGCCGCGTCGGAGGTGGCGTAGTACAGCCGCGCCGTCCGATCCCAGAGCTGATCGAATGCGTCCGCGTTGTGTCGCGCCCGGTCCGACGTCGCCGCGGCGCCGGATTGCTCGACGATCTGTTGATCGGGCGCCGCGGGAGCGTCGATGGTCCACAGCCGGCCGCTCGCTGCGGCGAGCAGATTCGCTCCCCGATCGCCAGTTCGATCGGGATCACCGTTGTACGCGACGGGAGCGACGCCGTCGTCGGGCGGTATCTCCGCCAGAGCGATCGTCTTGCCATCGGGGTTCCAGGCGGATTCCGCGCGACGGCTACTTACGAGGTTGACGTATCGTCCATCGAGCGGCGAGACGTACACTGCACCGCGCGCGCCGCTCGCCGTCCAAGAGATGCGGTCGCCGGCCGGCGACCATGCCGGGCGCTCGACGCGCGCATCGTTCAGCACGGCGCTGTCGGCGCCGGTGTCGAGATCGCGAACGTGCAGCGTCCGACCGCCAGCGGCGATCGAGACGTATGCAACGCGTCGCCCGTCAGGCGAGATCGCGGGCCATTGTTCCGCGGCATCGCTCTTCGTGATGCGCGCTTCGGCACCGCTCGCCTGTCGCATCCATAGTTCGGCGGCGCCAAGCCGGCCGCGGACGAACACGATGCGACCGTCGCGCGCCACCACGGGCTCGCCATCGAACAACGGCGACGTCGTGATGCGCTCTGGCTCGCCGGCGGCGCCCGTGGCGCTCGCGGCCACGCGCCACAAATCGAAGTTGCCCGAGCGATCGGAGGAGAAAACGATCGCCGATCCGTCGGGCGTCCACGCCGGCTCTCGGTCCCATGCCGGTCCGCTCGTCAGCCTCGTCCACTCACCGCGTACGGAGACGATCCACAAATCGCCCTGTACGCTCACGGCGAGTCGGCCGTCGCGTGCGTATGCCGGGTTTCGAGCGGCGACGCCGGCCTGTACAGCGGACGCGGTCTGCGCGACGAGCGAGAGCAGGGACAAGACGACCAGCATCGAGGCTCCTGACGGGAAGTGGGGTGAAGGAAGCTCGATGCCGCGCACGCACGCGTCAACCCGCGCCGACGATGCGTGCGGCACGGTGCGTGCGGGCACGTCATGTCGTCAGTGTTCGTCGATTCAGCGAATGCTCAAGGAGGAGGAAGCGAGATGCCGAGAGGCGACAAGAGCTCGTACACCGACAAGCAGAAGCGGCAGGCCCGCCACATCGAGGAAGGCTACGAGGGTCGTGGCGTTGGCGAACGCGAAGCCGAGCGCCGCGCGTGGGCGACGGTGAATGCCGAGACTCACGGCGGAAAACGGTCGGGCTCCGGGCGGGGTCGATCCGAGAACCACGAGCCATCCCGGCGCGGCGGACATCGCGGGGGCTCGAGCCAGAGTCACAGCGAACGCAGCCGCGCTGCCAAGAAGGGCTGGGAGACGCGCCGCCGTCACGGCAACACCTGACGGCGGCGCGGCGCCGGCGCGTCAGTCCGCTCGCAATGCCTGGATCGGATCGACGCGCGCGGCGCGAGCGGCGGGCAGCCAGCTCGCGACGATCGCCACCGCGATCAGCACGACGACCACCGCCGCCATCACTGGCGGATCCTTGGGCGAAACCTCGAATAGCAGCGGCGCCACCCACCGGCCAGCGACGAGCGCGATGGCGGCGCCGAGCACGACACCTGGAACGACGATCCGCACTCCTTCACGCACGATCAGTCTGACGACATCCCGACTCTGCGCGCCGAGTGCGATGCGCACGCCCATCTCGTGCGTGCGCTGCGCCACGTTGTAGGCGATTACACTGTAGAGCCCGACGGCGGCAAGGACGAGCGCCAACAGCCCGAAAATCGTGAACATCGTGGCGCCGACGGTCCACGAACGGAGCTGCGGTGCCATCATCGTCGTCATCGGCGTGACCGTCACGTACGACGTGCCGGGCATGAGCTGCTGCAATGCGCGCCGCACCTCGTCGGCGCGCGTGCTGGCCGGCCCTCGCGTGCGCACGAAGATCCCCGTGCCGGTGCTGTAGCGATGAAACTGGGCCAGTGGCATGTAGTAGTGCATCTGCGTCTTGCTGACGCTCTCGAGGCGAACGTCCTCGGCGACGCCGACGACCGAAGCACATGGCGCGGTGTCCGCTTCCACGCGGACGCACTTTCCGATCGCGTCCTGGCCCGGCCAGAGTCGCTTCGCCATGGATTCGCCCAGGACGATCACGCGCGGAGCGGATTCGCGGTCGTTCGTGTCAATGCCACGGCCGCGCAGGACGCGCGTCCCGGTAGTCGCGAAGAATTCCGGAGTCGCCGCCTGAGCGGTGAAGTCCCCGAGCTTGGCGACCGAATCGATACCGTCGACGTAGAGATTGAACGACCAGTACGCCCAGAATGGCGCGGTGAGCGCGCGCGCCGCGTGCTCCACGCCCGGGACCTGTTCCACACGGTCGCGCAGCTGCTCCTGAAGCTGGACGTACCGAACGGAGTCGAGCTTGAGGCCGCGGAAGTTGGTGTTCACCCAGAGCAGCCGGTCGACGTCGTAGCCCATGCGGACGTTCTTCGCATTGACGAGGCTCCGCACGAAGAGCCCCGCTCCAACGAGCAACACCACTGACAGAGCGGCTTGCGTGACGAGGAGCGCCGCGCGGAGCCGCGAGCGCTGTACGGTGCCTTCGCGCGCACCCGCCTTGAGCGAGGCCGCGATGTCGCCGCGTCCCGTGTGGAAGGCCGGAGCAAGGCCCGTCAGCAGGCCGGCCACGAGCGCCAGCACTGCGACGACGAGCAGCACGCGTCCGTCAGTGACGGCATTCGCGCCGTCGCTCTGCTCCAGGAGCGTCTTGCGCATGATCGCGGCGCCCCATTGCGCGATGAGCAACCCGGCAGCGCCGCCCAACACCGCGAGCAACACGCTCTCGGTGAGAAGTTGCATGAGCAAACGCCCGCGGCTCACCCCGAGCGCGATGCGCAGCGCGATCTCGCGACGGCGACGCAGGGCGCGCGCGAGGAGCAGGTTGCCGACGTTGGCGCAGGCGATGAGCAGCACGATTGCCGTGACGCCAATGAGCCAGGTCGCAACCTTCGCTTCGCTGCTCTCGTTGGGGCCACGGTTGAACAGCACCGGCCCGGCGAACGCGTGCGGCCTCGCGATCTCGAGCTTCGTCCCCTTGGGATTGGCCGCGAGCTCCAACTTGTAGCTCTGCTGAAAGGCGGCGGTGAGATCCGCGTTCGCCGCGGCGATGGTGACGCCCGGCTTGCGGCGCGCAAACGTGTCGAACCAGCTGATACTGTAGCTCGAATACCAGGGAAATCGACCGTTGAACACGCCGCTGGACGTTGCCGAGATCGGGACGAATGCCGCGACAGGGGCGCCGGCGAAGCCGCTGAACCCCTCGGGCGCGACGCCGATGATCGTGAAGCGCCACGCGCCGATGTCGATCGGGGCGCCGAGCGCGCTCGACCGTCCCCCGAACTGGGTTTGCCAGAAGGCGTAGGAGAGGACGACGACCCGGGCGCCCGCCGGCGGCGTGTCTTCGTCGGCAGTGAAGAACCGGCCGATCACCGGTTTGACGTCGAACATCTTCCATAGATCGGCGCCGCTGACCGCGACCGGCATCGTCCGCGTCGCATCGCCGGCACCCACCGCGTACGAGTTCGTGTAGAAGGGCGTCATCGCGTCGAACGACTTCGTCATCGTCCGAAAATCGAGATACCGGCGGTAGCCGAACTCGGTGCTCCCGGTGACTTCCTTGCCGCGGTTGGTCCTCACCAGGTACAGGCGGGATGCGCGATCCGGCGCACTCAGAAACTGCGGTGGGCGAAACAACAGCCGGTCGACGATGCCGAACATCGCGGCGTTGGCGCCGATCCCGAGCCCGAGCGTGGCAATCACCGCGGCGGCAAACCATGGTTTGAGCCGCAGGCCGCGGATGGCGTACCGGAGGTCCTGCGCAAAGGCGCTCCACCACTCGGTGCGCCGTTCCTGGATCGCGCGCGCCTGGTCAATGGTTGTCAGTCGCTCGCGTGCGATCTGCACGTCGCCAAAGCGCCGACGCGCTTCGCGCTGCGCATCGTCCGGACTCATCCCATTTGCCATGAGCTCTCTCGTTGTCATGTCGAAGTGGAACTGCAGTTCGTCATCGACGGCGCGCTGGAGGCCGGCCACGTCACGGTCCAATCGCAGCAAGCGCCGTATGCCGGGGACTCGGCTCACGGTCGGCCTCAGGCGGTTTGGAGGATCTTGAATACGGCGCCGGCGTACTCGGTCCAGATCGCGGACTTGGCGCGGAGCTGCTTTCGCCCCTGTGGGGTGAGCTGGTAGTACTTGGCCTTTCGGTTGTTCTCGGACAGTCCCCACTCGGACTCGAGCCAGCCTCGCTTCTCCATCCGATGAAGAGCGGTGTAAAGGGCGCCCTCCTCGATTTGCAGCCGGTCGTCGGTGCTCTGGCGGATCCAGCTCACGACGGCGTAGCCGTGGCGGGGGCCCCACGACAGGGTCTTGAGGATGAGGAGGTCGAGCGTGCCTTGGAGGAGATCGAGGTCGGATGTCGGCATGGGCGCTGGAGCAGAAGACGGGACTCCCCTGAATAGTTCAGGGATACTGGAAGATAGACACAGGGAGGAAGAAAAAGGTTGGCGGACGGGGGAGGGCGGACGGCTGAGGGCGGGCGCTAACGGCGGAGAATTCCAAACGGCGGAGATGCCGAACGGCGAGAGTTCCGAACGGCGAAGGTGCCAAACGGCGTCAAGAGCGAAGGGGCCAAACAGCGTGAAGGGCGGAGGGGCCAAACGGCGCAGAGCGAAGGGGCCAAACGGCGTGAACCGCGGAAGCGCTCACAGGCGGCACGTGCGCAGCGTGTTTGGCGGGAACGTCGCAGCCAGTTTGCGAGACCCCATTCACGGGAGGCAGTTTTCGCGTCGTCCCATCGCGTCGTGCCGCCGTTTTCCGCGGTTTGGCCGTCGCGCTCTTGACGCCGTTTGGCACTTTCGCTCTTTGGCACTCTCGCCGTTCGGCATCTCCGCCGTTTGGAATTCTCCGCCGTTAGCGCCCGCCCTCAGCCGTCCGCCCTTTGCCAGAGCTTCCGGATATCACCGTTTATGTCGAGGCGCTGCGCGAGCGGCTGGGTGGCCACCAGCTGGTTGGCGCGCGGCTCGGCTCGCCCTTTCTCCTCCGGACCGTGGACCCTCCGCTCAGTGCGCTGATCGGGCGGCGCGTGAATGGGGTGGAGCGGATGGGCAAGCGGATCGTCGTCGTGCTGGACGATGATTACTTCATTGTCTTGCACCTCATGATCGCCGGTCGCTTGCACTGGGTAGCCCGAGGCGCCAAGGGCAGCCGCCGCGCCAGCCTTGCGGCTTTCGAATTCGACACGGGGACGCTGACTCTTACCGAGGCCGGGTCGAAGCGACGAGCATCGCTCTATCTGGTCCATGGCCGCGCGGCGCTGGCCGAGCATGAACGCGGCGGGCTCGAGGTGCTCGCGGCATCGCCGGCGGAATTTGTCGCCCGGCTGCGCTCGGAGAATCACACGCTCAAGCGCGCTCTGACTGATCCGCGGCTGTTCAGTGGCATCGGGAACGCCTACTCGGACGAAATCCTGCACCGCGCGCGACTGTCACCGGTGAAGCTCACGAGCCGCCTGACGGACGATGAGGCCGCACGATTGTTCGACGCGACCCGGGCGATACTCATCGAGTGGACCGACCGGCTTCGCGGCGAGTCGGGAGGCGACTTCCCGGAGAAGGTGACCGCTTTTCGATCCGAAATGGCGGTCCACGGAAAATTCCGGCAGCCATGTCCGGTGTGTGGGACGCCGGTTCAACGAATTCGCTATGCGGACAACGAGACGAACTACTGCCCGACCTGCCAGACGGACGGCAAGCTGCTCGCCGACCGGGCGCTGTCGAGGATCCTGAAAGACGACTGGCCAAAAAACCTTGACGACTGGGAAAGAGGCGGACGGCGGACGGCGGGCGCAAACCGCGAAGGTGACTAACGGCGGAAATGCCAAACGGCGAAAATGCCAAAGAGCGAAAGTGCCAGACGGCGTCAAGAGCGCGACGGCCAAACCGCGGAGAACGGCGGCACGACGCGAAAGCTGCCTCCCGCGAATGGGGTCGTGCAAACCGGCTGCGACGTTCCCGCCAAACACGCCGCGCACGTGCCGCCTGTGGGCGCTTCCGCGGTTCACGCCGTTTGGCCCTTTCGCTCTGCGCCGTTTGGCCCTTTCGCTCTGCGCCATTTGGCCCCTTCGCTCTTGACGCTGTTTGGCCCCTTCGCTCTTGACGCCGTTTGGCACCTTCGCCGTTCGGAACTCTCGCCGTTCGGCATCTCCGCCGTTTGGAATTCTCCGCAGTTAGCGCCCGCCTTTAGCCGTCCGCCCTTCACGCCGTAAGTATTTCCACGCCCTTTTCCCGAATGAGCACAGTGTGCTCATGGTGCGCGGCCAGGCATCCGTTCGCGGTCCGGATCGTCCACCCATCCGCGTCTTCCACCACCGCCGTCGCCGACTCGCAGATGATCGGCTCGAGGGCGATCACCATGCCGTCGGCCAGACGGCCGGGCGTGAATGGACTGAAAAAGTTCGGGACGCTGGGGTTCTCGTGGAGTGCGCGGCCCACTCCGTGGCCACACATCTCGTGCACAACGGCGTGCCCCCAGCGCTCGACCTCGGCTTCGACTTCGCGGCCCAACTCGGCGACGCGAACACTGGCGGCGGCGACCTTGGCAGCGCGCTTGAACGCGGCACGTGCCGACTGGGCGAGGTTGTGGGCGTTTGACGACACGGGCGGAATGATCACGGTCACCGCGGAATCCGCGATGTAGCCGTCGAGCTCCGCAGTCACGTCGATCTTGACGACGTCGCCCGGCTTGAGAACGCGCGCGCCGGGAACGCCGTGAACGATCTCGTCGTTCACGCTGATGCAGTTGAAGCCCGGGAAATCATATGTGAGTTGCGGCGCCGAGCGTGCGCCGCGGCGGCGCATGAACTTCTCGCCGACCTGATCGAGTTGTTCGGTCGTCATACCCGGCGCGACGGCGGCGCGCATCTCGCGAATGGCTTCTCCGACGAGGCGACCGACGGCGCGCATCGAGGCCAGGTCGTTGGCAGACTGTATTGTCATTGAAGTCGACTGCTTACAGCGTCATCGTCCCTTCGCACACCAGCACCGACCGGCCGCCGACGCGAACGGCGGTCGTGGCGCCATTCGCCTTGTCGGCTTCGATCTCGAGAATGCTGGGGCGCCCCATCTCGAAGCCCTGCTCCACGATCCAGCGGAGCGTGCCGTCGCGGCGCGGATCCCGCACCGCGAGATAGCCGGCCAGCGAGACACAGGCGCTTCCCGTCGCGGGATCTTCGGGCACGCCGATGTTCGGGGCGTACATCCGTGCGCGAATGTCGTGTCCCGGATGCTCGGCGTCCATCGCGAACACGAACACCTTCTCGCACCTGCCGCCATCGAGCATCGACTCGTACAGTTCCGTTTTGATGCGGGCGCGGGCCACCGCACCTCGATCGCGAAGTGGGACGAACAGGTATGGGGTCCCGCAAGAGACCACTTCCGGAGCCATCGATCCTCCCACGAGGTCGTTCGTGGAGAGCGACAGCATGTCTGCGAGAGCGGCCGCGGGTGCGGGCGGAGGGCCGAACTCGGGAAGCATGGCCGCGGAGAGCTGGGCAAAATCCGCCTTGCCCGCCTTGGCACGAATGACCACCGGCACCGGGCCGACGCCTTCCTCGAACACGATGTGCGTCTCGGCGTCCCGCAACGGAACGGCGCCCGTGTGGGCGAGGATGAACGCCGTCCCGACGGTGGGGTGGCCCGCGAATGGCAGCTCGCCGCCCGGCGTGAAGATGCGCACCTTGGCAGTATGGCTCGGGTCGTCAGGTGGCAGAACGAAAGTCGTCTCCGAGTAGTTGAATTCGCGTGCGATCCGTGCCATTAGCTCGGAGGAAATGCCTCGGCCATCGGGAAAGACGGCCAGTTGATTCCCGCCGAACTTCTGGTCGGTGAAGACGTCAGTTGTGAAGTAGTGTGCGTTCATGTTGGGAAAATGTAGCCAGCCCCTCCCAATGGAACCGTCCGGCTTCACGGCGTGTCTCAACCCTGATCCTGCACGCGTCGTATGTTAGGGAGAGCTGTCTGCTATCGGGCGTCGGCTCTGGCATCGTTGGTACCCGGTTCGTGATTCCCTGATAGCAGGTCAACATGCTCTCAGCGGTATTCCAGTTTCTGTTCAAGTACCGGCCAACCGAGTTTGCCAACGGCAAGCTCGCCTTCGGCGCGCCGTTCTCGGTGATCGTGCTGCTGCTGGCGGCGGCGGCGATCGGCGTGCCCGCCGTGCTGAGCTACGCGGGCGTGCGCGGCAAGAGCACGCGACGCGATCGCTGGGTGTTGGGTACGCTGCGCGTGGCCGCGCTCGTCGTGCTCGTCGTGTGCCTGTTCCGGCCGATGCTTCTCCTCTCGGCCGCGGTGCCGCAGCGCAACTACGTCGGCGTGCTGATCGACGATTCGCGCAGCATGCGCATCGCCGATCGCGATGGCAAGCCACGCAGCGACTGGATCGAGCACTCGATTGGTGGCCCCGACAGCGCGCTGCTCAAGGCGCTCCGCCAGCGGTTCATCGTTCGACTATTCCGATTCTCATCCGACGCGCAGCGGGTCGACAGCGCGTCGAGCCTATCGTTCAACGCCGGCGAGACACATCTGGCGACGGCAATCGAGCAGGCACGCCAGGAGCTCGACGGCGTACCGCTCTCCGGGCTGGTGGTGCTGAGCGACGGGGCGGACAACTCTCGCACGCCGATCGGCGACGAGCTGTTGTCGCTGCGCGCGAAGTCGGTCCCGATCTTCGCGGTTGGACTGGGCGCGGAGCGGTTCGACAAGGACATCGAGATCCGCCGGGTCGAAGCGTCGCATTCGGTACTCAAGGGCGGCACGCTGGTGGCCGACCTCATGATCCGGCAGCGTGGCTTTGGCGGAAGCAAGGTGCCGCTCGTGGTCGAGGACGCGGGGCGCATCGTATCGCGTGACTCGATCGAGCTGCCGGCCGACGGCGACGTCGCACCGGTTCGCGTGAACGTCGTGGCGCGCGACGCGGGACCGCGACTGCTCACCTTCCGCGTTCCCGTCCAGCCGAACGAGCAGGTGTCGCAGAACAACGAGCAGCAGGCGCTCGTGGACGTGCGCGACGGACGCGAAAAGGTGCTGTACGTCGAAGGCCAGCCGCGGTCCGAGATGCGCTTCATCCGCGCGGCGGTGGCGGCCGACTCCAACATCCAGCTGGTGGCGCTGCAACGAACCGCCGAAAACAAGTTCCTACGCCTGAACGTCGATTCGGCGACGGAATTGCTCTCCGGTTTCCCCAAGTCGCGGGCCGAGCTGTTCCAGTACCGCGCGATCATCCTCGGGAGCATCGAGGCGAGCTTCTTCACGCACGACCAGCTCGCGATGCTTGCCGATTTTGCGAGCGTGCGTGGCGGCGGCCTTCTCTTTCTCGGTGGCCGGCGGTCGTTCGCCGAAGGAGGATACGCCGGGACGCCGCTGGCCGACGTGATGCCGGTGGTGGTGAAGGGGGACGCGGTGCCGGACTCGATGACGTTCTTTGCCGATCTCAAGGTCGCGCTCACGCCATCGGGCGAGAGCCACGCCGTGGCGCAAGTCGCCGCAACGCCCGCAGCGTCGATGCAGCGCTGGAAGTCGCTGCCGGGCATCACGTCGGTGAACCACATTCGCGAAGTGAAACCGGGCGCGGTCACGTTGATCACCGGATCGCTGCCTTCGGGCGGGCGGGCCGGTGAGCCCGGGGCTTCGCTTCGCGGCTATCAACAGCCAGTGCTCGTGTACCAGCGGTACGGCCGTGGAATGTCGATCGCCTTCCCGGTGCAGGACTCCTGGCAGTGGCAGATGGATCCCACCACGCCGGTGGACGACCAGACGTTCTCGCGCTTCTGGCGACAGATGCTGCGCTGGCTGACGAGCGACGTTCCGAGCCGGGTCGTCGTATCGCTGCCGTCCGATCAGGTGAATCCCAAGACCCCGCTCGCGATGCGAACGAGCGTCGCGGATAGTCTCTTTCTTCCGCGCAACGACGCGAAGGTGGTCGCGCACATCACCAGCGACAGCGGCGTGGCGCGCGATCTTCCGTTCGACTGGGCGATCGATCGTGACGGCGAGTATCGCGCGACGTTCACTCCCGACCAACCGGGAACGTACACGATCAACGTGACGGCGAAACTCCCGTCCGGCGCGGTCGCGTCGGATACCAGCTACGTGCGGGTAGCCGATCTCAACACCGAGTATTTCGACGCCGAAATGCGCGGGCCGCTCCTGCAGCGCATCGCGGACGAGACCGGCGGACGATTCTACACGCCAAAGACGGCGTCGACGCTTCCCGAAGACGTGGCAATGAGCAAGCACGGCGTCACGGTGGTGAACCAGATGGACCTATGGGACATGCCGGCGATCTTCCTGTTGCTCGTGGCGCTTGTCACCGCCGAGTGGTCGTATCGCAAGGCGCGGGGCTTGGCATGACCGCCCGGTCGAGGTGGGCGCGGCGGAGCGCGCTGGCGCTCGGACTGTTCGCCGCGAGCACGCTGCGTGCTCAGACGCATCTGGTCATCGTGAGCGGTTTGGGCGGCGACCCGAAGTACGGCGCGCAGTTCAGAGCTCTCGCACAGTCGCTCGCCGACGCGGCCGTGAAGCGGTTCGGCGTACCGCAGTCCGAGGTACTGTGGTTCGGCGAGGATAGCGTCTCCAAGCAGCCCTACTTCAGCGGTCAGGCGACCAAGGCGAACGTCGAGCGCGCGCTGTCGCAGCTCGCAACGAAAGCCGGGAAGAGCGACCAGATCGTGCTGGTGCTCATCGGCCATGGCAGCGGCGACGGCGAGAATTCCAAGATCAGCATTCCCGGGCCGGATCTGAGCGCGGCCGACTTCGCGCGAGTGCTTGGCCAATTCAAATCGCAACAGCTCGCGTTCATCGACATGACCAGCGCGAGCGGGGACATGCTCCCCATCGTCTCGGCGCCGAACCGCGTCGTGATCACGGCAACCAAGAGCGGCTTCGAGCGGAACGAGTCGCACTTCGCGCAGTTCTTCATCGACGCGCTGACCAAGGACGTGGCGGACGTCGACAAGGATGGACGCATCTCGCTGCTCGAGGCGTTCAACTACGCGACTGCCGAGACCAAGCGTCTGTACGAGTCCGACACGCGACTTCAGACGGAGCACGCGCAGCTCGACGACATCGGGGCCAAGGCAGGCGTGCCCGACCCCGACGGCCGCACGACGCAAGGCCTGCTCGCGCGTCGATTCTTCCTCGACGGCGGCCGGGTCGCCAGCACGGCGGGAGGAGGCGTGACAAGCAACGATCCACAGGTCGCCGCGCTCTATAAGGATAAGTTCGCGCTCGAGGACCAGATCAATCAGCTTCGCGCCAAGAAGGCATCGATGACGGCGGACGCCTACGACGATGCGCTCGAGGAGCTGCTGGTCCAGCTCGCGCGAAAGGCCAAGACGATCCGCGAGCTGGAGGGAAGGAAGTCATGATGCGCCACGCTCGAAGCAGCATCGCGACCGCACTGTGCGCCGGACTCGCCGCCGCGGCGCCGCTCGCCGCGCAGGACGAAGGGCACGACGCGTTGCGCACCGGCAAGTACCAGGAGGCGATCGCACTCCTGCTGAAGGTGCCGGCGAGCGACAGCGGTTACATCGCGGCGCAGCGCGACCTCGTGCGCGCGTACGCGACAGTTGGCAAGTACGACGAGGCGGAGGCCACTGCCCGCCGCGTCGCGGCCGGCAGGAACGGCGCCGCGTTGTGGAATCCGCTTGGCGACGTGCTGATCATGCGTGGCAAACGCGCCGCCGCCGAGAGCGCGTTCGTGCGGGCGCAGTCGGGCCAGGACAGCCTCACCGCGAGCCTCAACATCGCGGTGCTGCACTACGATCGCGGCGACCGCGACCGGGCGATGAAGGAATTCGACCGGTTCATCGACGTCTACAATCGGACGGCCGGCGCCAACCTCACGAGCGACGAGCTGGTGGCGGTCGCCACGGCCGTGCAATACCTCGGCGCCAACGATCCGCAGCTCTTCAAGGACGCGCTCAAAGCGTTCGATCGCGCGATCTCCGAAGACCCGGAGAACGCCGACGCCAAGGTGAAGCTCGGCGAGCTGTTCCTGAGCAAGTACAACTTCGACGACGCACAAAAGACGTTCGAGGATGTGCTCGGGACCAACCCGATGGATCCGCGCGCGCTGCTCGGCGCCGCGCGACGGTTCCAGGCCGACGGGCAACCCGGCGCCGACTCGCTGCTGCGCGCCGCGCTCGCGGTGAATCCCGACTACGTCGATGCGCGGACGCTGCACGCCGAGATGCTGCTCAGCCTCGAGGACTACGCCGGCGCACAGCAGGACATCGATCGCGCGCTCAAGGTGAATCCCAACGCCGAGCATGCGCTCGCCGTAGCCGCGGCGATCAAGTTTCTGACGCACGACCAGGCTGGGTTCGAGGCGCTGCGCGCCCGGGCGCTGGCGCTCGATCCGCATGACGCCGCGTTCTACGCGACGCTCGCCGACCTCGCCGCAGACGTGCGCCTGTATCGTGCCGCGGCCGACTTCGCCAAGCAGGGTGTCACGCTCGACGCCAAGGATTGGTATGCGTGGAACCTGCTGGGCATGAACCAGCTTCGGCTCGGGCAGATCCAGGACGGCCAGAAGAGTCTCGAGACGTCGTTCAAGGGCGATCCGTACAACGTGTGGGTCAAGAACACGCTGGACCTGCTCGACACCTACAAGAACTACGATGTGGTGCCGAGCGAACATTTCCGGTTCATGATCGAGAAGGACGAATCGCCCATCCTTTCGATTTATCTCAAGGACCTCGCCGAGCAGGCCTACGCGACGTTCTCGAAGAGGTACGGATACGTGCCGCCGCCGCCCGTGCGAATCGAGGTGTTCCGCAGCCACGCCGACTTCTCGGTACGCACGGTGGGACTCGCGGGGCTGGGCGCGCTCGGCGTGAGCTTCGGTACGACGCTCGCATTCGACTCGCCGGCGGCCAAGGACGCCGGGCCGTTCAACTGGGGGTCGACCGTGTGGCACGAGCTGGCGCACACGTTCACGCTCGGGCTCACGGACAACCGCGTGCCGCGCTGGCTGTCGGAAGGATTATCGGTGTACGAGGAGCACCACGGGATGAAGCCCGGTTGGGGCTTCAATGTGTCGCCGTCTTTCCTCGCCGCGTTCAAGGCGGGCAAGCTCGTGCCGGTGAGCCGCATGAATGACGGCTTCATGCATCCGGCCTATCCCGAGCAGGTCCAGTTCTCGTACTACCAGGCGTCGCTCGTGTGCGAGCTGATCGCGCGCGACTACGGCGAACCGGCGATCGTGAAGATGCTGCACGCGTACAAGGACGGGATGACGACCGACCAGGTCTTTCAGCGCGTGCTGAACACGGACATCAAGGCCTTCGACAAGAAATTCGACGACTATCTGCGCACCCGGTTCGCGAGCGTGCTGCCGTCGATCACGGCGCACGATACGACCGGCGGACGCGTCGCATCGTCACCCGAAGCACTCGAGCGGGCGGCGCGTGGCAAGCCGACCGACTTTGGCGCACAGCTTCTGGCGGGCGAAGCGCTGGTGCAGGCCGGCGACGTCGATCGCGCGATTCCGTATCTCGAGAAGGCGCGCGACATCTTCCCCGAGTACGGCGGCGCCGACAGCCCGTACGCGCTTCTGGCCAAGGTGTACGAGAAGAAGGGTGACGCGCGGAAAGAGGCGGACGCGCTTGCGAAGTTGACGGCGCTCACCGAGACGAACCTGCCGGCGCTGATCGAGCTGGCGATCGCACTCGAAAAGGTCGGCGACAACAAGGGCGCGGCGGACGCCATCGATCGCGCGCTGTACATCAACCCGTTCGACGCCAACCTGCACAAGCAGCTCGCGGATCTGTCTCGCGGTCTGGGCGACAAGCAACGTTCGATCCGCGAGCGCGCCGCGATCGTGGCGCTGGGGCCGGTCGACAAAGCCGACGCGTTGTATCAGCTGGCGGCGGCGCAGCACGACGCGGGCGAGGACGCTCAGGCGCGCAAGAGCGTACTGCGCGCGCTCGAAGAGGCGCCCAACTACGAGAAGGCGCAGACGTTGCTTCTGGAGCTTTACGACGCGCGCATACGTGACAGCGTGAGGAAGAAGCCATGAGACACTCGGCGATGGTGGTCACGGCGATGGGACTGCTCGCGCTCGCGGCGAGCGCCAGCGAGGCGCAGCGGACGCGCCGGGGCAACGGATTCGGCCAGTATTTCGGCAGCCCGGACGAGTTCTATCAGCCGCCGATGTTCAACGGCAATCCGGAGTACGACGGGCATTTCACTTTCGCCCGCGTGCAATACCGCGGCTTCGACCATTTTTCCGGCCGTGAAGGGCCGGGCTGGTCGCACGACTATCCGGACGCCGAGGAGAATCTGTCGAAGATCCTCCGCGACATCACGAACATCAATCCGTTCGTCGAGGAACAGAGCAAGAACGGCCCAATCGTGGGCAGCGTGCTCGTGCGGCTCGACGATCCGCTGCTCTTCAAGTATCCCGTGAGCTACATGTCGGAGCCCGGCGGCTGGCATCCCAACGACAAGGAGATTGCGGGGCTTCGCGCGTATCTGCTCAAGGGCGGTTTCATGATCTTCGATGATTTCCGTGAGGGCTGGAACGGAAGCTACGACTGGACGAACCTGCGCCAGGAGATGGCGCGCGCGCTGCCGAATGCAAAGTGGGTTCAGCTCACCGGGACCGAGCCGATTTTCCACTCTTTCTTTGATATCGATCTGTCGAAGGCGGTAAGCGGGACGTCGGCGTACGGCATCAATCCGCCGACGTACTGGGCGCTGTATGAAGACAACGATCCCAAGAAGCGGCTCATGGTGATCGCCAACGTCGACGACGACATCGGCGAGTCGTGGCAGTGGTCCGCATCGGGCTTCGTTCCCATCCAGGCGGCGAATGAGACCTACAAGCTCGGGATCAACTACATCGTGTATGCGTTGACGCACTAGAAGGCTAGGTGATAGAGGGCTAGAGGGCTGGAGGGTTGGATGGCTGGGAGACAGCCGTCATCCAAGCTCCGATCCTCCAGCCCGCGAGCCCTGCAGCCTTCTAGCCTTCGAGTCCAGCCCTCCAGCCCTCCATCATGGCCACCACGATTCCTGCTCCAACACTCGACTCCTCCGACGACATCGCGCTCGCCGAGCGGCTCAAGGTCGGGCACGATCAGATCATTCATGAGCTGCACAAGCTGATCGTCGGTCAGGAAGACGTGATCGAGCTCGTGCTGCTGTCGCTGTTCACCGGCGGCAACAGCTTGATCGTGGGCGTGCCCGGCCTCGCGAAAACGCTGCTCATCAACACGATCTCGCAGGTACTCGACCTCAAGTTCTCGCGTATCCAGTTCACGCCCGACCTGATGCCGAGCGACATCACGGGCACCGACATCATTCAGGACGATCCCGAGACCGGGCGCCGGCACATGGTGTTCACGCCCGGGCCGATCTTCGCGAACATCGTATTGGCCGACGAGATCAACCGCACGCCGCCCAAGACGCAGTCGGCGCTGCTCGAGGCGATGCAGGAGCACCGCGTCACCGTGCAGGGCAAGACGTTCAAGCTCGACGAGCCGTTTCACGTATTCGCGACGCAGAACCCGATCGAGCTCGAGGGCACGTATCCGTTGCCGGAAGCGCAGCTCGACCGGTTCATGTTCAACATCATCATGAACTACCTGCCCGAGGACGACGAAGTGCGCGTGGCCACCACCACGACCTCGGTGCAGAACTACCGCTTCCAGCACGCCGTAACTGGGCGCGACATCACCGCGTTCCAGCAACTCGTAAGGCGCGTGCCGATCGCCGAGCCGGTGGCGCGGTACGCGGTGCACCTGGCGCGCGCGAGCCGTCCTGGCCCGCACTCGCCGGACTTCATCAAGCAGTGGGTGTCGTATGGCGCGAGCACGCGCGCACCGCAGCATCTCATTCTCGGCGGCAAGGCGCGCGCGCTCATGGACGGGCGCTACAACGTGAGCTTCGACGACATCAGCGCGCTGGCCAAGCCGGTACTCCGGCATCGCGTGCTGCTCAATTTCCACGCGCAGTCGGAGCAGGTGACAACGGACCAGATCATCGAAAAGCTCGTACGCGCGGTGCCGGTACCGAAATCGGGAATGTGAGCTGATGTCCACCTCCGTCTCGCCGTCTGCAACTACGCTCCTCGACCCGTCCGTGCTCGCACGGATCGGGAATCTGGAGTTGTTGGCGCGCGTGGTGGTGGAAGGGTTCATCAACGGGTTGCACCGGTCACCGCTGCTGGGCGCGTCGGCGGACTTCGCGGAGCATCGGGCGTACATGCCGGGAGACGACATCCGGCGGATCGACTGGCGCGTGTTCGCGCGCACCGATCGGTTCTACGTCAAGGAGTACGAGGCCGAGACCAACACGAACCTCACGGTCGTGCTCGACGTCTCCGCGTCGATGCGCTATGGCGCGGATGCGGAGAGCGGGCGCGTGTCCAAGCTGACGTATGGCTGCTTCCTCGCCGCGTGTCTCACGTTTTTCTCCAGCATGCAGCGCGATCGTGTCGGGCTGGCAGTCGTCGATCGCGACGTCGTCGAGTATGTGCCAAACTCCGCCAAGCACCTGCAGCTCATCCTCCACACGCTCGACCGCATCGAGCGGCACGCAAGGGAGAGCAAAGCGACCGCGGGTGGCGCCCGGTCGATGCTTCTCCCGCCGCTGCACAAGCTGTCGGACACCTTGCGGCGGCGAAGCCTCGTAGCGGTAATCTCGGACTTCTATGAAGACCCGGATGCCGTGATCGCGGCGCTGAACGAGCTCCGCGGGCGCGGGAACGATCTCATCGTCTTTCACCTCCTCGATCCACGCGAGCTCGACTTCCCGTTCTCCGACGCGAGCAACTTCATCGACATGGAGACCGGCGAGAAGATGCCGGTGATTCCCGAGTATCTGCGTCAGCAGTATCAAAAGTTGATCCGCGAGCACAGCGCGGCGCTGGCCAAGCGGATCGGCGAGTCGCGGGCTGACTACGCGCTCTTCGACACGTCCAAGCCGCTCGATCGCGCGCTGTTCGCGTACCTGGCGTCGCGTCAGCGCTTCAACAGGGTGCGCTGAATGAATTTTCTCGCGCCCGCGTTCTTCGCCGGCCTCGCGGCGATCGCCGTTCCCGTGATCATCCACCTGATCCATCGGGAACGGAAGGTCGTCGTGGAGTTTCCATCGCTGATGTTCCTGCAGCGCATCCCGTACCGATCGGTGCGACGGCAGAAGCTTCGCCACATCCTGCTCCTCGCGCTGCGCTGCATCGCGCTGGCGCTGCTCGTGGCAGCGTTCACCCGGCCGTTCTTCGAGCGGAAGCGGCCGACGATCTCCACCACCGGCGCGCGCGAAGTGGTCGTCCTGCTCGATCGCTCGGCGAGCATGGCGTACGCGGATCACTGGGACAAGGCGCGCGCGGCGGCCAGGAAGGTCGTCGCCGGGTTGACGGGAAGCGATCGGGCAACGCTCGTGCTTTTCGCGGCCGACGCATCGGTGGCGAGCGAGCCGATGGCGACGCCTGATCGGCTCAATGCCGCGATCAACACCGCGTCGCTGACGGCGGAAGGCACACGGTTCGCGCCCGCGCTCAAGCTCGCGTCGCAGATCGTCTCGTCGTCGCAGCTGCCCCGGCGCGAGGTGGTGCTGATCAGCGATTTCCAGAAGGCCGGATGGGCGAACCGCAACGAGATCGTGTTCCCAAAAGGCACGACGATCACACCGGTCGATCTCGGCGGCGCCGAGCCGGACGTCGCGGTCACGCAGGTGACGACTGATCGCGACAGCAGCGGCGACCGCGATCATGTGACCGTGGCCGCCCGTGTCATCAATACGTCGACCGCGCCGAGGACGGTGACGGCGACGCTCACGCTGGGCGGACGCCAGGTCGAGACGCGGCGTGTGACAGTCGGAGCGAGTGCGGCGGCGCAGGCGGCGTTCGGATCGATCGCCGTGCCGAGTGGCGCCACGCGAGCCACCATCGGCATCACGCCGGACTCCCTCAAGGTCGACGACGTGCTCAACTTCACCATCGCGCCGGACGAAGCCGTTCCGGTGCTCGTGGTCGAACCGGCCAACCCGCGCGAGGATCAGAGTCTCTACATCAGTCGCGCGCTCGCGATCGGGGACCGCCCGACGTTCAGCGTCGACGTGAAACGAGTCAACGCGCTGGCGCCGCGCGACATCGCGGATCGCGCCCTGGTGATCCTCGACGAAGTGGCGCCCCCGGGCGGCGACGTGGGCGCGCGGCTCCGCGAGTTCGTCGACGCCGGCGGCGGCCTGGTCATCGCGCCGGGCGAGAATCGCGCCGAGACCTGGCCGGCGCAGTGGCGCGCGATCCTGCCGGCGACGATCGGGCAGATCGTGGACCGTTCCGGCGACGCCGGCGGAACGCTGTCGTCCGTCGACTACTCGCATCCGATATTCGAATTGTTCAACGCGCCACGGAGCGGGGATTTCTCGACCGCGCGTTTCTTCCGATATCGCGCCCTGACGCCGCAGCCCGGCGCGAGCGTCCCTGCGAAGTTCGATGACGGCTCACCCGCGCTCGCGGAACGCACCGTGGGAGCCGGGAAAGTCGTCGTGTGGGCCGCGAGCCTCGACAAGAACTGGACGAACCTGCCGCTGCAGCCAGTGTTTCTCCCGTTCGTCCACCAGCTCGGCAAGCACGTCGGGCGCTACGCCGATCCGCGCGCCTCGTATGCGGCGGGCGAGGTACTGGACCTGTCGAGGCACGGCGAGCTCACCGCGCCGTTCATCGCCGGCCGGGCGAGCGATACGACGACACAACTCGTGCTCCAGGCCCCGTCCGGCGCCCGCGAGCGAGTCACGGCCACGGGTCCGAACCATTTGATCACACTTCGCGAACAGGGCTTTTACGAGCTCCGTGGGCGCGACACGCCGGTCGGCAGCGGCCGGCCGATTGCGGTGAACGTAGACCCGGCCGAGTCGGATTTGTCCCATTTGGATCCGCAGGACGTGGTGCTGGCGGTAACGGCGCCCACGGGCGAACATCAACTCAGCAGTGACGTCAACACGGCGACGCCGCAGGATCAGGAGCGGCGCCAGCACGTGTGGTGGTATTTGTTGCTCTTCGCGCTCTTTCTGATGGCGGTCGAGACGGCGTTCTCGAACCGCCTGTCGCGCGCGACGAGCTGAAACGTCACAGGGCAAGACCAGAGGTCAGCGCGGGAGAGCGCATGGAAAGCGTCCACGGGATCAGCTCGGACCAGTCGCAACTGCTCGGGATCGTGCGCGGTGTGCGCACACGCTATCGGGCCAAGCGCGCGTTGCGGGGAGCCGCGGTCACGGTCGCAGCCGGCTGGGTAATCGCCGCCGCCGCGGCGTACGCGATGAGCGTCTGGCACTACTCCGACGCGGTCGTGCTCATCGCACGAATCGTCACCGTGGTCGCCGTGCTTGCGCTCGCGGCCTGGTTCATCGTGCGCCCACTCCTTCCCAAGCTCGCCGATCAGCAAGTGGCGCTCTATCTCGAGGAGCATGAGCGTTCGCTAAAGGCCGCGGTCGTCACCGCGGTCGAGATGCAGCACGGCGGGCCGGCGCAGGGCGGCCTGACACGCTCGCCCGCGCTCATCGAGCGGCTGACGCGCGCCGCGGTCGAGCGCGTGCACAAGGTGGGCGATGGCAGGGCGATCGACGCGGGCGAGCTGCGCGTGAATGGCGGAATCCTCGCCGCCGTGCTCGCGACCGCGCTGGCGTTCACGCTGTTCGGGCCGCCGATCCTGCGGCACGGCGTGCGGTTGATCGCGGCGCCGTGGCGCGACGATACGCCGGTGAGCCTGTTCAGCATTCTCGTCGAGCCGGGCAACGCCACGATCGCCAAGGGCGGCGACGAGTTGATCCAGGCGCAGCTGCGCGGCTTCCAGTCGGAGCGCGTCGAGCTGCTCGTGCGCGCCGCGGACTCCGTCGGGTGGACGAGACTGCCGATGACGCCAGACAGCGCCGGCCGCTACGGCTTCCGGATGTTCGACATCGGAACGAAGACACAGTACGCCGTGGAGGCGAATGGAGTCCGCTCCACCACGTACACGATCGACGTGGCGAATCTGCCGTATGTGAAGCAGATGGATCTGCAATATCGCTATCCGGCGTACACGCAGCTCCCGCCGCTCGACGTCGACAGCACGGGCGACATCGCAGCGCTCAAGGGCACGATGGTGCGGATCCGCGTGGCGCCGACGATCCCGACGGCGGGCGGCAGAGTGGTCGTCGACAATGGCGACACGCTCAAGCTCGTGCCGACGCCGGACGGGCGGCTCATGGCGATGATGCGCGTGGACAAGCCGGGCTTCTACAAGATCGAGCTGCAGGGTCCGGACGGGAAAATGGTGACCGGCTCGCTCGATTACACGATCGACGTGCTGCCCGATCGCGCGCCCACGGTTCAGTTCACCAAGCCTGGCCGCGACCAGAAAGTCCTGTCGGTGGACGAGGTCTACACCGAGGCCCGCGCCGAGGACGACTATGGAGTCGCCAAGCTCGAGCTCACGTACTCCGTGAACGGCGGTCCCGATCGCACGATGCCATTGCACGAGGGCACGCGAGCGCTCAAGGACCTCTCGGCCGGGTACACGTTCATGCTGGAAGGGCTGCAGCTGCAGCCCGGCGACGTCGTGTCGTACTACGCGCGCGCCACGGATAACAACGGCATCAACGGCCCGCAGAGCGCATCGACCGACATCTACTTCCTGCAGGTTCGGCCGTTCGAGAACGAGTACCGCCAGCAGCAAGGCGGTGGCGGCGGTGGTGGCGGCGGACAGAACGACGCCAACCAGCTCTCGCAGCGTGAGCGCGAGATCATCGCGGCCACGTTCAAGACGTCGCGCGACAGCACGCAAAGCACGCCCAAGGATTTCAGCGAGAACCTCGCGACGATCCGGCTGTCGCAGCAGCGGCTGCGCGAGCAAACCACGCAGCTCGCGACGCGCCTCAAGGAGCGCGGCATCGCCGGCTCCGACAGCAACTGGAACAAGATCGCCGAGATACTACCCAAGGCCGCCGCGGCGATGGACACGGCCGAGCGTCAGTTGAGCGGCGGCTCGCCCAAGTCGGCTCTCGGGCCGGAGCAGCGCGCGCTCGCGCAGCTGCAGCGCGCCGAAGCGGTGTTCCGCGAGATACAGATCTCGACGGGTGGCGGCGGTGGGGGCGGGGGCGGCGGCAACCGGACTGACGCGCAGGATCTCGCCGACATCTTCGAGCTGCAGAAGGACAAGCTTCGCAACCAGTATGAGACGGTGCAACGCGGGCAGCAGAACCAGCAGCAGCAACAGGCCGACAATCAGGTCGACGAGACGGCCGAGAAGCTGCGACAACTCGCGTCGCGGCAGCAGCAGGAAAACGAGCGCGCGCGCGCCAAGGCGGACAGTCTGGCGCGAATGGGTGCATCCGGCGCATCGGGCGGGCAGGGTCAGCGCGACATCGCGCAGCAGACGGAAGATCAGGCGCGCCAGCTCGAGCGTCTCGCGCGCGAACAGCAGAATCAGTCGCTGTCGGATGCCGCGCGTCGCCTGCAGGACGCGGCCAATGCCATGCGTCGCGCGGCGGCGACCTCGGGCAGCCAGCGCTCGAGCGAATCCGCACAGGCGCTCAAGAATCTCGAGGAGGCGCGACGGCTGCTCGATCAGGAGCGGAACGGCCGCTCGTCGCGCGATCTGAACGACGCGATGCAGCAGGCGCAGCGGCTCGCCGATCAGGAAAAGCAGGTGCAGTCGGACGTGCAGAAGCTCGGGCAGGGCAGCGGCGCCGAGCAGCAGCAGCTTCAGCAATCGATCGCGGAGCAGAAGGGCGCCATGGCCGACGAGGTGAAGGATCTCAAGTCCAGGCTCGATCGGATGTCGCTCGACAGCAGACGCGATCAGAAGGATCTGTCACGCGCGCTTGGAACGGCCGCCGACACGCTGCGCGGTCGTAAGGTCGAGGAGAAGCTGCGATACACGCAGCAGGCGGCCCGCACCGCGCCACCCGACTGGATGAAGTCCGCCGAGCAGCAGATCGGCGCCGACATCGCGGATTTGGGGCAGCGGCTGCAGCAGGCGCAGGCGGCGGCACAGTCGGGCAATGGACAAAAGCAGCAGACACAGGTCGCCGACCGCGCGCGAAATCTGGTTCGGGGTTTGGAGTCGCTCGACGAGCGGATCCGGCAGCGGTCGCAGGAACAGAGCGGCACCGCGGGTCAACAGCAGCCGGCGCAGGCCGGGAACCGGCAAGGACAGCAAGGACAGCAAGGACAGCAAGGACAGCAAGGACAGCAAGGACAGCAAGGACAGCAAGGACAGCAAGGACAGCAAGGACAGCAAGGACAGCAGCAAGGGCAGCAGCAAGGGCAGCAGCAAGGGCAGCAGGCGCAAGGTCAACGCGGCCAACAGGGCCAACAGGGCCAACAGGGGCAGCAAGGACAGCAGGGGCAACAAGGACAGCAGGGGCAACAAGGGCAACAGGGTCAGCAAGGGCAACAAGCGAATGGTCGCGGCGGTGGTCAGCCTGGGCAGCAGACCGCG
>DATJHY010000130.1:0-41389 GCA_035493635.1 Gemmatimonadaceae bacterium | reverse complement strand
GTCGAGCCGACGATGATGCGCGCCAGCCGTTCCTCGAGATCCTGCGGGCTGGTCGCCAGCGCGACGATCGCCATGATCTCGCTCGCGGGGATGATGACGAACCGCTCCTCGCGCGGCACGCCGTCGCCGGCGCCGCCCAGGCCGATCACGACCTTTCGCAGCGCGCGATCGTTCATGTCGATCGTGCGCGGCCAGGTGATGCGCCGCGGGTCGATGCCGAGCGCATTGCCCTGGTGGAGATGGTTGTCGAGCATCGCCGACAGGAGCGAGTGCGCGGTGGAGATTGCGTGGAAGTCGCCGGTGAAGTGGAGGTTGATGTCCTCCATCGGCACCACCTGCGCGTAGCCTCCACCGGCCGCCCCGCCTTTCACGCCGAACACCGGGCCGAGACTTGGCTCGCGAATGCAGAGCGCCACCTTCTTGCCCATGCGGCGGAGCGCCTGCGCGAGCCCCACCGAGACGGTGCTCTTCCCTTCGCCGGCGGGCGTCGGATTGGTCGCCGTGACCACGACGAGCCGGCCGCGAATGGGCCGCGTCGAGACGTCGAGCGGAATCTTCGCCTTGTACTTCCCATATAGATCGAGCTCGTCGCGCTCGAGCCCAAGCTCGGCGGCAACGTCTTCGATCGGACGCATCTTCACGCGTTGCGCGATTTCGATATCGGACGGGACCACGGTAGTGCTCACGACTTATTCCTCGACGGAGAGCGGGTGAATTCGTTCAGGATGGGTGTACACGTTCGCGGTGTCGCCACGAAGCAAGCCGACCAGCGTGACGCCGGCCGACTCGGCGAAACGAATCGCGAGCCCCGTGGGACGCGAGATCGCCGCCAGCAATTCGACACCGCACATTGCTGCCTTCTGCACCATCTCGTACGACGCGCGACTCGTGACGACGACGAAGCCGTCGGACGGCGCCGTGCCGGCGCGGGCCAGAGCGCCCAGCACCTTGTCGAGCGCATTGTGGCGGCCCACGTCTTCGCGGGCGACACGCAACACGCCGTCGGAGGCTGACCATCCGGCGGCGTGTACGGTGCTCGTGTCGTTGTTGATCGTTTGCGCCCGGGACAGCTCCGCGCTCGAGCGCCAGAGCGCGTCGCGGGCGACGGTAAGTGAGCGCGAGACGCCGCTCGGGAGACGAAGCACGTCGCCGATGCGCTCGATGCCGCACAGTCCACAGCCGGTGCGCGCCGCCATGCCGCGCGCGCGATCGTCGAGCTTCGCGGCGTACTCAACCGGGATCTGGATCTGCAGCTCGATGCCATGGCTCGCGCGCACGACCTCTACGTGCTCGATCGCGTCCGTACGCTCGACAATCGCCTCGGTCAGCGAGAAACCGATGGCGAGATCCTCGAGGTCAGCCGGCGTACCCATCACGACGACGTACGGCCGGCCGTTGTAGACCAGCGCGACCGGGATCTCCTCGGCGACACGTGCCGAGCTTCGCACGGCATGCTCGCCGGTGATCCGCACCAGCGGCCGATCGCTCGAGACGCGCGCGTAGCCCAGTCCGGTGAGCGGATGCTCAGCGACGGCCATTGCCCCGATCGCCGTTGCCGCTGGCGCCGTCACGATTTTGCACGAAGCGCCAGCCAAAGCGACCCTTGATGCAAAGATTCCCCTGAGTGATCGAGTTCTCGAGCGGCGAGGTCGCTTTGAGAATCTCTCCATCCTGCACGTGCAGCGTGAGCGTGCAACCCACGCCGCAATACGGACAGATGGTGTCGGTCGTCCTCATGCTCGACTCGTCCCAGCTCCCGGCGGCGCGGCGCTCGAACTCGGTCCTGGCCATCAGCGCGCCGGTCGGGCACACCGCGATGCAGTTGCCGCAGTACACGCATGCCGACTCGGGCAGCGGCACGGCGAACTCGGTCGAGATGTGCGCGTCGAATCCGCGCCCGGCTACAGCGATGGCGAAGGTGTTCTGATGATCGGGACCGCACGCCTCTACGCACTTGTAGCACAGAATGCACTTGGCGTAGTCGCGGACGTAGAGATCGTTGTCGATCTTGGCCGGTTCGGCGACCGTGGCGGCGAACGCGGTATTTGGCGGAGCGTGGTGGCCGGGGATCGAGGCGTCGCGCGTGCCAGCCGGCGCGGCTGGCGCGGGCGGGCCAAAGCGGTCGGGTTTCGCGTCGTACTCGTCGATCCATCGCGAAACTTCGGGCGTCGTCGACAGATCCACCGACGACGCCAGGAGCTCGAGCACCAGCTTGCGGCTGTGTTTCACGCGCGGCGAGTCGGTGTGCACGACCATCCCTTCTTCCGCCGCGCGCGAGCACGACGGCACGAGGACGCGGCCGCCTTCGACCTCGACCACGCAAATCCGGCAGGCGTTCACCGGATGCAGCGTCTGCAAAAAACAGAGCGTCGGGATTTCGATTCCGATCTCGCGGCACGCGGAGAGAATCGTCGTCCCTTCCGCCACCGAAACGCGTCGCCCATCGATCGTGAGCGCGACTTTGCGAGTCGATACTCGGCGGCTTCGATCGGTCGCGATCGTCGGGCGCTGCAGCTGTACGAGGGGTTCCGCGATCGCCGTCACGCGCCTGCTCCCTGAGACTTGTTGAATACGCCAACGCGGTGGATCGCCGACTCGATCGCAGAGTACGCGGTTTGGCCGAGCCCGCAAATCGACGCGTCCTTCATCGCGAGCCCGACCTCGTCGAGCAGCGCAACCTCCTGTCCTACGCCGCCGAGGGCCTTTCCGCTGGCGATTCGGTAGAGGGCTTCCTCCTGCCGGACGGTGCCGACGCGACATGGCACGCACTGGCCGCACGACTCGTCACGGAAGAACGACGCGATGCGCAGCAGGATCTGCGACATGTCTACTCGATCGTCGAACGCCAGAATCACCCCCGATCCCAGCGTTGCCTTGGCAGCTCGGGCGCCCTCGAACGTGAGCGGGATGTCGAGCTCGTTCGGCCCCACGAATATGCCGGCGGCGCCGCCGAGCAGCACCGCTTGCAGCGCGCGGCCATTGGCGACTCCGCCAGCCATCTCGAGCAACTCCCGCAGCGTCTTCCCGAACTTCACCTCGTAGACGCCCGGCTTTGCCACGTTTCCGCTCACACAGAACAGCTTGGTGCCCGTCGACTGCTCGGTGCCGACGGCCGCGAAAGCCGCGCCGCCCTCGAGTACGATCGACGGAATGTTGGCGAGCGTCTCGACGTTGTTCACGACCGTGGGCAGTCCGAATAGTCCCGCCTGCACCGGGAACGGCGGCTTGTTGCGCGGCTCACCGCGGTAGCCCTCGATCGAGTTGAAGATCGCCGTCTCCTCGCCGCAGATGTACGCGCCTGCACCGCGCCGAATCTCGATGTCGAATCGCGCGCCGCGACCCAGAATGTTCGCGCCCAGGAATCCGTGCGTCCGCGCTTCGTCGATCGCGTGTTGCATGCGCGCCGTGCCCAGCGGATACTCGCCGCGAACGTAAAGGAAGCCGCGCTCGCAACCGGTCGCGAAGCCGGCGATCGTCATCGCTTCAACGATCGCGAACGGGTCGCCCTCTAGCAGGACGCGGTCCTTGAACGTGCCGGGCTCCGACTCGTCCGCATTGCAGACCAGATAGTGTGGCCGCGCCGATTGTCGAGCGACCGCCTCCCACTTTTTGCCGGTCGGGAACGCGGCGCCGCCGCGCCCCATGAGCTTGGAGTCGATGACTTCGCGGATGACGGCGTCCTGGCCGATTTCGATCGCGCGTCTCAGCGCCTCGAAGCCGCCGCTCGCGCGGTACGCCGCGATGTTCGTTGGATCGACTACGCCGAGGCGGTGAAGCAGCGGGTTCGCCTGTCGCCCGGGCCGCGGCTCTTCATCTTGCGGCAGTCGGAGGGTGAGCGTTTCCGTCATCTCCGCGGTCCACGGCTCGGGCGCGGAAACCTTGTACTCTCCGGTCAAACGCATTTCTCGTCGCGCGCTGCCGCGGAGGATAACCACCGCCTCGTCGGCGGTCAGGTCACCGAGCAGTTCTTCACGCGGCGCAGCGCCTGCCTCCTGGAAGTACGCCGCCGGCGCGTGATCGCAGTATCCCAGGCAGGGCGACCGCATCCAGACGATCTCGTCGCCAGCGACCACCGTGTGATCGCCGTTGGGACCGTGCGCGTGGGCCGGGCCAATCGTCCGCTCGAGCTGCTCGGTCAATTCGGCCGCGCCCTTGCACCGGCAGGCGATGTCGTCGCACACATGAAGCACGCGCGGGGCGCGCGGCGTGGTCGAGAGCAGCGCGTAGAACGTCGCGACGCCCCAGGCGTCCGCGGGCGGAACGCCGAGTCGCGCGCACACGTACTCGAGGCCAGTCTCGCTGATCCACCCGACGCGCTCCTGGAGCGCGCGAAGCGCGGGAAGCAGCAGATGCCGCTGCTCGCGCATCTCGCGGCCACCGTGCGCTACGTGGGCGTCGTATGCATCGCCTCGCTCCCCGCCCTCCCACGACGATTCCGGAATACCGAGCAGCCCGTCGATCGCGGCACGCTCTTCATCGGTTGGGGCAACGTGCCGCAGGCGCAGATCCATCAATCGTCTCCAGCCGCCGCCAGCGGCTCGGCGCGCCGCGCCCTGTAGGCCGGCGCCTTGCGCACTGGCTCGACGCGCACCGCGCAGGCCTTGAATTCGGCCGTCCCCGATTTCGGGTCCGACGCGTTGATCGTGAGCAGGTTCGTCGCGACGTCGTCGGGGAAGTGGAGGGTCATGAAGACCACGCCCGCACGCAGCCCGCGATCGATGTAGATCGGCGCTTCCACCGCGCCGCGACGTGACGTGACGCGCACCATGTCACCCGACGCCACGTTCAATCGCTTGGCGTCTTCGGGCGACATGTCGACCGTCTCGCCGCGATGGAGCGGCGAGCCGTATCCGCCCGATTGAACTCCTGTATTGTAGGACTCTAATCGGCGTCCGGTCGTGAGCACGAACGGATAGTCGTCGTCCGGCTGCTCGACCGGACCTTCGTGGTGCACGACCGAGAATGGCGCGAGGCGTCCGCGCTTGGCGGGATCCTCGTCCCAGAGTCTCGCGTGCAGGAACTTGGTGCCGGGGTGTGACTCGTCCGGGCACGGCCACTGGATCCCGTTGAGGGCATCGAGACGCGCGTAGCTCATGCCGGCGAGCTGCGGCGAGAGCGCGCGCACGTCGTTCCAGACGTCTTCGGCTGTGGGATGTCCCCAGTCTTGACCCAGCCGGCGCGCCAGCTCGGACATGATCCAGATCTCGTCGCGAGCATCGCCCGGCGGATCGACGGCCTTGCGGACGCGTTGCACCCGACGCTCGCTGTTGGTGACCGTGCCTTCACCTTCGGCCCACGTGGCCGTGGAAGGAAGCACGACGTCGGCGAGCTGCGCCGTCTTGGTCAGGAAGATTTCCTGCACGACCAGATGCTCGAGATTCTCGAGGAGCTCGGTGACGTGCGATGCGTCGGCATCCGACTGTGCCGGATTCTCGCCGATCACGTACAGCGCCGTGAGCTCCTTCGTCTCCATCGCATGGATCATCTCGGTCAGATTCCAGCCCTCGCGCGGGATGATGTCGCGGCCCCAGGCCTGCTCGAATTTGACACGATGCGCTTCCGTCGTGACGTCCTGGAACCCCGGCAGCTTGTTTGGCAGCGCGCCCATGTCACCGCCGCCCTGCACGTTGTTCTGGCCGCGCAGCGGATTGCACCCCGAGCCGTACCGCCCGACGTGGCCCGTGAGCAGCGACAGGTTGATCAGCGCGAGAACGTTGTCGACCGCGTTGTGGTGTTCGGTAATGCCGAGCGTCCAGCAGATCATCGCGCGGTCGGCGCGCGCGTACGCGTGCGCCGCATCGCGAATGACCTCGCCCGGAATCCCCGTCACTTGCTCGGCGAACTCGAGCGTGTACGGCTCGACCGCGGTGGCGTATGCGCCGAAGTTCATTGTGCCACGTTGAATGAACTCATGGTGGGCGAGTCCGGCGTGAATGATCTCGCGCGCCATCGCGTTGGCCAACGCCACGTCCGTGCCGACGTTGAGCCCCAGCCACACGTCGGCCCAGGCGGCCGACGACGTGCGCCGCGGATCGACGACGTAGAGTCGCGCGCCGTTCTGGATTCCCTTGAGCAAATGATGGAACCAGATCGGATGCGCCTCGCGCGCGTTCGATCCCCACAGGAAGACGAAGTCGGTGTGCTCCGCTTCCTCGTACGAGCTCGTCGAGCCGCCCGCTCCCAGGATGGTCGTCAGACCGACGACCGAGGGAGCGTGTCAGGTCCGGTTACAGCTATCGACGTTGTTGTTGCCGAACACCTGCCGCGCGAACTTCGACGCGAGAAAGTTGACTTCGTTGGTCGACTTCGAGCAGCTGAAGATTCCGGTCGTCGTCCGGCCGTGGGCGGCGAGACTTCTGCGGAATCCTTCGGCGGCGCGATCGAGCGCTTCATCCCAGGAGGCTGGCCGCAATGCGCCATTCTCGCGCACCAGCGGCTGGGTCAGACGGGAGTACGAGCCCGGAGGGGTCGTGCGGGGCTGCATGCGATGCATCTCCAAGGCGGAAATGGTCTTAGGAGGATGCATTGGAGCACGGTCTAAAGGCAAGTGGAGGGCACGAGGATGCGCCGATCCGTGGGCTGAAGGCCGACGCAACGTTCGTGTGGTGTTCGATGTCCAACCGGGCGACTCTTGACCCACGGCCACATGGACACGGTGCTCCTTGACCTCCGTTTCGCGATCCGCTCGCTTCGCCGACGGCCGGTGTTCGCATCAGTCGCCATTACGACCGTCGCGCTCGCAATCGGCACCGCGACATCGATATACAGCGTCGTCGATGCCGTCCTGTTCCGGTCACTGCCGTACCGCGACCCGAGTCGGCTCGTCGCGGTGTGGCAGACCGATCCGGAGCGCAAGCGCCAACCGGTCCTCGCCGCGAATTGGGATCGTGTTCCGCTGGACTACACCGACTTCATCACCTGGCGCGCCAGGCAGACGTCGTTCACGGCCGTGGGTGTGTGGTCGGGTTTTGGGGCGATGCTCGCCGGCGCCGAAGGGCCCGAGCAGGTGAACGGCTCCCGCGTCAGCCCTGGCCTGCTCGAGATGCTCGGCGTCCAGCCGATCCTCGGGCGGACCTTCCTCCCGGGAGAGGACGTCGTGGGTGGACCGCACGTGACGATGCTCAGCTACGAGACCTGGCGTTCGCGCTTCGGGTCGCGGCGAGACGTCGTAGGCAGGTCGGTTCGATTCGACGACGTGCCCTACGAGATCATCGGCGTGCTGCCGGAAGGCGTCAGTCTCCGGCGTGGAGCACCCACGGCCCCCTTCTGGATCCCGGCCGGCCAGCGCGCCGAGGACATCGGGTATCACAATCGCAGCTTCCTCGCGATCGGGCGGCTCAAGGCCGGCGTGACGCTGGAACAGGCGAGCGTCGAAACGGGCCGCCTGCTGAATGCCGCGGACCCCGCCACGAACCGCGGAATCCGGATCACCGACGTCGTGCGCGACGAGACCCGCAATGTCCGCGCGCCATTGCTCTTGCTGCTCGGCGCAGTGGGGCTTCTGCTGCTCATCGCCTGCGTGAACGTCGCGACCCTGCTCCTCGGCGAAGCGGCGACGCGGGACGTCGAGATGAGCGCGCGAGTCGCGCTCGGCGCCACACGTGCGCGACTCGTTCGGCAGTTGCTCACCGAGAGCCTCCTGTTGTCGTGCGCTGGGGCGGCGATCGGCGCGCTCCTCGCCTGGTGGGGCACCAAGGCGATCGTCGCCCTCGCGCCGGCCACCATCCCGGGCATCCGAACGGCCGCGGTCGACCTGCGCGTGCTTGGCGTGACGCTGATCGGCGCGATGATCACGGGCGTGTTGTTCGGGCTCGTGCCGGCGTTCATGCTGTCCGGATCCGGTCCGGCGGCGCTCCTCCGGTCGAGCCACACGGTGCGCGGCCACGGCAGACTGCAGGGGACGATGATCGCGACCGAATTGGCCCTGTCCGTGGTGCTCCTCGTCGCGGCGGGCCTGTTGTCGCGCAGCCTCCAGAAGATCTCGACGGTGGACCCCGGCTTTCGCGCCGATCATCTACTCGCCGTGAGGATCTCGTTCGCCGAATCGTGGCGCGATTCGATTCGTCTCCGCGCGTTCTACACGGACGCGATCGCGAGACTCGCGGCCACGCCCGGAGTAGCCGGCGCGACAGCGGCAAGCAACGTCCCGTTCACCGGCGGGTCGAGCAGCAGCCCTTACCTTCTCGTCGGCGAGAGCCGCGCCGACCTGCGCGCGCGAAAGCACGAGGTGCAACAGCGCGTGATCGCGCCGAACTACTTCGCGGTGATGGGAATCCCGGTCATCGCGGGTCGATCGTTCGACGACCGCGATCGAAGCGGGGCGACGCCGGCCGCGATCATCAGTGAGGCGGCGGCAAGGCGCGACTTCCTCACGGAGACGGCCATCGGCAAGCGCGTCTTCTATCAGGGGGTGTGGCGCGAGGTTGTCGGAGTCGTGCGCGACGCCAAGTTCAGTCGCCTCTCGGCGGACGATCAACCGTCGATCTACACGCCGATGTCACAGCGCGTGAGCGTGCTCGACATCGTGGTGCGGACGAGCGGACCGCCCGCCGCGCTCGCGACTACGGCGCGAGCCGTCGTTCGCCAGGCGGGAGCCACCGCGGCGATCACTGGCGTCGACGACGTCGAGTCGCTGATCCATCGCTCGTTCGGCGAGGAGCGTTTCCGCACGGCATTGATCGCGCTCTTCGGGATCATGGCGGTCGTGCTGGCCGCCGTCGGCATGTTCGGCGTCACGGCGCGCGCGGTGAGCCGCAGGACGCGCGAAGTCGGAATTCGCGTCGCGCTGGGCGCGACGTCACGTGCCGTCGTATCGATGATCGTACGTCAGACGATGAGCGGCGTGGCGATCGGCGTCGCGATCGGGCTCGCCGGGTCGATCGTCGCGACGCGGATCCTCACCCCGTACCTGTTCGGCGTGAGCGCGCACGATCCGGCGACGTACATCGCGATCTTCGCGTTCATGGCGACGGTGAGCGCGATTGCGAGCTGGGTGCCAGCTCGGCGCGCGGGGCGGGTAGCGCCAGCATCAGTGCTGCGAGGCGAATAGGCGAGCTCGTGCGACAGTTTGACGAGGAGCCCCCGACGAGGTAAGTCAGATCGGCGACGTGGCCAGTCGCGACCATTCACAATTTCGTGTGTGTGAGGACATCATGCGTCCCACCGCTCTTTCCGTCGCGCTCCTCCTCTCGGCGGCATCGATGTCGTTCAGCGCCGCAACCAGACTGCCTCGCCGAGCGGCGCTGGAGACCATTGCGCCCAACGACAATCGCACGACCGCCGGAAAGCTGGATGGCAATGTCCTCACGGTTCATCTCGAGGCGCGGAACGGCACATGGTACCCCGAGGGCCCGAGTGGAGTCGGTCTCGACGTCGTCGCTTGGGCAGAGCCGGGCAAGCCGCTGCAGAATCCGGGGCCGCTCGTTCGCGTCAAGTCGGGGACGACGGTCCGTGCGAGCATCCACAACACGCTGACACACCCGCTCACCGTGTTCGGTCTCGGAGCATCTCGCGGATTCCGCGACAGCCTGGTCGTCCAGCCGGGCGCGACGAGCACTACCGAGTTCACGGCCGGAGATCCTGGCACCTACTACTACTACGCCGACACGCACGACGGGCCGGGCGATTTTCGGAGCGCCAACGCGATGCAGCTCAATGGCGCCATCATCATCGATCCGCGTGAGGGCGCGCGAGCGCCGGATCGAACGTTCATCATCTCGTGGTGGTTCGCGCTCGATTCGACGAGCAAGACCGGAGTGCGTCAGGCAACGATGGCCATCAACGGTCTCTCCTGGCCGCACACGGAGCGGATCGACGCGACGCAGGGTGACTCGCTGCGATGGCGGGTGATCAACCTCACCGGCGTCGATCACCCGATGCACCTCCATGGCTTTTATTTCAATCTCGCCGCCACCGGCGATGGATTCAGAGATACGCTGTTCTCAGCGGATCAACAGCGGATGGAGGTGACGGAGCTCCTCGTGCCTCGGCACACGATGCTCATCGACTGGTCGCCCACCCGACCAGGCAACTGGATCTTTCATTGCCATTTCGCCGTCCACCTGTCCGAGGTGGTGTCGCTCGACACCCGCAGCGGAGTGCACAACGGCGGTGGTGAGTCCCACCACGGGACCGATGCACCGCATCAGATGTTCGGCCTCGTGCTCGGCATTCGGGTCGCACCCGCCGGCGCGGTCATCACGCAGGCAACGGCGCAGCCGCGCAACATTCGGCTCCTCGTTCGCTCCAAGGCCAACGTGTATGGCGCCCATCCGGGATACTCGTTCATCCTCGGCGGCACGCCGCAGGAGCGCGACCCGAACGCGCTTCAGGTTCCCGGTCCCGCGCTCGTGCTGGAGCGCGGGCAGCCCGTCGCGATCAACATCATCAACCATGCGCACGAGCCGGTGACCATCCATTGGCACGGCATCGAGCTGGAGAGCTATCCCGACGGCGTACCGGGCTGGAGCGGGATGGGTGCGAACATTCTCAAGCCCGTGCCTCCCGGAGATTCGTTGACGGTGCGTTTCACGCCGCCGCGCGCGGGCACGTTCATGTACCACTCGCACTTCAATGAGGCGGCGCAGATCAACTCAGGGTTGTATGGGCCGATCATCGTGTTGGAGCCCGGCCGCAGCCTTGACCCCGAGACCGACCGCGTGCTGATGATCAGCAGCGGAGGGCCGACCGACAATGTCATCGCCGGGCCGTTCGCCCCGAAGCTGCTCAACGGCCAGGCGCAGCCGGATACGATGGATCTCCGCGCGGGCACGACGTATCGCTTCCGGATCATCAACATCAGCGACGACTTTCCGACGAGGTTCGGGCTGATGAGCGGCGATCAACCGGCGACGTGGCGTGCCGTGGCCAAGGACGGCGCCGACCTGCCCGCGTCGCAAGCGACCGTGCGGCCAGCGGCATTCATCTCGGACCCGGGCGAGATCTACGACTTCGAGTTCACACCACGGGCCGTGGGAAATCTCGCGTTCACGTTCGGAGTGCCGCCGTTCATCGTCCCGAACGCCCCGCAATCGGTGCTGCCGATTCGCGTGCGTTGAGCCGTCAAACGCCGAGGAGGCGTCGCCTCCTCGGAGCACATCAGGCTGGCCGCGTTGAGCGCGCGCGTTCGAACCGCGCGCAGAGCTCGTCGGCGATCGACTCCGGCTTGCTGAAGAAGAGCTCCGGCTCCAGCACCTCGCGCTCGACGTCGCCGGCGCGAAGCATGAGCGCGCGACGGTCTGCCTCGAGCGCCACCCCCGGCACGCGTCGCTCGAGGGTCGAGCGCGCCGCGTCGGCGAGCATCTCCCAGTGAACGTCCACCTGGCGCTCGATGTACCGGCCCCAGTGGGGCCGGCGTCCGTCGGCATCCTCGATGTCGTACCGTTGGGCGAGATCCCACGAGGAGAGCGCGCGTCCAGTCATTCGCCAGTGCTCGGGATCCGCGGCCAGCGCGGCAATGCATCGTCCCACGTACAGCGGCGTTTCCGACTCCGACCAGTGGGGATCGCGCGCGATGTGGTCGCGCCAGTTTGCCTCCGTCACGCCGAACAGCTCGAGCATCCGTTCCGAGCGGAGAAAGCCCGGCGTGACCGCGACGGCCGTGACGTTGTGATTTCGCAACTCGTAGGCGAGCGCCATTGCCATCCTGATCACCGACGACTTGACGAGATCGTAAAAGAAGTTCCCGCGGTAGTTCCGGCCGACGCCGTCCGTGACCTCCACGATCAGCGCTCCGGCCCGGTCGAGCATGATCGGAATGCATTCGTGCGAGGTGATGACGTGCGAGTGGACCGCGCGCTCCAGCATCAGCAAGCCTTTCTCCAGCGAATGTTCCCAGAGCGGCTTTCCCCACTCCGTGAGATCGTCGCCGCCCCAGACGTCGTTGACGAGGATGTCGAGCCCTCCCCGATCGCGTTTGATCCGCGCGACCAGTGACCGGACTTCGTCCGGCTTCGTGTGGTCGGCGCGCACCGCGATTCCAGTTCCGCCTGCCGCGGACACCAGCTCCGCCGTTTCGTCGATCGTTTCCGGCCGCCCCGGCGTGGCGCCCGCGTCCCTCGTGCTTCGCCCCGAGCAATAGACGACCGCGCCGGCTTCGCCCAGCGCGAGCGCGATGCCGCGGCCGGCGCCCCGAGTGGCGCCGGCGACGAGCGCGATCTTTCCCGACAATGAGCTGGCTGGGCCGGTCATGATTCTCTCCCGCGAAGAAGATCCTTGACGACTGTCTGACTGCGAGCCTTTCCCGAGGCGACCGCGGCGTTGGGCACGCCCCGTGGCGTCCAGCGACGCGGGCGCGCGCGACGTAATTTGTGCGTGCCAATCACCCGGAGCTCAAGGTGTCTCTTCGCGTCGTCGCCCTCGGCCTGTTCGTCAGCGCGTGCGCCACAACCGCTCCAACCACGACCGTGAGCCCCGCACGCGGCGAGCGCGCCGTGTGGCCCGACGAAGGTCCGGCGACGTGGGCACCTCGGCCAACCGAGACCGCGATCACGGCCAACGACCTGCGCACACGGCTCTACCAAATTGCCGACGACTCGATGGAGGGGCGCCGAACCGGTGAGCGAGGCAACACGAAGACCACCGACTACATCGCCTCGGAGTTCAAGCGCCTTGGACTCAAGCCGGCGGGCGATGGCGGCACCTACTTTCAGATTCTTCCGTGGGGCAACTCGAGGTTCGACATCGCCAAGTCGCGACTCATCGCCGGAGACGCGCCGCTGCAGCCCAAGACGGACTGGGTCCCGATGCCGCCCGCTCCGGCGACTGGCGTCGTGGGTGGCGCGAATGTGCGGGACGCCCAGGCAGTGTTCGCCGGGCGGTGGGGCGACACCGCGACCGCGCTCGACGGCGACGCGATCCGCGGAAAGGTTGCCGTGTTCACGTCACCGCGTCGTGCAGACACGGCGGCGGCCGGCGGCGGCCGAGGGCGCGGCGGTGGAAACTTCACGTCGGTGCGCGACCCGCGTGCATCCAACGCAGGCGCGGCGCTGATCCTCGTCGCTTCGCTCGATTCGATGCCGGCCAATGCCGTCGCCAACGCGTTCAATGCCCGCGCCGGCATGCGGCCACAGCCCGGGCCCGGGGCTCCGGCCGCGGCTATCACCAGAGCGGTCGCCTCGAGGCTATTTGGTCAACCCGTCGAGCAGCTGACCGTCGGAACGACCGGCCAGCAGGTGAGCGCGAACTGGACGAACGACTTCACGCCGACGCCCTTCTTCGCACGCAACGTCATCGCGGCCCTTCCCGGATCCGATCCAGCTCGTGCTGGCGAGTACGTCCTCGTTGGCGCGCACAACGATCACGTCGGCATGCTGGCCAACCCCGTCGACCACGATTCGCTCCGCGCGTTCAACCGTGTGATGCGGCCGCAAGGTGCCAACGATCGGCTGACACGCCCACCGACGCCCGATCAACAGCGGCGAATCGATTCCCTCATTCGATATGCGCGCTCGATCCGGCCGCCGCGCCGCGATTCGGTGAACAACGGCGCCGACGACGACGGCTCCGGCACGGTCGTGATGCTGGAGATCGCCGAGAAGTTCGCGAAGGAGCGACCCGCGCGGTCGATCATCTTCATCTCCCACCAGGGCGAGGAGCAAGGCCTCCTCGGCTCCAAGTGGTTCGTCGATCACCCGACGATTCCGCTCGATTCCATCGTGGCGGCCCACAACATGGACATGGTTGGCAAGGGTCGCGTGACCGACGTGAAGTTCGGCGGCCCGAACTCGGTGCAGACGCTTGGCTCGCGCCGGCTCTCTCGTGAGTTCGGGGACCTCATCGACTCGGTCGACGCGGTGAGCGCCGAGCCGATGGTGATCGATCACAGCTGGGATGTTCCGGCGAATCCGCTCAACCGATTTTGTCGCAGCGATCAGGTGAACTACGTGCACCACAACGTGCCGGTGACGTATTTCTCGCTGGGCTACGGCATCGACTATCACCAGCCGACCGACGAGCCGCGTTACATCGACTACGACCACGCGGCGCGACTCGGACGATTCATTCACGACGTGATGCTGGCGATCGCGAACCGGCGCGATCGGCCGGCGATCGCGGGTCCGGATCCCTCGTATCCGATGTGCCGGTAACGGCGCCACGGCCCGGGCGGTGTCGACTCACGCGGCTGGAACGACTGCGGTACAACCTCCGGCTTCCTTCTGTGTGGCGGCGACAGGTCAGGGGGGGGCCCGACGACTGACGGCCGACATCCGACATCCGACATCCGACGGCAGATGGTGACGCCAGACAACGGCGTTGAGCAGTACCGATCAACGCCCGGCTTTCCGAGCCAACGCGGTTGTCTGATGTCGGATGTCGGAAGTCTGCCGTCGGACTTCGGGTCCGTCTTGAGGGCAGCCTCTCGCCTCGAAGTCAGCCCGAGAGCCGTTCCGCGTCGCATGTAAGCGGCGTGTCTGTCGGGCAAGTCACTTGCTTGCATGACGGCTGGTTGACAACGCCCGTTCGCCGCGAGACACTTGGGCCCCATCGCCGCTCCCGAATGGAGCGCACGGTCGGCACCCACACGCGGAGAGGGAACATGTCCTGGCCAAGGCTGCCAGCGCGCTCGCTCGTGTCGTTCATCAGCATCGTCGTCGCGTGCTCGAGCGCGGTGGTTGCGCAGACACCCACCGGTACTGTCAGCGGCACCGTGCGCCGAGCCGGCACCGACGCACCGCTCGCCGGCGCCCAGGTGGTGATTGTGGGCACTCGACTCGGCAGTGTCTCCAGGGACGACGGCAGCTACGTCGTGAATGGCGTGCCGGCGGGCGCACAGCGCATCGAAGCCCGACTCATCGGCTCCGCGCCAAAGACTCAACCCGTTACGGTGATCGCCGGCGGCACGGCGACCGTGAACTTCAGTCTGTCGACGACGGCCCTCACGCTCGAGGAAGTCGTCGTCACGGGCACAGCCGGCCAGGCGCGACGGCGTGAGGTTGGCAATTCCATCAGCGCGGTCAAGGCGGACGCCTCTCCTGAAGCGCAGACGAACGTGTCGGCCCTGCTCCAGGGGCGCGTGGCCGGCGCGAGCGTGCAGCTCTCCGGCGGCAGCTCGGGCGCCGGCGCGTCGATCCGACTGCGCGGCATCTCCAGCGTCGCCCTCAGCAATCAGCCGCTCGTGTACATCGACGGCGTGCGTGTGCGAAGCGACGAATATCCCAAGAACATGCCCGCCGGCGGCGCGAGCCCAACGCTCCGCGGCCCGAACGTCTATGCGAGCCCGCTCAACGACGTCGACCCGAACGACATCGATCGCATCGAGATCATCAAGGGCGCGGCGGCGACGACGCTCTACGGCACCGAAGCGGCGGCGGGCGTGATTCAGATCTTCACCAAGAAAGGTCAGGGCGAGTCGCGCGCGACGTGGAATTTCCAGACGAACCAGGGCTTCAATCGCGAGCGGCCGTTCGGCATCGACGACGGCTCGAAGTGCAGCAAGACGTCGGAGTGCGGCAAGTACCTGTTCATCAACCCCTGGCTCCGCGATGGTCGGCGGCAGGCGTACCTCGGCTCCGTCACGGGCGGCGTTTCCACGATTCACTACTTCGTGAGTGGCGGCTTCGACGACAACAAGGGCGTATTGCCGCTCGACGACGAGCAGAAGTTCAACGTGCGCGGCAACTTCACCTTCCAGCCGACGCAGAAGATCACCCTCGAATGGACGTCGGCGTACGAGCGCGATTCGATCACCAACACGCCGGCCGGAAACAACGCGGCCGGCATCACGCTCAATGCATTCCGCCGCAACCGGAACTACTTCGGCAGCTCGGCGATCGACACGATCTCGCAGGTGCTGAGCTATCAGCTCAACACCTGGATCAACCACAGCATCCTCGGCGGCACGCTGAACTACGCGCCTACGCCGAACGTGACGAATCGTCTCACCATCGGGCTCGACCGGAGTGAGCTCGAGAACCGCAATCTGCGCCCCTTCGGATTCGTCAGCCTCAAGCAGGGAGGACTCTCCGATCAGCACTGGAGCAGCCAGCTCGTCACCGCGAACTACGTCGGCAATTTCGAGCACGATCTGAAAGTCGCGAACTCTCCCCTGCACTCGACGTTCGCGTGGGGAGCGCAAAGCACGACGACCGACGTGCGCGATCTGCAGTCGTACACCGAAGGCTTCCCCGGCCCCGGTATTCCCACCGTCTCGAGCGGCTCGCAATGGAACGGCATCGAGAATCGCACGCGCCTGGTGACGGCCGGCTTCTTCTTCCAGGAGATGCTCGGCTGGCGCGACCGGCTATTCGTGACGGCCGGCGTCCGGTTCGACGGCAGCAGCGCGTTCGGAAAGAATCTCGGACTGCAGCAGTATCCGAAGATCAGCGCGTCGTACGTGATCTCGGATGAGGATTTCTTCCCGAAACAGCTTGGCACCCTCAAGCTGCGCGCCGCGTTCGGAGAGGCTGGTCGCGCCCCGGGCGCTTTCGACGCCATCCGCACGTACTTGCCGGTTGGCTGGGGCGGCTCGGCGGCGTTCCGCACCAACACCGTCGGCAATCCCGATCTCGGGCCGGAGCGGAGCAAGGAAACGGAGCTCGGGTTCGACGCCACCACGCTCAACGAACGCGTGACGTTCGAGCTTACCTACTTCAGGACCAAGACCGTCGACGCCCTGCTCCCGGTTCGACAGATCCCGTCCGAGGGCTTCCTCGCGAGTCAGCTCGAGAATGTCGGCACGCTGCAGAAGAGCGGCCTCGAGATGCAGATCAGCGGCGACGTCCTGCGCTCCCGTCCCGTGACGTGGAACCTCGGCGTGACGACCGCCTTCAACAATAGCAAGACACTCAGCCTGGGCGGCGCGCCGTCGTTCCAGATCGGCAACTTCGGCTGGATCGCGGAGGGCAAGCCGGTGGCCGACATCCGCGGCCGCAAGGTCACCAATGCGAACGAGATCGCCGCGCCGAACATCCTCCAGGACTACAGCTTCGGCCCGTCGCAGCCCACCAAGATCATCGGCATGACGACGGCGTTCCGATTCCCGCACGGCATCGAGCTCTCGGCGCGCGGCGAGTACCAGGGTGGCAACTACATCGACGAGGACGCCTCGTACCAGGCACTCTCTCGCTCCGTGCAATGGCCGCTCTGTTTCGATGCCTACGCCAAGCAGTCGTCGCCGACGGACGAGACCAAGTGGACCGCGTGGGAGCGGTCCATCTGTGATTCGAAGAACATCCGGCAGGACATGTTCATCTTCCCGGCCGACTTCTTCAAGGTACGTGACGTGACGCTGCGCGCCCCAATCCCGCAGCGGCTGCTCACGGCCGCGCGTTCGGGAAGCGTGTCCCTCTCGGTTCAGAACTGGTATCGGTGGCAGCGAAAGGATTTCAGGCTGTTCGATCCGGAGATGGCGGGCAACGACGGCTTCAACTCCACGGTCCGCTACATCTCCGAGCACATCCCCGCGCCGGCCACGGTCATCGCGCAGCTCCGGTTCACCTTCTGAGAACATGAGGATTTTCTCATGACCATTCGACGAATCGCCGGCGCTTGTGCCCTGCTCGGCCTCGCCGCCTGCAACTTCGACGTCACGAACCCCGGCCCCGTACAGGAGAAGTTCCTGGACGATCCGGCCGCGCAGACCGCCGTCGTGAACGGCGCCGGGCGTGATCTGTCCGACGCCCTCAACTGGACGGCATACACCAGCGCCGCCGTGGCCCGCGAGATCTTCCCCGCCGGGTCGACGGGAAGCTTCGGCATCAGCTCGCAGCAGCAGACCGGGCGCCTTATTCCCGAGGAGACCGATGCATACTGGGATCGCGCACAGCGCGCCCGATGGGAGGCCGAGAGCGGCGCGGCGCGCTTCAAGGCAGGTCTGGCGGCGGCCGACTACGCCAAGAGCAAGAACGTCGCGCAGATCCTGCTTTGGGCAGGCTACGCGAACCGATTGCTCGGCGAGAGCATGTGCGACGCCGTGATCGACGGCGGCCCCAAGGAGCCGTACACCGTCTTTCTCACGCGCGCCGAATCGGAGTTCACCGAGGCCATGGCCATCGCGACGGCGGCTGGCGACACGAAGTCCGCGCAGGCCGCGCAGGCGGCGCGCGCGTCCGTGCGCGTCGATCTCGGCAATTTCACGGGCGCCGTAACCGACGCGGCGGCCATTCCGGACGCGTTCGTGTATCAGATGCCGTACTACACGACCGACGCCGATCAGTACAACCGCATCTACTGGGCGACGGCCAATTCGCCGTACCGCGCGCACACCACGTGGAACACGTTCTACCAGCAGTATTACACGGATACGAAGGACCCGCGCACTCCGTGGGTCGCCGATCCCAAGAACCCGGTCGGCGACGCCGCCGTGCTGCAGCTCGGAAAGGTGACGTGGTACGCCGAGACCAAGTTCGGAAAGAAGGAAGCCGGCATCAATCTGTCGAGCGGATGGGAGATGCGGCTCATCGAAGCCGAGGCCAAGCTCAAGGGCGGTGACGTGCCGGGGGCCATGGCGCTGGTCAATAAGCATCGCGTGTCGCTTGGCCTCACGGCATGGACGGCGACGACCGCAACCGATGCCTGGACCATGTTCAAGCGCGAGCGCGGCATCGAGCTGTGGATGGAAGGCCGGCGGTTGGGAGACCTCCGCCGCTGGAAGGCAACGAGCACGCCCGGCGCGCTCTCTGATTTCGAAATCGCCGGCAACGCCAAGTCGTACCTCGACGCGGCTCAGGATCTGTGCTATCCGATTCCGCTGTCGGAGACACAGACCAATCCCAACTTGAAAGGATGAAGCACAAGCCACGTCTGCTGCTCATCGCGGCCGCGCTCGGACAGGCGGCCGCGTGCTATACGTACGCCGGCGTTCCGGTCGCCGACCTGCGCCCCGGGCTCGACGTTCGCGCACACGTGTCGGGAGTTGCGGTCGATCGTTTACGCCGCGGCGATGCCATGGCGGCGCTGTCACTGCGCGACTTCACCGTCACCGGCGAAGTCGTGGTCGCGACGCCTGATAGTCTCGTGCTCTCAATGACGAGCACCGTATTCGAGTCGGGGTATCGTGGCGCCGATGTCACGCGGCAGGTGGTCCTCATGCGCGGCGAGATCCAGGGCGCGGAGGCGCGAACGATGAATCGCGGCCGGACCGCACTCGTCATCGGCGCCAGCTCGGCGGCCCTCGCCGTCTCGATCGTGGGATGGCGGAACGGCGGATTCGCGTTCGGTGGCGGCCGATCGACGGGTGGACCTGCGGAACTCCGATTCCCCGTGCGCCTTCGCCTGCCGTAATCGCCGCGAACGCTACCGTCACGCCGCGTCTTGCGACCCGTGCGGCGCCGGTTCGTCGAACAGTTCGTCGTGCGCGAGGAGCTCTCGCAACCTGGCCGTGCGCCCGATCAGATACGGCACGGCGGTGACGACGACATTGGGGCGAAAGAGAAACGCCGTCCGAATGAACAGCGACGTCTTGTTGTGCAGCAGGTGACCGAACCAGCTGCGCGGCACGATCTCGGGCACCACCACCGTCACGAGATCCGCGTCGCCCCGCGCCGTCAGAGCGTCGACATAGCCGACGAGCGGCCGAAGAATCGATCGGAACGGCGACTCGAGCACGACGAGCTCCACGCCGATGTCCCATTCGTCCCAGCGGCGTCGCAGCTCGGCGGACGTGTCGGGATCGACCTCCACATACACGGCCCGTACGTCCTCGCTGATCGTCGTCGCGTACACGAGCGCGCCGGCCGCCGGCTTCGTGATCCCGTTCACGGGCACGACCACGGTGTGGTGGAGGAACATCAACGGCGCCTGGCCGTTGTACGCGACTTCGCGCGCGAAGTGCTCGTAATGCCGATGGATTCGTCGCAATGCCAGAATGATCAACGGAATGATCAGGACGACGATCCATGCGCCGTGCGTAAACTTGGTGGCCACCTGGATGATCGACACGAGGGCGGCGGCGCACGCACCGACGCCGTTGAGCGCAGCGCGCCATTTCCAGCCCGGCTCGCGGCTCCGCACCCAGTGCACGACCATCCCCGCCTGCGACAGCGTGAAGCACACGAACACGCCGATCGCGTACAACGGGATGAGCGCGCTCGTGTCGCCATGAAAGAGCCAGATCAACAGCACGGCAAACATCGCGAGCGCGATGATCCCATTGGAGAAGGCGAGCCGGTCGCCGCGCGCGGCGAACTGGCGCGGCATGTAGCTGTCGCGTGACAGAATGCTGGCGAGGCGCGGGAAGTCCGCGAACGCGGTATTCGCCGCCAGGACGAGGATCGCGAAGGTCGCATACTGCAGCGCGTAGTAGAGCATCCCGCGCCCGAAGATCTGCCGCCCGAGCTGCGACAGCACTGTCTCGGTGGGCGACGGCAGGATCCCGTAGTGACGCGCCAGCACGCTCGTCCCGAGAAAGAACACGGCGAGAATGCCCGCCATCCAGCCGAGCGTGATCGCGGCGTTGCGCGAGCCCGAGCTCCTGAACGCGCTCACGCCGTTCGAGATGGCTTCGGTTCCGGTCATCGCGACGCAGCCCTCCGCGAACGCGCGGAGGAGCAGGAAGGTAAAGGCGAAGCCGACGGGAAAGCTCATTGGCGTGGCCGGCTGGCTCGATGGGCTTACGGTCGCCGCGCCCTGGTAGAACCGGGTCAGTCCCAAACCGATGAGAAGCAGCATCATGACGATGAACAGATACGTCGGCACGCTGAACGCGATGCCCGACTCGCGGACGCCGCGCAGATTCACCGCCATGAGGACCAGGACCGCGGCGATGCACATCGCCACGGCGTGATGCGCCAGCGCCGGATACGCCGACGTGATCGCGGCGATTCCGCTCGAGATGGAGACGGAAACGGTGAGCGTGTAGTCCGTCAGCAGCGCCGCCGCCGCGACGAGGCCCGGCAAGGTGCCGAGGTTGTCGCGCGCGACCGTGTACGAACCGCCGCCGCTCGGGTACGCGAAGATCGTCTGGCGGTACGAGAGCGCAACGAGAACGAGCAGCCCGACGATGACCGCCGAGATCGGGACGATGTAGTTGAGCGCGACCGTCCCGAGGACGACGAGCACCAGAAGCGTCTGCTCGGTCGCGTAGGCGACCGAGGAGATCGCGTCAGATGAGAGGACGGCGAGTGCGGTCTTCTTGTTCAGCCGCTCATGCTCGAGCCGGTCGGACGCGAGGGGGCGGCCGAACAGAATTCGTTTGAGGCGGGTCAGCGACGTCGGCATCGTTCTCACCAAGAGCTACAGCCTATTGTCGTTAGACGCCCACGCATAAAGATCGCGTCAAGACTGCGCACTAGCGCGTAAAAAACCCGTGAAGCCTGCGAGCGACGGCTGGCCCGCTCGGGGCGGCCCGGGATTAACGCAAAACCTTCCCGGAGATCCTCCGCCTTCACGCGAGCTTCACACGTGCGTGTGTATCATGGACGCGATCCGTGATGGGGGTTGCGTCCATGATCGATCGAGCGAGCCGCAGCGCGGCACGGCCGGAACGACGGATGCTCTGGCAGAGCGTCTGGGGCCTCGAGTACGTACCACCCAGATCAGCTCGGAAGCTCGTCAGCTGGCTCGATCGGCTTTTCGATCTACCGCACGACGACTGGCTCGCCATCGCTGACGCCGTCCGCCGCGACTCGTCGCGCCTGGAACGCGTTGGCGCCGCACGCCAACGCCTCGCGGCCATCGTCTCAGAGCACCGGCTCGAGCTGGTCGCCTGGTTCGTTCGCGACCTGGTCGACACCGCGGTACATCACGCCCTGCGCCGCGACTCGTCCCGCGATCGCGAATCTCGCGCGGCGGCGGGCGCTGCGCGCGATGCGGCCTACCTTGCTGCCTTGGCCATAGCGGCGCGCAACTGGCTCACCGACGCTGACTACCAGGAATTGTCGGCGCCCTTTGCGATTGGGGTCGGGATGTAGGGAACGCGAAGCGCGAACACACTTCCGCCTCCCTCACGGTCGCGCACCGACACCGCCCCGCCCTGTGCTTCGGCGATGCCGCGCGCAATCGAGAGGCCGAGCCCCGCGCCCCCAGCATCAGGCGCCACGCTCGACCGGCGATAGAACGGCTCGAAGATCCGATCGCGCTCGTCCTCCGGCACTCCTGGCCCGCGATCCGCGACGGCAAACACGAGCCACGACCCGTCGCGGGAAGCGCTCAGGTCGATCGGCGCCCCGGGCGGTGAGTACTTCGCCGCGTTCTCGATCAAATTGACGAGCGCCCGCAGGGTTTGCGTGAAATCGAATCTGCCGAACAGCAGGCCCTGCTGAGATTCCACCTGGATGCGCAACTCGTGCCGCTCCAGCCGGCCCGATGCCTGTTGCGCAGCGGCGCCAAGCAAGTCTTCGGCTTCGTTGGGCTGAACGTCCGGTGTCGCCGTGCCGGTCTCGATGCGCGAGAGGTCGAGCATCTCGGCGACGAAGGTATTCAACCGGTCGGCTTCCTCCTCGATCGTCGCCGCGCGGTCGTCACCCTCCGACGCGATCTCACTCGCCAGGGCCTTGATCGTGGTGAGCGGTGTTCGCAAGTCGTGCGACACCGACGCGAGGACGGCGTCCTTCGTCCGCTGCGCGTCCCGAAGCACCGCCGCACGCGCCGCCTCGACTTGCGCGCGATGGAGTAGTTGCGCCGACAGGATCGCCGTCACGAAGAACGCGGCGAGTACGAGCCAATTGAAGGGATCCGCAAGCGCCAGAGTGCCGAATGGGGGGAGGAAGAAGAAGTCGAAGCAGACGAACGCCGTCGCGGCGACGGCGATGCCAAACAGTCTGCCGCCGCGAGCGCTGGCGCCTTGCACGACCAGAAGATAGGCGAGCGCGACATAGGTCTGATTGAGGCGACGTCGCACCCCGAGCAGCAGCAGCGTCACCCCAATGAAGACGGTGACCCACACGAGCCACTCCAATCGCCGGTATCGCGGCTGTGCGACCGTCGCGTGAGTGCTCACTGGCCGCCCTCGAAGCGATACCCCACGCCCGGCTCCGTGACGATCAGACGTGGCCGGACGGGATCGACCTCGAGCTTCTGCCGCAGGCTCCGTACGTGCACGCGCAAGTACTGCTGCATGTCGCCGGACGAGTTTCCCCAGACAGGTCGAAAGAGCTGCTGGTGGGTGAGCGTCCGCCCGGCGTGCTTGAGGAAAGTACGAAGCAGCTCCCACTCGGTCCTGGTGAGATGGATGGCGACGCCGGCCCTGGTGACGGATGGCTTGACGAGGTCGATCGAGAGCTCGCCGATCGTGATCACCTGCCCCGTCCCCGCCGCGGGCGCGAGCCGCGCGCGGCGCAACTGCGCGCGAATGCGCGCTTGCAACTCGCTCGGACTGAACGGCTTCGTGATGTAGTCGTCGGCCCCGGCGTCGAGCAGCGCGACTTTCTCCTGGTCGGAATGCCTCGCCGACAGCACGATGATCGGCGCGTCGGACCACGAGCGAATCTCCCGACACACGTCGAGGCCCGGCATGTCGGGCAGGCCCAAATCAAGCACGATCAAGGCCGGACGCTGCGCCGCGGCAAGGTCGACGGCCTCGCGGCCGTTCGCCGCTTCCAGCACGCGCGCGCTTTCCGGCATGAGCACGTTGCGCACGACTCGACGGATCTGCGGCTCGTCGTCGACGACGAGGATGACGTCACCGGCCATGTGTCGAAGTGTGGGCGGACGACGTGAAAAGTCCAGCTTGCTCCTTGCAGGACTCTTTCACCTGACGACTGTCCGGGGAGCGGCGCCGACGCGAGATTAGCGAGTCTCGCCAACCCGAGCTCACGATGACATTCCGTGTTCCCAGGATCGCCCTGCTCGCCGTGGCAGCGGCGCTCGTGCATCCCCTACCGGCGGCGGCCCAGACCTCCGACCGCGACGCCGTCCTCGCCACCGTCCAGAAGGTCTTCGACGCCATGCGGACCCGTGATACCGCGCTGTTTTCCCAGGCGTTCGACACCAGCGCCCGTCTTGTGGGCGTCTCCGCTCGCGGGACGCCCGCCATCACGCTCACCACGCCGGCACAGTTCGCGGCCGCCGTCCTGCGCGCGCCGGCGGGCAACGTGTGGAACGAGCGAATCTACGATCCCGAAGTCAAAATCGATCTGCCCGTCGCGCAGGTGTGGGCCTACTACACCTTCCACCTGAACTCGACCTTCAGCCACTGCGGCGTCGACGCCTTCATGCTCGTGAAGGTGGGTGGCGTCTGGAAGATCACCCAGATCGCCGACTCGCGGCGCACCGAAGGCTGTACGCACACGGAATAGCGGGCGGCGGACGATGGGCGGCGGACGACGGGCGACGGACGACGGGCGGCTCAGGGCGATAGACGACGGTACAGGCCGAACAACATCTTGCTCAGCCGATCGAGCTGCGGCAAAAGGGCCGCGACGTCGGCGTCACCGACAAAGCCGAGAGCGACGGCCACTGCGATCTGTGTCTCGACTTCGGCGACGGAGCCGCGCGCGATCGAGACGAATCGTCGAAACTCACCTCCACCAAGCCGGTTATGCCCCTCGGCAACGTTGGACGGGATCGCGACCGCGGCTCGTCGAAGCTGCGCGCTAAGGCCAAACCGTTCTTCGGCCGGCAGCGCCCTCGTTACGCGGTAGGTCTCGACGACGACATCCATGCCGAGTTGCCAGATATCGAGATCCCGATACGACGTGATTCGGGTACCGGTCGATCGTGCCATGCGCCACGATAGTCGATGCGCGTCAAGAGAGCGTCATCTGCCCGCCCACCGCCCGTCGCCCGTCGCCCATCGTCCGTCGCCCGTCACCGATCGTCCGCCGCCCCTACGTTTCACCCATGCGCACCACCGATGCAATTCAGGCTCGCCGCTCGATCAAGCGGTTCACGGACCGACCCATCTCGCGTGAGGAAATCGAGTCGCTCCTCGATGCCGCGGCCCTCGCGCCGAACCACCGCTTGACACAACCCTGGCGCTTCTACGTTCTCGGCCCCGAGGCCCGCTACGCGTACGGCCTCGCCCTCGGCGAACGAAAGGCCCGCAAGCTCACCGACCCCGACGCCGGGCAGCGGCTCCGCGACAGCGTCGCCGAGGAGCATCGTGCGCTTCCGTGCATGATCGTGGTGGCGGTGGTGGACAATGCCGACCCGGAAATTCGCGAGGAAGACTACGCGGCCACGATGATGGCGATCGAGAATCTCGCCCTCGCCGCCGTCGAGCGCGAGCTCGGCACGCATCTCAAAACCGGGGGCGTGATGAAAGACGAGGCCGCGCGCGCCGCCGCCGGCGTCAAGCCGAACGAGCGAATCGTCGCCGTCGTCAATCTCGGACAGCCCGCCGAGACGCCACCGCCCAAGAAACGGCAGGCGGCGGCGGCGCTCACGACCTGGGTGCCGTGACCTGATCGCGCGAGTCTTGCGCTAGCCGCGTCGAGCCGGCAAGCTCGTGCCATGCGCATCCTCATCTTCGTCGCCGCTCTCGCGGCGACCAACGCGGTCGCTCAACAGCCGGACAACACGCAGCGGTACGTCAAGTCGAACGCGATGATCGCCATGCGCGACGGCGTGCGGCTCAACACCGACATCTACGCGCCGCGCGACCAGAGCGGCCCGTTGCCGATGATCTTCCTCCGTACACCCTATGGCATCGACAACCGGGCGGGATCACTCAACTCGAGCTTCAAGGAGCTGGCGGACGACGGCTACATCTTCGTCTTCCAGGACATCCGGGGTCGCTACCGGTCGGAAGGGCAGTTCGTGATGCAGCGGCCCGCGCGCACCGGCGCCCAACGCAAGGACCCCAAGGCCATCGACGAAGCGACCGACGCCTACGACACCATCGACTGGGTGGTGAAGAACGTTCCCAACAACAACGGTCGCGTCGGAATGCTCGGCGTGTCCTACGACGGGTGGACGACCGCAATGGCGCTCACCGATCCGCATCCGGCGCTCAAGGCCGCATCGCCGCAGGCGTCGCCGGCCGACATGTGGCTCGGGGACGACTTTCACCACAACGGCGCGTTCCGCCTGAGCTACGGGTTCGAGTACGCCGCCATGATGGAAACGAGCAAGGAGAACGAGCAGTTCCGTTTCCCGACCTACGACACCTACGAGTGGTATCTCACACTCGGTAGTCTAGCGAACGTCAATAAGAACGTGCTCAAGGGGAAGATTCCGACGTGGAACGATTTCGTCGCGCATCCGGACGATGACGCGTTCTGGCAGCGGCAGACGCTCATTCCCGCGCTCACGCAGGTCACCGTCCCCACGCTCAATGTCGCGGGATGGTGGGACCAGGAAGACTTCTACGGCCCGGTAACGATCTACGAACGCCTCGAGAAGTTCGACCGCGAGCACAAGAACTTTCTCGTGGTCGGTCCGTGGAACCATGGCGGCTGGAACGCGCGCGAAGGGCGCACGTTGGGGAACATTGACTTCGGCAGCGCCACGTCGAAGTACTTCCGCGACAGCATTCAGGCACCGTTCTTCGCTTACTACTTGAAGGATCGTGGCGCGCTCCGGCAGCCCGAAGCGACCGTCTTCGAGGGCGGCGCCAATGCATGGCGGCACTACGACGCCTGGCCCCCGAAAGAGAATGTCTCGACACGCCAGCTCTATTTTCACGCGAACGGCGCGCTGTCGTTCGATCCGCCGCCGGCCTCGCGCTGCGACACGGCCCGTCCGACGTGCGCTGACGCGTACGTGTCCGATCCGGCGCATCCGGTACCGTATCGCAATCGCCCCATTCAGGCGACCTACGACCCGCGGGGCTCCGGTTGGTACACCTGGCTCACCGAGGATCAGCGTTTCGTCGATTCTCGCCCCGACGTGCTGAGCTGGCGCACGCAGCCACTGACCGAAGACGTGACGATCGCCGGTGAAGTGATCGCCGACCTGTTCGCCGCGACGAGTGGATCGGACGCCGATTGGATCGTCAAGCTCATCGACGTCTACCCCGAGGACGTCAAGGACAATCCGAAGATGGGCGGCTACGAGTTCATGGTGTCGAATGAAGTATTCCGCGGCCGCTACCGGAACAGCTTCGAGCACCCGTCACCGCTCACTCCCAACCGGCCGGCCGAGTTCAAGTACAGCCTGCACGGCCAGAGCTACCGGTTTCAAAAAGGGCACCGGATCATGGTGCAGGTGCAGAGCACGTGGTTCCCGATCATCGATCGGAATCCGCAGACCTTCGTGCCGAACATTTTCCTCGCCAGAGAATCGGACTTCAAAGCGGCAACGGTCACGGTCTACCGCACGCCTGCCATGGCATCGCACCTCACGCTGCCGATCGTCGCGACGACGGTACCCTAGCGCCACGTGAAATAGGGTCAGACCCTATTTACGGCGATAAACAGGGTCTGACCCTATCAACCGGCTCCAACGTCGCGCGTTGTCTGTGATCTGCGCCGCATTTTCGGGGCGTGACTTGAGTCGCGTCTAAAGTGTCTCGGAAGTAATGGGCAAGGACTTCCTCGACGAGATCCTCAAGCGCGAGGGCGTGGCGCGGAGCGCGCAGCTTCGCGTGAACGTCGTCGCGCGTCGCGTGCGCGTGAACCCCGACGGCACGCGGAGTGTCGTGAGCGAAACGCACTACCCTCAGGAGACCTTACCGCGCAAGCGATCGCGATCCTGGTGGTTTTCGCTCGCGTTTGCGCTGTTCGGCGTGGGTCAGCTGGGCTACGGCGCGTGGGCCGCAGAAAGCGACGCCGCGGCGGCAGCGGTGTTTCGCGCCGACCAAAGCTGCTCGTCGCGCTGGATCGATCGACGGCAACCCGCCCTCGTCGCGCCGCATGGCGCCTGCCGGCTCGACACGGCAACAGTCGTCGCGCGGCAAACGCGGAGCTCGCAGCGATCTGGGCTCGACTATTGGCTCGTCACCGTGACGCCCGATGGCAGCCGCGACGACTCACCCCTCCTCTACCGCGACGCGAAATTGTGGGATCGCGTCAAACCGACGCAGCGGATCATGGCACAACGATTCGTCGCGCCCGGGTTCCACCTCACCGGATCGATCACCGCCTTTGCTGACGACACGGCCATGGCGTTCACGTGGTACCACCCCGATGCGGGCACGCACCTCCAGTTCGCCAACATGCTGATCGGCGGCGCGATCGCCGGCGTTGGAATCATCGTCATGTTGCGCCAGCGGTCGCGACCTCGAGCAGCACGACTCGTCCGCGCCTAGCCGCCGAGCCGCCCCTCGAAATCCACGCATTCAAGGAATCAGACCCGAGGTCTTCCCGATCTGCACGGCCTGCGTCCGGCGGCGCGCATTCAGCTTGTCGAACAATCGGCTCGAGTGAGTCTTGACCGTGTTCTCGCTCACGAACAGCGTCTCGGCGATCTCCCGGTTGCTCAAGCCCGCGGCGATCAGCCCGAGTATCTCGAGCTCGCGTGGCGTAATGCCGAGCTGCTCGAGACGCACGGCATCGGCGACGAACGGGCGTGCCGGATCCGCGGGCACCGCGACCTCTTTCACGACGACTGTCTCGCGCGTCCCCGAGAGCTTGAGACCGAGCCAGATGCCCACCGCCGAGAACAGCACCGCCACCAGTCCACCGTATACCTCGAACGAGTGCTCGATCACCACGAATCGGTACTCGATGAGCTTGAGGCCCACGATCAACAGGCCGCCGATCACGCCATAAATGAGGACGGTGCGCTTCACGCGCCTAAAATCGTGCCCCGAGGGCAGTTCGCAAGCGGCGAACGTTTTGGAGTCAAAGCGCCGGCGCTGGCAGTGCGCCGTCGACCAGAAAAGCGTCTCGGTCGAACGCGAAGTGATCGCGCGCGAAGTAGTCGCGCTTGGTGAGCTCCACGCGACCACGCGTGGCCGTGCAGTGCCACGTCTCGAGGCTACGTGGCCGCGCCGCGCCAAATACCGACGGCGTGAACGCGGCGACGTTCACGCCGCTTCCCGCGTCCCGCGCCGACGGATATCGAAATAGCTCCACGCCTGCCTCGCGCATCTCGCGACCCAGCGCCTGGGCGGCATCATAGCGCGTTGGAGAGGCGATCGCGCGCCGGTGCGCATCGAAGGGCGGTGCGACGAGATCGATGCCGCGTTTGGTGTGCGCGCGCACCGTGAATGCCGTGAGCTGCGTGGTCACCGGATCCAACTCGGCGCGCGTGCCTTCGAGGAACAGCAGCCGGTAATACGCCACCTCGGCGAACGCGGTGCGTCGTGTCTCCGAGCCGTACCAGATTCCTCGTTCGTGCCGGCCGCCGAACCGCGAGCCGTGGGGCAGCGGTGGGTATCGGAACGGCGTCGCGAGCAGATAGTGCAGCCGCCCCCGCGTGGGGTCGGGCGGCTTGGCGCGATCGATCAGCTCTTCGAGCAGGATCTGCTCCGCCGCCGTGTCGACGAGCTTACGGGTCGACACCTGATGCTGCGCCTCGACCACTCGCCAGGGCGAGAGCCGAAGCGGGCGGAGCTCAGAGACGCCCGCGCATCGCGTCCAGATACTGGACGACATCGACCAGGCCTTCGACGGCTCGGATGCGGTCCGCGGGGACGCCGCCGAGATGAGTATTCTCTGAATTGAGCCAGCGGCGCGCCTTGTCGTCGTCCCCTCCGACGAGCGCGTCCAGGCTCCGGTACAGGCGCAGAAAAAGGAGGGCGAGCTCGCCCTCCTTGGTGTCCGGGTCCAGCCCGCGTCCATGATGCAGCCTCGAGACCGACGCCTCGCTGGATCCGATGACCGCCGCGAGCTGCTTGTTCCGGAGCCCGAGGCGGCCGGCCGCCGACAACAGGGCCTTGGCCAGGACCGGCGCGGGATCCGGATGGACGGCGGGACGAATGGGCGCGCTCATCACATGCAATAATGTGCCGAGCAACTTTCAATTGCAATACTGGCTCTTCCGGCGTCCGGTGGGGGCCGTCCTCACGCGATTAGTTCATGCCCGCTTCGATCCACGGGTCGCGTGACATCCAGCCCGAGTCCGGGGCGAACAGGAAGACCATCGCCCCGTCGGCAAGCTTGGGGAGCAGCCGCTCGGCGCGAGCTGGCTCCATTGCCGGGCAGCCTTCGCTGCGCCCCGCCTTGTCAGGCGTGACGTACGGCGCGCCGTGCGCGACGACTCCGCGTGCAAAGGCGTTGGTGTTGAAGCCGACCGACTCGCCTTCGAGCCGAAGGCCGACCGAGCTGTACGCTCGGCCACCGGCGTGGCCCGTGAAATCGTACAGGGCCTTGGTCACATAGAGGCCGAGCGACGTCGCCGCGCTTCGCGCCGCGTTGGAGAAGCGCGTCGGAACGCCGTAGTGCGTCGCCGACGAGCCGCGGCCGTGGGCGACCGTGAACGGGCCGTCGACGATCTTGAGCGACGTCATGTCGAACACGTAGCCGCGGGGCTCCGTGGCAGGGAGGCCGTAGTCCACGAAGTAGAGGAAGGGCTTTCTGACTTGGTCGGGATGCGCCGCCTTGAAAGCGAAGTAGCTCTGGAACGCGTCCTGGAGGGCCCTAGGATGGCTGAGCGGACGAACGGCGCCGGTAAACGCGGTGAGCGCTTCGCTGATTCTCGCCGCCATGCCGCTGGTCGCCTTGGTCACGACCGCCGCGCCTGTCGGAACGGAGTCACGGCTCGGAACGGAGTCACGGCTGCCCCAAATGGCAGTCGCCACCGTGGCGACCGATCGCGAAATCGGCCCTGGATGCTCGCGTCCCGAAACCACCTGGCCACCGGCCAACGCCAATGCCGCAGCGGCGATCAGGCCGTTCTGCGCGTACCCGTTCAAACTCATCGCGAAATCATCCTCCGCTGCGTCAAGACGACGCAGACGCACATAGTACAACGCGGGAGCCGATTAGCTCCCGTGCAGCACACTTTGAATTGGTCGGTGGATTAGAGAATTTACCATATTGGGGTCCGAATTGTAACCCGTTGAGTCGTCGGGAATTACCCGATTTTTCGAGCTTGTGGCCGTCTAATGCAGATCAGTCAGCTCGGACGCGGTCGAGCACGTTATTGGCTCGAGCGAACTCACCCCGAACAGGACCCAAATTGGCCGGCGCGAGTAGTACGCAGGTGCACAGACGATGGCGAGAGTCCGCGTGGGTTCGCGGCGCCGGAGTCCGACAATCATCGTTGGAGCAGTCATGAAGAAGGTCGCAGTAGTGGCCGCGGCATTCGCGGCGCTTGCAATGGCCGGCGTTGCCCAGGCTCAGGGAACGGGCGCTCCGGCGCAGCATCAGCATCGCGCGGAAGGGCGCGGCCCGATGGGTCGTGGTGGTCCGGGCATGATGCAGGGGATGCTCCTCAAGGGCATCACGCTCACCGACACGCAAAAGGCAAAGCTCGACACGTTGCGTGAGGCGCAGCGCGTGGCGATGCAGGCTCAGCGGGGACAGGGCCGGCCCGACTTCGCGGCCATTCGCGAAGCGCGCGAGAAGGGTGACACCGCGACGGCGAATCGGCTGATGGCCGAGCAGCGCAAGGCGATGGAAGCGCATCGTGATGCAGAGTTCGCCGCGATTCGGGCGATTCTCACCGCCGATCAGCAAAAGCAGTTCGACGCGAACGTCGCCGGGATGAAGCAGCACCAGGGCGAGATGGGCCACGGGATGGGTCGCGGGATGCGCCCCGACACCGCTCGCAAAGGGCCGCGTCGATAAACGAATTCGCGGTTCGCTTCACAGAACGGCCTCGGATGTCTCCGAGGCCGTTCTTTATTGCCCCTTGCCTGCCCCGGCTTGACCGCGGGATACTTTCGACCCGGCTTACAATCTACCACCTCGTACGTGGAGGCCGACCCATGTATCTCATTCGCGAAATCATGTACTGCAAGCCCGGCAAGGTCCGCCCACTGGTCGAGAAGTTCACGGCGATGGCGAAGCTGAGCGAAAAGGCCGGGATGCCACGAATGCGCATCATGACGGACTTCGTCGCCGATCGTTACTGGACGCTCGTCGCCGAAATGGAGGTCGCGAGCATCGCCGAGTTCGAGCGAATGAACGACAATCCGCCGATCAACGAGGACGACGCGAAGGAATTCGAGAAGATCATGAAAGGGTACCATGATCTGGTCGAGTACGGGAAACGCGAGATATACAAGATCGAGGCGTGAGGGCGGACGGCGAACTGCGGGCGCAAACCGCGGAGAATTCCAAAGGGAGAAGCGGACGGCATAGGGCGAAGCGGACGGCAAAGGGCGGGCGCTAACGGCGGAGAACTCCAAACGGCGGAGGTGCCAAACGACGAAAATGCCGAACTGCGAGAATGCCAAACGGCGTCAAGGGCGAAGATGCCGAACTGCGGGAAGAGCGTAGATGCCGAACGGCGGGAACGAGCGCGTTCGTAGTTTCCCGCTCTTTGGCAGTTCCGCTCTTGACGCCGTTAGGCACCTTCGTCGTTCGGCATTTCCGTCCTTAGTCACCTCCGCCCTTTGGCACTTCCGCGGTTTGCGCCCGCCTTCGGCGGTCCGCTCTCACAGCACGAGCAGCCCTGCCGCCTTCAGCTTCTCATTCATCGCCGCAATTTCCCTCGCCGTCACCTGGTCGTACTCCGCTTTCGCCCCTGTGACCCGTTGATGCAGCAGCGCCGCCACTTCCTTCTGAGACGCGGTGGGCGCGAAGTCGGATCCGCCGACGCTGTAGGCGAGGTACTCGAGCTGCTCCGCGAGTCGCGGTGACCAGCGGACGTCGTCCTGTCCTCGACCGGTGGTGCGACGCTGGAAGAGTTTCTCCTCGAGCTTTTCGAGAGTGGTGTCGAGCAAGTCGATCGCTGCACTGACGCCCTTGCGTCCGTCCGCTTTCGCCGAATCGGCGCTGATCACCTTGACGAGCGACTGGAGCCGGCCGCGCGTCAGCTCGAGCGCGTTGACCATCTGCACGACGTCCGTCATGTCTTGCCGGATCGACTGCACGAGCGCGACGTTGGCCTTCACGCTCTCCTCCGTGCCGCCGCTCCGCGGATCCTTGCGCAACTCGAGCGGCTGCGTGAAGGTCTGACCGCGCGCCGCGAGCGTCACCGTGTAGGTTCCCGGCGGCTCGAGCACGGAGATGCGCCCGAAGCTCGGCGTGTTCTTGCCCTCCAGCCCGACCGTCATCCAGCTCGCATACAACGGCGACGTCCGTAGCTTGCCCTGCGGCGTCGGATCGCTGCGCAAATCCCAGTACGCGCGATTGATCCCCTGGCGCATCGGACCTTTCATGGTGCGCACGGCCGCGCCGCTCGCATCCTTGATCGTGATCGTCACGCTGTCGCTCGTCACCGATTTCACGCCAGCGCTGTCCTTCAGCACGCTGTCGGCGCCGGTCTTGATCCAATAGTTGATCGCGGCCCCGTACGTCGGGTTCGCGCCGGCGGTCGCATCATACGGCACGGCGAAGATTCCTTCCGCATCGCGGAAGCGGTACGCGAGGCGCGGCTTGAAGAGATGCGCGTCGCTCGCCAGCACCGGCGCGCCGATCTCGCGCAACGGCGTCACGTCGTCCAGGATCCAAAAACCGCGACCGTACGTCGCAACGACGAGATCGTTGAAATGCGGTTGCACGACGAGCCCGTACACCGGCGCGTGCGGCAGATTGTTCTGCAGCGGCTGCCAGTGCCCGCCATCGTCGAACGACACGAACAGGCCGTTCTCGAGGCCAAGATAGAGCAGCCCGCGCCGCACGGGATCTTCGAGGACTGCGTGCGCGTACGAGAGCGGCGTATGGGCGAGCCCCGTCGTGATCGCGCGCCACGTCTTTCCGAAATCGTTCGTCTTGTAGACCCACGGATCGCGGTTGTTGGCCTGGTGCCCGTCCACGGTGAGATAGGCGGTGCCGGCATCGTATCGCGACGCCGCGATCGAGCTGATCGTCCCCCACAGCGGCAGACCGGGAAGGTTCGCCGTGACATTCGTCCACGTGGCGCCACCATCGCGCGTGACATGGACGAGTCCATCGTTGGTCCCCGCCCACAGAATCTTGCCGTCGAGCGGTGACTCGGCGATCGAGAACACGACGCCGGCGTATTCCACACCGATGTTGTCCGGCGTGAGGCCGCCAGACACACCCTGCTTCGATTTGTCGTTGCGCGTGAGGTCGGGTGAGATCTCGCGCCAGGTGTTGCCGCTGTCCGTGCTCACGTGCACGTGCTGGCTGCCGACGTAGATACGGTTGTGGTCGTGCGAGCTCAGGGTGAGCGGAGCGTTCCATACGAATCGGTAGCGCGCACTGTCGGCTGGCGCGCCGGCGACGTTCTCCGGCCACACCTCGACCGGGTGGACGACGTTCGTGCGGAGATCGTAGCGGGTGACGATGCCGCCGACGCTTCCCGTTCCTGACGCGCTCGACCACACGAGATTGCCATCGACCGTGTCCGGCGTAGCCCAGCCGCTCTCGCCACCACCGACCGTGCGCCACATTCCGCGCACGATGCCCGGATAGTCGGCGTCGCCGCCGGTGCGCGAGTTGCTCGGGCCCATGGCGCTCGGGCCATCCTGCCGATTGCCGTAGACGTTGTAGGGAATCTTGTTGTCGATGGTCACGTGGTACATCTGCGCGATCGGGAGCTGTACCTGGTTCCAGGTGCGCGCACGGTTCGTCGTGATCGACACACCACCATCATGGCTCACGAGCATGCGATCGCCGTTGGTGGGATCGATCCAGATCTCGTGATGGTCGCCCCACGGCCACTGGGCGGGCGGGAAGTCGATGATGTGCGCGCCGCCATCGAGCGTCTTGGAGAACGACGCCGACACGAAGAACACCTCGTTCTCGTTGTCGGGAGAAACGGCGAGCCGGTTGTAGTAATGTGTGCGCCCCGCCATCTCGAGATCGCTGCTCATCAGCTTCCACGACGTCCCTGCGTCGTCGGAGCGGAACAGTCGGCCCTGATCGGTCTTGCGGCCATCCTGCAGCGGCACCCCGTCGCCGGTCTCGATGAGCGCGTAGATGCGGTTGGGGTTCGTCTTGCTCACGGTGAGATTGATCTTGCCAACCTGGCCAAGCGGCAGCCCATTGCCCGTCAGACGCTTCCACGTCGTGCCGCCATCGGTCGACTTCCAGATCCCGCTCCCCGCGCCTCCGCTCGTGCGGCCCCAGGTGTGGATTTCCATTTGCCAGAACGTGGCGTAGAGAACGCGCGGGTTTGTCGGATCCATCACCAGCTCGTTCGCGCCGCTCGAGTCGTTCACGAACAGCACTTTCTCCCACGTCTTGCCGCCGTCCGTCGTGCGATAGATCCCCTTCTCCGGCTGCGGACCATATAGGTGGCCGAGCGCAGCGACGTAGACGCGATCGGGGTCGCGTGGGTCGATGACGACGCGGGCGATGCGTCCGGTGTTGTCGAGTCCCATCTTCGCCCAGGTCTTTCCGGCGTCGATCGACTTGAAGACGCCCCAGCCGAGCGAGATGTGGCTTCTGATGAAGGGCTCGCCGGTCCCCGCCCACACGACGTTCGGGTCCGATGGCGCGACGGCGAGCGCGCCGATCGAGGCGACCGGTTGGCTGTCGAAGATCGGCGCCCAGTGCAGACCGCCGTCGGTGGTCTTGAAGATTCCGCCGGAGGCGGCGCCCGCGTAAATGACGTTCGGGTCTCCGATCACGCCGGTCACGGTGCTGGCGCGATTTCCCTCGGGGCCGATGTAGCGGAACTTGAGCCGCGAAAACACGACCGTGTCGGGCGAGCTGTCGGGGACGGCACGGCGCTCCGGCTGGTTCTTCCGTTGCGCGAGCGCGAGGCTGGGCGCGAACAAGAGGACAGCGATGAACGATGCACGCATGAGCTGGGAGGGTTGAGCGATGAAGACGTCGATGCGATGTAGACGCCAAGATGAAGACGTCAAAAGGTAGGCATTCCGGTCAGAAGGTAGCTCACGTCGCCGGCTGCGCCACCCGGTCGATACCTCGACATTCGTATGCAGTCGACGTCTTGGCGCCGGGGGGGGAGGAGATCGCCAAAGGTGTCGCGAGCTTCGTGACGTCTCCTATTGCTTTCCCATAGCAGCGGCGGTACTCATATGGCTCACCCATAGGAGCCAGGGATGGTCGACAAGCTCGATGTCTGGCAAGGGACGCTCGCATTGATGGTGCTGCGAACCCTCGAGGTCATGGGGCCGGTGCACGGGTACGGGATCGCGCGGCGCATAGAGGAGACCAGTCGGAACCGGCTGACGCTCAACTACGGGACGCTCTACCCCGCCCTGATCAAGCTCGAGCAGGAGGGATACATCAAAAGCGAGTGGCGCGCGTCCGAGAACAATCGACGCGCCAAGTACTACGCCATTACCGCCGCCGGCAAGAAGAAGCTCGCTCGCGAAACTCGGGAATGGCGCCAGACGGCGGATTTAATCGAGACCTTCTTTGCGCTGCGGCCGGAGGAAACGTGAGACCGCTACGCGTCCTGCTTGCCCGCATCGGCGCTTCACTGCGCATGCTCGCCGGCTGGCGGCGAGAGGACGGCGATCTCCGCGCGGAGCTCGAGAGTCATCTCGAGATGCACATCGAAGAGAACGTCCGGAGAGGTATGGCACCGGAGGAGGCGCGCCGGCAGGCATTGGTCGACGCTGGTGGACTCACGTACGCCGCGGAGTCCACGCGGGCACAGCGTGGTCTGCCGTCTCTCGAGAATCTCGCGGCGGATGTTCGCTACGCGGCGCGCGGACTGCGCTCCAAGCCGGAGTATTGCGCCGCGGTAGTGCTGACTCTCGCGCTCGGGATCGGCGCGAACAGCGCCATGTTCACGATCGTAAATGCGGTGGTGCTTCGTCCGTTACCGTATCCGGCTCCTGAACAGATCGTGTCGCTCTCGACCGCGGACGATGGTCAGGACGTGGGCGTCGTCGATGATCCCGACTATCAGGCGTGGCTGCGCGATGCCAGCTCGCTCACAATCGCGGCGTACGGAGCAAGCGACGTCGTCGTGATGACCGAGGCTGGTCCGCGCGAGATCCATGGGATGGACGTCGCCCTGAACTACTTCTCGATCTTCAGCGTGCGGCCCCTCGTCGGACGCTCCTTTGCACCGAGCGATTACGATGCGAGCGGACCGGCGGTGATGATGCTCGGCGAACGGTATTGGCGTAGCGCGTTCAAGGCCGATACGTCGATCATCGGGCGATCGATTCTCGTCGATGATACGCCGACGACAGTCATCGGGGTCGTGCCGGCATCCTTCGTCACCGTTCGGCCCATCCTGTTCTGGCGTCCGTACCGGATCGAGCCCGTCGCCACTCCGAGAGCGATTCCCGGCGTCCGCGCGGTCGTCTCCGTACGCTATCGCTTTGTCGTTGGTCGGTTGCGCGATGGCGTCTCGATTCAATCGGCGCGATCGGAGCTGGAATCGATCACACGCCGCGTCGACCAGGATGGCCAGATGCCGAGGCGAGTCGCCCCAGTGTTGATGACGCTCCACGATCGCCGATACGGCGAGCACCGCAAGCCGTTGCTTCTTCTCTTTGGCGCGGTCGGCGTGCTGCTGCTCGTCGCCTGCGCCAATCTGGCGAGTCTCGCGATGGCGCGCGCGACCGGCCGACAGCGCGAGATCGCCGTGCGGCTCGCCTTGGGCGCGAGCCGCTGGCGCGTTGTCCGCGGGCTGCTGTGTGAGAGCGTGCTGCTCTCGCTGATTGGCGCGGGAATCGGGCTCGGGCTCGGCATCGTCGCTGTCCGGTATTTCGTTCGGCTCAGTCCCGACTCGGTCGGGAACGCTCCGGACATCGGTGTCGACGTGATGGTGCTCGTCTTCACGACGGCCATCGCCGTCGCAACGGGGATTGCGTTCGGCGTCGCGCCTGCCGCCTCGGCTGCGCGCGGCAACCTGCAGGACGTTCTGTCAAACGGTAGCCCACGAAGCGCTGGAAGCAGTCGGCAGCGGCGTGTGCGTCGATTGCTCGTTGTCGCGCAATTGGCCACGGCGCTCGTTCTTCTCACGGGATTCGGTCTCGTTGCGCGAAGCTTCTGGACCGTGACCTCGATCGACATCGGCGTTCGACCGGAGCATTTGCTCGCGGTGCGAATGGACCTGCCGAGCGCCCGCTACTCGCAACCGGCGGCCGATGCGTACTTCGCGCAACTGCTGCAACGTGTCGTCGCTCTACCCGGCGTTGAAGCCGCCGGGTACGCCGAAGCACCGCCTCTGATGGGCGGAGCGACCACCGTATCGGTCGACAGCACTGGGCACCGCACACCGCCCACCGAAATCGTGAACGTCGGGCCGGACTACTTTCGCACGATTGGCGCGAGACTCCTCGAGGGACGCGGGATCGACAGCAGCGATCGACCAGGAAGCCCGCCAGCCGTCGTCATCAACTCGACGTATGCACGGCGGCTGTTCGCAGATCGGCCAGCCGCGGGCAAGTCGCTCACGCTCGGCTCCAGGCAGCTGCGCATCGTGGGGGTCGTGGCGGACGTCGCACAGCGCGAGTTCGAGGGCAAACATTCGCCCGCCGTCTACCATGCCCTCGCCCAGGAAGGCATGGGCAGGTACCTGCGACTTGTCGTGCGGACAAAGGGCGACCCGCGGCTCATCGAGGCGGACGTGTCACGCATCGCGCAATCGATTGACCGCGCGCTGCCGCCGCCGCCCTTTACCCTGATCAGCGACATCGTTGCCGAACGTGTGGCCCCGCGTCGATTCACATTCACGCTACTCGGCATCTTCGCGCTCGTCGCGGCGTCACTTGCCGTGGTGGGGCTGTACAGCGTGCTGGCGTACCTCGTTGCCGAGCGCACGCGCGAGATCGGGATTCGAGTGGCGTTGGGAGCCGATCCGCGACGCGTGACCTGGCTCGTGATCAGCAACGGCTTTGCGCTCGCGTCGATCGGTACGGTCGTCGGGCTCGCGGTGTCGACACTGAGCGTACGCGCGATCCGCTCGCTCGTATATGGCACGAGCATTTACGACCCGTGGACCTTCGCGGCATCGACGATGCTCCTGGTCGCCGTATCCGCGGTGGCGTCGTACGTGCCAGCGAGGCGAGCGAGTCGAGTGGACCCCGCCATCGCGCTGCGGGCGGAGTAGCGGACGGCAGACGGCGGGCGCAAACGGCGAAGGTGCCAAAGGGCGGAGGTGCCAAACGACGAAAATGCCGAACTGCGAGAATGCCTAACGGCGTCAAGAGCGGAAATGCCAAGGAGCGGGGAACTACGAACCCGCTTTTGTTCGCCGTTTGGCATCTTCGCTCTTGACGCCGTTAGGCATCTTCGTCGTTCGGCATTTCCGTTCTTAGGCACCTCCGCCCTTTGGCACTTCCGCGGTTTGCGCCCGCCCTTTGCCGTTCACCGACCTTCCAGCTATAAACAGCTCGGCGCCTTGATCTGTCCCGCCGGCACCGCGATCGCCGTCGCGCCGCGACCTTTGAGCGTGGCGTTCAGTGCGTTCAGCTCCGAGGTGCTCAGCCGCTGCCAGGTCGCAACAGCCTTCGAGAGATCCCGACATGCCGCCGCGTACGCGGAGAGCGACGCCGCCGTCGGCGCCATGTCTCCCTGCTCCTGCGCGTTGAGCTGTCCCACGAGCGCGCCGTTCAACGCGGTGAAGCTCGGCGGTCCCTGAATTCCTCCTCGTCCCCGTCCTCGTCCGCCGCCATCCAGGCCGGCAAGCGTGTCCAGGTGCGCCGCGAGCGACGCGCTCGCGTCGGCCGACCGGACGGCGTCGCGCAGCGCGGCGGCGAGTCGATGGCCGTCGAACGCGGCTTCGATTCCGGCGACGAGCTTCATCTGCAACGCATGCTGCGCACGAAGCGCCTCGAGTGTGGCCGGCGAGCGCGGATCGTTCTTCACGTTCACAGTTTGTGAATATGTCTTCCCATCCACGGTCAGCTTGAGCGTGTACGTCCCCGGCAGAACGAGCGGCCCGAGCGGCGAAGGTGGCGTAAGTCCAGGGTTGGCGTTGATCTCGAACTGGTGCGAGAACGCGCTCGGCGATTCGTACCGAAGATCCCAATGCGTCCGATTCTCGCCGGCGTTCTTCGGCAGCGAGAAGGGTGGTGCGATCCAGAAGTTGGGCTCGGGCGGCCGCGCCGCTTCGGCGACCGGCGTGCCCGGCGCGCTCGTCAAGTGCCTGACCGTGGCACCGTTGGCGTCGAGGACGTCGAGGGTGATTTCACTGGACGGAGCCTGCGCCAGCCAGTAGTCGACGATGGCGCCTTCGGGCGGATTGAGGGCATGCGGCACTTCGGGCGGGAAGGGCGTGTCGGCGCCCACGTTGCGCCGCATGCGCATCGCGTCGCCGGGCTTGAAGAGGTGCGCCGGCTCGCTCGCCATGCTCCCGGCGAGCTGCCTGAGAATCGACATGTCGTCGAGCGCCCAGAACCCGCGTCCGTACGTCGCGACGACGAAATCGTTGTCCTTGACCACGCCGTCGCGCACGGACGTGTTGGGAAGATTCTGCTGCAGCGACTGCCACCGGTCGCCGTCATCGAACGACACGAAGATTCCACTCTCCGTTCCTGCGAAGAGCAAGCCCCTGCGCTGCGTGTCGTTTCGCACGAACCGCGCGAAGCTGCCAGACGGTTGCCCATCGGGCAGCCCGTTCGCGAGCCGCGTCCAGGTCTTACCGAAGTCGCGCGTACGGTAGACGTACGGGGTGTAGTCGCCGACGCGGTAGAGATCCAGCACGGCGTACGCCTCGCCAGCGTCGAAGTGCGACGCCTCGAGCGAGAACACCTCGGCGCGCTCGATGCGGGGGACGTTGGGGATGCTCGCGTCACTCCACGTCTTGCCGCCGTCGCGAGTGACCTTGATCAAGCCATTGTTGGTGCCAACCCAGATCAGTCCTGGCGCGACCGTTGAGAGGGACATGGACTGGATCGCCGAATTGCCGCCAGGCGTGCCGCCACGACCCGCCGGCGGCGCGGGCGCGTCAGCGCGCACCGTGAGGTCTGGAGACATGGCCGTCCAATGCGCTCCGCCGTCGATCGTCGACCACACCGACTGGAAGGCAGCAATGAGCATCTTCTTATTCCAGGGCGCGAACCGGATCGGCTGGTCGCTCGTCGTCCGCAGCCGGCGCGAGGGGTCGGCCGCCGGGCTGACGTTGATCCACTGTTCGCTCGGATAGCTGATCTTCACGATCCCGCTGCCGCTCGCGTACACGGTATTGGGATCGAGCGGATCGGCGATGATCGTCCCCCACTCCCAACCTGGTACCGGATTCCAGTCGAGCGGCGTGATGGCGCCGAGGTTGCCGCGCGAGCGCGTGCGAATGGCGCCGGCGTCCTGTTGCGTGCCGTACACCCAGTACGGGAACGAGTTGTCGACGGACAGATGGTAGATCTGTTCCGTCGCCTGATTGTACCACGAGCTCCACGTCGCGCCGCCGTCGAGCGAGACGATCGCGCCTTGGTCGTAGCCGGCGAGGATGCGCTGGCCGTCGGTCGGGTCGATCCAGAGCTGCTGCGGATCGTCGCCGCCGGGCGCGCCCTTGAAGCCAGTGAACGTGCGGCCGCCGTCGGTCGACTTGTAGCTCGACGTGGCCAGCGTGTAGACGACATCTGGATTCTTCGAATCGACATACACGCCCGACGTGTAATTCCCTTGGCCATTCGCGATCCGTCGATCGTTTGCCGCCATCTGCCGCCCCGTCGTCC
>DATJHY010000129.1:0-14789 GCA_035493635.1 Gemmatimonadaceae bacterium | reverse complement strand
GTTCGGATCGCAGTACTTCGCCGCGCATCTGCCGTCGCCCGGCTACACGCCGCTGTTCGGCGTGCTGTTCGACATGATCGGCGACGCGGATTTACAGATCTATCAAGAGGCCAACTCGGCGCAGCAGGCGCCCGAAGTCGTGCGCCGGGTATGGGACACCGCGGCGCAGCTCGGCTACGGCAAGTACTTCATCAATCAGGTCGGCGAGGCGATCACCGACGATCACGTTCCGTTGCTCAACAAGGGCTTGCACGTGATCGACGTGATCGATCTGCAGTACGGCCCGCTGCCGACGGGCTATGGTCCATTCACGGCGCCAAATCCCAACTACCACCACACCCTGTAGGACACGTTCGACAAACTGTCGGCGAAGAGCCTGCAGGTCGTGGGCGACGTGGCGGTGACGCTCGTCAAGTGAGCCGGCAGGCCTTACGGCAAGTGAGCCGGCAGGCCTTACGGCTTGGGTTTCCCGTTGCTGATCTCTTCGGCCATCTTGATCGCGTTGTACGCGTTGACGATCCCGCCGGTCACCGACAGCGATCCGAACGCCATGTGCCCATCGCCGCCGGGCCGCACCACCGGCTGATCGCGATAGGCGCTCACCGACGACACGATGATCTTCCGCACGTCGGCCGCGGTGAGGTTGGGGTAGTAGTCCATGATCAAGGCCGCGAGCCCGCTCACCACCGGAGCGGCCATGCTCGTGCCGCTGTCACGCTCGTACTCGTTCCCCGGAACCGACGACAGGATGTCGACGCCCGGTGCGAACACGTCGACTTCGTTCTTGCCGAAGTTCGAGAAGGGCGCGGCGAGGCTGTCACCGCCCTTCCATGACGAGGCGCCTACCTCGATCCACAACTGCGGCCGGCCGCCGCCCAGATATGCCGGCGTCGGGAAATTCTTCCCTTTGCTCAGGTCCGCTCCGTCATTGCCCGCGGCGTGCACCATCAGCACACCGTGCGCGTCGGCGTACTTCACTGCCTCGTCGACCGCGGTCTTGTACGGCGAGTACGGCTTGCCAAAGCTCATGCTGATGATTTGCGCGCCGTTGTCGACGGCGTAGCGTATGCCGTTTGCGATATCCTTGTCACGCTCGTCGCCATCCGGCACCGCGCGGATCATCATGAATTTCACGGCGGGAGCGATGCCGTCGACGCCAATGTTGTTGCCGCGCACGGCGCCAATGATCCCGGCGACGTGCGTGCCGTGCTTGGCGTCCTGGCCCATCACGTCGGAGTTGCCGTAATCGCGCTCGTTCGGGTTGGAGTAGTGATCCCCCACGATCGTGCGCGGATTGTAATCCGGGTTCAGCCCGTACTGGAGCTGTCCCTCGAGCGATTTGAGACCGTCCTCGATCACGCTCGGGGTCGCGCCCTGTTCCGCCAGCTCGAGATAGATCTGCCGCGCCTGCGACATCTGTGGCGTGGACGTCCGCATCTTGCGCACGCTTTCCGCCGAGAGCGTATCCGGCGCCACGGCCTGCTTGAGCATCGGCAGGATCTGCTTCAGCACGGCGCTGATCTGCCGGTATGTCTGCACGCTGCTCTCGATCTTCTTTCGCTGGTCGGCGTAGTCGGAGTCGATCTGCGCGCACGCCGCCGCGTCGGTGATCGGCGGCTCGCCGCTCGACCCGGCTCGCTGGTGGCACCGCGCGTACTGGCGCGTCACCTCGAACGTGTCCCAGTGCACGTCCTCGCCGCTCTTCGCGCCGATGAAGTTCCAGCCGTGCACGTCGTCCGCGTAGCCGTTGCCGTCATCGTCCTTGGCGTTTCCGGCCGTTTCCTTGGGGTTGGTCCACAGGTTCGCACGAAGGTCGGCGTGCAACGTGTCGATCCCGTTGTCGATGATCGCCACGACCACGGTGCGCTTGGGCGACTTCCCCGCCAGCAGCTCTTTCATCGCTCGCTCGGCGCTGATCCCCGGAATGTGATCGGTCGCCTCGTCGAGAAGCTGCCAGTTGCGCGGCGGCTCGGACATGGTGACGGGTGGTACGCGCGTGGCAGGCGCGCTCACGGCGGGCTGCGCCGGCGACGGAGCCGGCGCAGGCGCCGACGTGACGACGGTGGCCGGCGTGCCGCACGCGGCGGCAAACGCGAGCCAGGAGATCAGTACCGTGGAACGGGTAGCGAACGACTTCATCGTGAATCCCTGGTCGATTGGCGTCAGAGAACGATAGCTGTACGAACGACTTTGGGTGAGCGGCCTTACCGGTTTCTTACTCCCAAAACCATCACTGACGAGCGATGCGGAAGTTGAACAGCGGCGTCTTGAAGGCCCCCCATAACCGAAGCCAGATCGGCAGCACCATCTCGGTGCCGCGCGCCGTGGTGATGTCTCCCAGGTCGACGATATTCCGCCACCCGAATTCCTGGAGGAGCTCGCGCACTTGAGCCTTGGCCTGGGGATCGTTGCCGCTCATGAAGACGTCGTGTTCCCCTGGGACGAGCGAAGGCTCGACCATGACCGGAGCGCTCATGGTATTCAGCGCCTTCACCACCTTCGTCGCGGGAAACCCGGCCTGAATCTGCTCGGCGAGCGAGTCGGTGTTGCAGATGGCAAGCGTCGGCGGCATGCCGTGCGAAAAATCGAGCGGATTGGCCACGTCCACCAGCACTTTCCCCGCCAAATTCCCGATTCCAGCCGAGCGCAGCGCTTCGAGCGACGCCGTTCCCGACGTGCAGTTGAATACCAGCTCGGCGAACGTCGCGGCGTCCGAGAACGTCCCCTGGCTGGCGCGCTCGCCGTTCGATGCAACCCAATCGAGCGCCTTGGTGTTGTTTGCTGTACGTGAGCCCAACCTGACGGCATGCCCGCGGCGAGCGAGCGCTGTTCCGATGGTCTGGCCGACGACTCCCGTGCCGAGAACTCCAATCTGCATAGACTCTCCGTGTAAGGGCCGGTTCGCGTCAAAGGTCGTGCCTGCGGGACGCTGGGCCTCTGGCCGTCATTCGGCGCGCCTTTGATCCCGCCCGAGGTCGAATGGTGGTGGCTTGACCAGCGGGGCCCATAGTTTGGCGCCATGTCGATTCCATCCGATCACAAGGCGCTGATCTTCATCGGCGCGGTCGCCGTCCTGGGAGCCACGGTCCGGGTCATCCGCGCGGCGACGAACGAAGCGGGCTCGCGCCTGCAACCGGCACTCGAGCATCAGATCCAAGCCTCCGATTCGGCGGCCCACGCGGGGCAGGGGAAAGGGCGGGGGAGGTCGTCGCGCCGGCCATCCCGTCGCGGACAAACGGCACTCCGGGCTGCCGATACCGCTCGCCAGATTCGGCCCGCGCAATTCCTCGATCGTCCGGGCTACCTCGGCAGCCGACTCGATCTCGATGTCGCCACGGCCGCGCAGATCGATTCGCTGCCGGGCGTCACTCCGGCAATGGCTCGTCGGATCGTCCAGGATAGGATGACGCGCGGGCCCTTCCTCAATCTTGACGGACTCCGCCGAGTCTCGGGCGCCACCCCGCGCTTCCTCGAGCATCTCGATACACTGGTGACGTTCTCGGGCGTGTTCCGAACCGGTTCTCCCGACGACACGCTCATTCCAAAAAGGAAGGTCCGCACGCGACGCCCCTCACGTTCGCCGCCGCAGCACTGAGTCTCGCCGCCCGCCGCCCGCCGCCCGCAGCGCGACCGCTCGTCGCCGAGAACGCCGCGGGCGAAACGTGCCCGTTGTTCGTAAGTTGGAAGCGTATGGCCTTACCTGGAGCCATCGCTCCCCACCTTGAAGACTCCCGCCGGCGACTGCCCCTGACATGAGACGCGGGCAGCCGCTCAGCCTTCACGCCGATCGCTTCTTCGACTCCGATCCGGCGGTTCGCGCCGCGGCGCGCTCGCTGTACGACGAAACGCGCGCGCTGCCGCTGGTGTGCCCACACGGCCACGTCGACCCGAAGATTCTCGCCGAGGACGCGCCGTTCCCCGATCCGGCGTCGCTGTTGATCGTCCCGGATCATTACATCGTGCGGATGCTCTACTCGCGAGGGGTGGCGCTCGAACGCCTGGGGATTCACCGGCGCGACGATGCGTGGGTCGAGTCGGATCCGCGACGCATCTGGCAGACGTTCTCCGAACACTACTATCTCTTTCGCGGCACGCCGACCGCCGCGTGGTTGGACTACGAGCTCCACGAGCTGTTCGGCGTGCGGCACAAGCTCGATGGCGACTCGGCAGGGTACGTCTATGACCAGATCGCGGACAGGCTGGCCGCGCCGGAATTCCAGCCGCGCGCGTTGTTCGGGCAATTCAACATCGAAGTGCTCGCAACAACGGACGCGGCGAGCGACTCGCTGAAGTATCACCGCTCGATTCGCGAATCGGGTTGGCGCGGTCGAGTGATCCCCACTTTTCGTCCCGATGCGCTGTTCCGGATCGCGAGCGAGGAGTGGCGCGGGGCGGTCGCCGCGCTGCAGAACGAGACGAGCCAATCGATTGGCGATCTTTCGACCTTCGTTGCCGCGCTCCGGACGCGGCGTGCCTACTTCAAGGCAAACGGCGCCACGGCGACCGACCACGGCGTCGTGGACCCCCATGCCGCCGCGCTGCCGCCTGCCTTGGCGGACGCGGTCTTCCGGCGTGCCCTCGCCGGACAGGCGACCGCGGAGGACGAGCGCGTCTTTCAGGCGCACATGCTCATGGAGATGGCGCGAATGTCGGTCGACGACGGTCTGGTGATGCAGCTCCATGCCGGCGTCATGCGCGATCACAACCGGCTGATCTTCGAGCGTTTCGGTCCCGACAAGGGAGCGGACATTCCCATCGCGACCGAATACACGCACAACCTGGCCGAGCTGCTCAACCTCCACGGCAACGATCCACAGTTCACGCTCGTCGTGTTCACACTCGACGAATCGACCTACGCGCGCGAACTTGCGCCGCTTGCCGGCCACTATCCCGCGTTGCGGCTCGGGCCGCCGTGGTGGTTCCACGATTCCGTCGAGGGGATGATGCGCTTTCGCCAACAGGTGACGGAGACCGCCGGCATCTACAACACTGCCGGCTTCAACGACGACACGCGTGCTTTCTGCTCGATCCCGGCGCGACATGATCTGTCTCGCCGCGTCGACGCGAACTTCCTCGGCCGATTGGTTGCACGTCACGTGATCGATCTCGACGATGCGCGCTCGATGGCGCGCGCGCTCGCGTACGATCTGGCTCGCGAGACCTATCGGCTGGCATCCAATCCAGCCACATGATTCAGGCGGAATTCGACTCCGATATCGTCGCGCGCCTCCGACGAGTGCGCGTGATTCCGGTGATCACGATCGACGATGCGGAAAACGCAGTCCCGCTGGCGCGCGCGCTCCTCGCGGGCGGATTGTCGTGCGCGGAAATCACCTTTCGCACCACGGCGGCGGCCGAAGCGCTGAGACGAATCAGCGCCGAAGTCCCGGACGTGCTCGTTGGGGCGGGCACGGTGCTCACCGCGTCGCAAGCCGACGCGGCGCTGGATGCGGGTGCTCAATTCATCGTCGCTCCGGGGTTCGGACCACACGTCGTCGAATTCTGCCAGGCGCACGCCGTCGCGGTGTTTCCCGGTGTCGCCACACCGACGGAAATCGAGGCCGCGCTGGAGACGGGGCTTCGAACGCTCAAGTTCTTCCCCGCCGAATCGCTCGGCGGGCTCGCCTACCTCAAGGCGGTTGCCGCGCCGTACGCGGACGTGAGGTTCATTCCGACCGGTGGCATCAATGCGGCCAACGTGGCGAGCTACCTGGCGTTCGATCGCGTCGTCGCCTGCGGTGGGTCGTGGATGGCGCCGGCCGACTGGATCGCCGCCAAGCAGTTCGATCGCATACGCGACGAGGCGAAGCGCGCGGTCGACGCGGCGCACGGCATCACACCGCCGGTGGTCGTATGACGTGCGTCGTGACGCTCGGCGAGGTCATGCTCCGGCTCAAGTCGCCCGGCTTCGAGCGGCTTTTTCAGTCGCCGGTCCTCGAGGCCACGTTCGGCGGCGCCGAGGCGAACGTCGCCGCGTCACTCGCCCAGTTCGGCGTGCCGGCCAGATTCGTCTCCGCGGTCCCGACGAACAACGTGGGTGACGCGTGCATCGCGTCGCTGCGATCGTTCGGGGTCGACACGTCGATGATTCTCCGTCGGGGGGACCGGCTCGGAGTGTATTACCTCGAGACCGGCGCCAACCAGCGGCCGTCGCGGGTCACATACGACCGCGCGGCGTCGGCGGTCGCCAGCTCGCGTCCCGCGGACTTCGACTGGGACGCCGTGTTCGACGGCGCCGATTGGTTCCACGTGAGCGGCGTAACGCCGGCCATCAGCGCGTCCGCGGCAGAGCTGTCGCTCGCGGCGGCGAAAGCGGCGCGCGAACGCAACGTCACCGTGTCGTGCGACTACAACTATCGAAAGAACCTGTGGCGGTATGGCAAGAGAGCGTCGGACGTCATGCGCGAGCTCGTCAAGTACGCCGACGTCGGCATCGCCAATGAAGAGGATTGCCAGATGTCGCTCGGCATTACGGCCGACGTCGACGTGACGTCCGGCGATCTGGCGCGCGACGCGTATCGCGTGCTCGCGGAAAAGGTGCTCGAGGCGTTCCCGAACCTGAAGCGGCAGACCATCACGCTGCGTGAGAGCCACAGCGCCAACCGCAATGGCTGGAGTGCGGTGCTCCACAACCGCCGCGAGTTTCTCGCGAGCCGGCATTACGAGATCGCCGACATCGTCGACCGGGTCGGCGCCGGCGACTCGTTCGCCGCCGGACTCATCTACGGCCTGCGCGCGTACAACGACGACGCAAAGGCGTTGGAATTCGCTGCCGCTGCCTCGTGCCTCAAGCACTCGGTGCCGGGTGACATCAATCGCGTGAGCGTCGGCGAGGTCGAGGCGCTCATGGGCGGCGAGTCGAGCGGGCGAGTGCAGCGCTGACGCGGGGATCACGCGCTGAACGTTCGCGCGTCTTGCTCGACGTGTGCTGCACGACGTATTCTACGACGTCGAAGCGTCGGATCGCGCTCGACGCCCGGCCCTGCGGCCCACCCGCACCCACCTCCATGGCGACGTTGCGCGTGCTCGTGACAGACGAGGTCGACCCGCGAGGCGTGGACATCCTGCGCGCCGAGCCTTCGCTTCTCGTCGATGAGCGCCCGACCCGACCCTGGCGCGAGCTCGTCACCGACATCGGCGCCTACGACGCGTTCGTCGGTCGCAGCGCGACGCAACTGCCGGCCGATTTGCTGCGCGCCGCCAGACGCTTGCGGGTGATCGGACGAGCCGGCGTCGGCACCGACAACATCGATCTCGCCGAAGCGACCGCGCTCGGCATCGCCGTCATCAACGCGCCGAGCGGCAATACGATCGCCGTCGCCGAGTTGTTCTTTGGCGCGCTGTTGTCGCTCGTGCGCCACCTGCCGCGCGCGTTCAATTCCATGCGCGCCGGCCGCTGGGATCGCAGCGATCTGCTCGGCACCGAGATCAACGGGCGGACGCTGGGCATCGTCGGCCTGGGCAGGATCGGCGGCGAAATCTCGCGCCGCGCACGCGCGTTCTGCATGAGCGTGATCGCGTACGATCCGTACATCCAGCGCGAGCGGTTCGAGGCATTGTCGGTCGAGCGCGTCGACTCGCTGAGCGCGCTGCTCGCTCGCGCCGACGTGCTTACCGTTCATACGCCGCTCACGGACGAGACGCGCGGGATGATCGATGCCGACGCCCTGAGCAAGCTGCCGAAAGGGGCGGTCGTCGCGAACTTCGCGCGGGGTGGCATCGTCGACGACGCTGCGCTCGCCAACGCGCTGCAGAGCGGCCATCTGCGAGGCGCGCTGCTCGACGTGTACGTCAAGGAGCCGCTCGCCGCCGACCATCCGTTCCGCGCGATGGACAACGTGCTGCTCACGCCGCACCTGGGCGCATCGACCGCGGAAGGCCAGCGCAACGTCGCCGTCGATGTGTGCGTCGCGGTGCGCGATGCGCTCGTGCGTGGCGAGCTATCGGGCGCGGTCAACCTTGCCGCCGTCGACCGGGGCCGCTGGCGCGAGCTCCAGGGCGCGCTCTACCTCGCCAAACAGAGCGCGGCGATCGCGCGCGCGCTTCTCGCCGATCGCGGCGCGGGCGCGGTGGAACAGCTCACGGTCACGCACGGTCGTGAATTCGCCGACGCGGACACGCTGCTCGCGGCCTCCGCCGCGGAGGGCTTGCTCGCGGCGATCATGGGCGGCGACAGGATCAACCTCGTCAACGCGCGCGCGCGGGCGACGGAGCGGGGCATCGCGCTCGCCACCGTGCCGGCTCTCGATGGGGAGGACGCAACGACCGTCCGCGCGACCGTTCGCAGCAATGGGCGCCAGATGACGGTGGGCGGCGTCGCTTTGCCGGGAGTCGCGCCGCGCCTCACACGCATCGGTGATTTCAAGGTCGACGTCGCGCCGCGCCGCACGCTCATCGTTCTCACGAATGCCGACGTGCCGGGCGTCATCGGCCGCGTGGGCACCGTGCTCGGCGACGCGGGCGTCAACATCGCCGAGTATCACCAGGCGCGGCTCTCGCAGGGTGGTGAGGCGCTCGCCGCAATCTCAGTCGATGGCGAGGTGACTGACGCGTTGCGGCGCCGGCTCCTCGAGATCCACGACGTTCGTTCGGCGACCGTCGTGCACGGAGCAGCTCCCCCGTCCGGAACCGAATCGTAGATGAGCGACAGGCCCGCCTTCGCGACCGTCATTCTCGACGTCGACTCGACCGTCAGCGGCATCGAGGGAATCGACTGGCTCGCCAGGCGTCGCGGCGACGTCGTGGCCCATCGCGTCGCCTCCCTCACGAACGACGCGATGCGCGGCGCGGTCCCGCTCGACGAAGTGTACGGGGCCCGACTCGCCGCCATCCGTCCGCGGCGTGACGAGCTCGACGAGCTCTCCGGCGCCTACGTCGGTGCGCTCGCGCCGAACTGCGCCGAGACCATCGCCCGCTTCCGGCATGCCGGCGTGCGGGTGGTGCTGGTGAGCAGCGGGCTTCGTCACGCGCTGATCCGTCTCGCGCTGCTGCTCGGCGTCGAGCTGAGTGATCTGCACGCCGTCGACATCCGATTCGACGCGGGCGGGGCCTACGCCGGCTTCGACACGGCCTCGCCGCTCACGACGGCGCGCGGCAAGCGCGCGCTCATCGCAGACCTCACCCTCGAGCGGCCGGTACTCATGATGGGCGACGGCGCGACCGATCTCGCGGCTCGCGACGTGGTCGACTCCTTCGTGGCATTCACCGGCTTCGTCGCGAGGGACGCCGTCGTTCAGCAGGCCCGGACCGCCGTCGCTTCGTTCGACGCGCTCGCGGCACTCGTTCTTCCTTCCTCTTCGCCCGCAACGTCTCCCGCCAATCCATCATCGAACGTCACGCTTCCATCCACTCCCCCCCACCCCCCATCACTCTGAGAGGCGCAATGACCGGACTCGCCGCGGAACGACTCCCCGCCCATCGGCTCGACGATATCTCGTTCGGCAAAATCGTACAGATCCGCGAATCGCTCCTCACGGCACAAGCGAAAGGTGCGCGAGTGATTCGATTCGAGTCCGGTGATCCGAGCTTCGCCGTGGCGCCGCACGTGCTCGATGCGATCGATGCCGCGGCCGCGGCCGGAAAGACGCACTACGTTCCGAACGACGGGATCCCGGAGCTGCGCGCCGCGCTCGCCGACAAGCTGCGGACGAAGAATGGCATCTCCGGAGTGAGCGCCCACGACGTGTTTGTGACCAACGGCGCCATGCACGCGCTGTACGTCACGTTCGCCGCGCTCCTCGCCGAGGGCGACGAGGTGATCATTCCCGATCCGATGTGGACCGAGGTCGCCGAGAACATCCGCCTGGCCGGCGGGCGGCCCGTGCGGATTCCGGTCGGCGCCGCTGACGAATACGCGTACGACCCCGAGGCGATCGCCGCGGCCATCACGCCGGCGACGCGGGCGATCTTCGTCAACTCGCCGCACAATCCCACCGGCGCCGTGCTTTCGCGCGACACGCTCACCGCGATCGTGGCCATCGCGCGCGAACACGGGCTCTGGATCGTGTCGGACGAGGCGTACGAGGACGTCGTCTATGACCCGCACACGCACTGCGCCACGGCGTCGCTGGCGGAAGACTGGGGCGACCGGGTAATCAGCGTCTTCTCATTCTCGAAGAGTCACGCGATGAGCGGTCTTCGCGTCGGCTACATCGTGGCCAGGCCGGCGCTGCTCCGGAGCCGCATCCAGAAGCTCCTGCGCTGCACGATCAACGGCGTGAACAGCCTGGCGCAGTGGGGAGCGCTCACCGCCGTCACGGGGCCGCAGGATCATCTCGCGGCGATGCGCGCCGAGTACCGAGTGCGACGCGACATTCTGATCGACGCGCTGACGGGGATTCCGGGCGTTCGGCCGTTCACCCCGCGCGGTGCATTCTATGTATGGGCGGAGCTGGACCGCGATCTCCATGCCCGACTCGGCGTCGCCGACGCCGACGCGCTTTCGGCGCGCTTGGCGCAGGACGGCATCGGCAGCGCGCCGGGCAGCGCGTTCGGCGAGAGCTGCGCCGACGCCATCCGATTCGCGTTCAGCTGCGACACGGCGATGGTCCGTGAAGGCGCCGCGCTGCTCCGGGCGGCGCTCATGTGATGTGATTCCATCCTTCCGCTGGTTCGGCCCCGCCGACCCCATTCCGCTCGAGCACATCCGGCAAATCCCGGGAGTGCGCGGGATCGTGAGCGCGCTGTATCGCGTTCCTGTCGGGGACGTATGGCCGTACGACGATCTGGCCCGGCTCGCCGAGACGATCGGCGACGCCGGGCTTTCGCTCGAGGTCATCGAGAGCATTCCCGTTCACGAACATATCAAGCTCGGTGCGCCCGATCGGGAGCGGTTCATCGACGCGTACTCCGAGAGTCTTCGGAACATGGGCAAGGTCGGCGTCCCGGTGCTGTGCTACAACTTCATGCCGATCTTCGACTGGATGCGCACGGACCTGGCCATGCTCCTCCCCGACGGCTCGAGAGCACTGGCGTACGACGATCGCGCGCTCGACGGGATCGATCTGTCGCGCGGCACTGGCGACCTGCCCGGCTGGGCCGCGACCTACAATGCCGACGCGCTTGGGAGACTGCTTGCCGCGTACCGCGCGATCGACGCCGAGCAGCTATGGGAGAATCTCGCTTACTTCCTCGAGCGCGTGGTGCCCGTGGCCGCGGCGGCTGGCGTGAGAATGGCCATCCACCCGGACGATCCGCCGTGGCCGGTTTTCGGGTTACCGCGCATCATCACCAACGCCGCGGCCCTCAACCGTCTGACGCGGCTGGTCGACGATCCGGCGAACGGTGTCACGGTCTGTACCGGCTCGCTCGGCGCCGATGCGGCGAACGACCTACCGGGGATCATCCGAGACCTTGGCCGTCGCGCGCGCGTGCATTTCATGCATTGCCGAAACGTGCTGCGCACCGGTGACCGGGACTTTCACGAGGTGCCCCATCCATCCGGCTTCGGCAATATCGACATGCTCGCGGTCATGCGCGTGCTGCGTGATGTGGGATTCAAGGGCCCAATGCGGCCGGACCACGGCCGCATGATCTGGGGCGAGATGGGCCGCCCGGGGTACGGCTTGTACGATCGGGCCCTTGGCTCGATGTACCTGCAAGGCCTCTGGGAAGCGGTTAGCGCCGGCGTGCCCGATGCGCTCGGATGATCGTCATGGAAGCGGGTCGGAGGCGTGCGGCGCCTCGGCCGGGTGGTTCAGGCATCCGCTTCGACAATCCTCCGTCGCACCATGGCTGTCCCACATACGCTCACTCCCGAACGCATCGGCGATCTTCTGTTCCGCGAAGGCATGGTCACCGCGGAACAGCTGGCGATCGCCCTGAACGAGCAAAAGCAGCACGGCACCCGGCTCGGGTACAACCTCGTCAAGCTCGGCTTCGTGAAGGAAGTCGACCTCACGAAGATCCTCGCCCGGCAGCACAAGATGCCGGCCGTGGACCTCTCGCGCTTCGAGCTCGATCACAAGATCGCGAAGATGATTCCGTCGGACCTCGCGCGGAAGAATCTCGTGCTGCCGCTCAAGCGCGACGGGCGCACGCTCACCGTCGCGATGGCCGACCCGTCGAACCTCGGCGTCCTCGAGGATCTCAAGTTCATCACGCGATATGACATCTTTCCGGTCATCGCTGGTGAGTACACGCTGCACAGTCTGATCGAGAAGGTGTTCGGCTCGACGGACGAGCAGGAGATGGCCTCGCTGATGGACGCGATCAGCGAGCTCGAAGCCGATTTGAACGGCGACGTCGAGGTGCTCGAAGACAGCGACGAGGACATCTCCCAGGCTGCCCTCCAGGCGCAGATGGAGGACGCGCCCGTCGTCAAGCTGATCAACGCGATCCTCACCGACGCCGTGAAGCGGGGCGCGTCGGACATCCACTTCGAGAGCTTCGAGCACGAAGTGCGCGTGCGCTATCGGATCGACGGCGCGCTCATGGAAGTGATGAAACCGCCGATGAAGCTCAGATCGGCGCTCATTTCGCGCTTCAAGATCATGGCGCAGCTGAACATCGCCGAGCGCCGCGTGCCGCAGGACGGCCGCATCAAGCTCAAGATCGGCGACAAGGTGATCGACTATCGCGTGTCGACGCTGCCGACGCTCTTTGGCGAAAAGATCGTGCTTCGAATCCTCGACAAGGGCAACCTGACCTTCGACCTCGAGACGTTCGGCATCGAGCCGCGTGCCGAGCAGGACCTCATGGAAGCGATCGCGAACCCGTACGGGATGGTGCTCGTCACCGGCCCCACGGGCTCGGGCAAGACGACGACGCTGTACTCGGCGCTGTCGAAGATCAACAAGATGGACGTCAACATCATGACGGCCGAGGATCCCGTCGAGTACAACCTGTTCGGGATCAATCAGGTGCTCGTGCGCGCGGACATCGGCATGACGTTCGCCGCGGCACTGCGAGCGTTCCTGCGACAGGACCCCAACGTCATCATGGTCGGCGAGATTCGAGACCTCGAGACCGGTAGCATCGCCATCAAGGCGGCGCTCACCGGCCACATGGTGCTCTCGACGCTGCACACCAACTCGGCGCCCGAGACGGTGACGCGGCTTCTCGACATGGGGCTCGAGGCGTTCAATGTGTCGTCGGCGATCAACCTGGTTCTGGCGCAGCGACTCGTCCGCCGCATTTGCAACAACTGCCGCGTCCCGTACGATCCGCCTCCCGAAGAGCTCACGGCCGCCAAGGTGACGCGTGAGACGACGATGCGCGATCTGCGGTTCACGGAGGAAGCGCTGCGCAACGCCAAGGCCAAGGCCGTGAAGTCGGCAATGCCGTTTCTCGAGCACCTGAGCCTCGACACCAAGATCGGCGACCTGGGCTTCTTCAAGGGCCGTGGCTGCGAGCAATGCTCCGGCACGGGACTCAAGGGCCGCCAGGGCGTCTATGAGGTCATGCTCATGACACCGCGGCTCCGCAAGCTCGTGATGCAGAACGTCGGGGCGCCGGAGATCCGGGACGCGGCGATCGAGGAAGGCATGCTCACCCTGCGCATGGACGCCTGGCTCAAGGTGATGAAGGGCATCACAACGACGGAGCAAATGATCCGCGAGACGAGCGCCAGCTAGCCAGGTCCGCACGCTCGGCCGGCTCGGGCGCCGCGTGTTTGTCGCCGCGCGACGGTCAGGTTGCGATACGCAAGTTGGCCTGCGTCGTCATAACTGAGTGGCGGCCTCCGCCCATCACGACGGCAAGCCGCAGTCGAGCGCGAACGGCCGTTCTAACCCCGTGCCGGCCATCCGGTTACCGCTTCAATGACCTCACCCGTTTCGAACACCGCCACCACTTCCCAGCCGATCAATCTCCGGCTTCTGCTCGAAGAGATGATCGAGCGTGGCGCGTCCGACTTGCACCTGACCGCGGGCGACCGACCCAAGCTCCGCATCGACGGCGACATCACGAACTCGAACATCGAGACGGTGATGCAGCCCAAGGATACCTTGCAGCTCGCGTATTCGGTGCTGACGGAGAATCAGAAGAAGCGATTCGAGCAGGAGGACGAGCTCGATTTCTCGTTTGGCATTCAGAATCTGGCCCGCTTCCGCGGCAACTGTTTCAAGCAGCGCGGCTGCGTCTCGATGGTCATCCGCCAGATTCCGTTCAAGATCAAGACGTTCGAGGACCTCGGTCTGCCGAAGGTTGTGGCGGATCTCTCGGACAAGCCGCGGGGGTTGATCCTCGTCACCGGGCCGACGGGCTCGGGCAAGTCGACCACGCTCGCGGCGATGCTCGACCGGATCAATCGCTCCATGAAGGGGCACATGATCACGATCGAGGATCCGATCGAGTTCATTCACAAGCACCAGGAGTGCATCGTCAATCAGCGCGAGGTGGGCTCGGATACCAAGAGCTTCCAGGCGGCGCTGAAATACGCGCTGCGCCAGGATCCCGACATCGTGCTGATCGGCGAAATGCGCGATCTCGAGACGATTCAGGCGGGCCTGACGATCGCCGAGACCGGCCACCTGGCGTTCGCCACGCTGCACACGAATAGCGCCGCCGAAGCGATCAACCGCATCATCGACGTCTTTCCGAGTCATCAGCAGGCGCAGGTGCGGGCGCAGCTCGCGTTCAGCCTCGAGGGCATCATCACGCAGACGCTGCTGCCGAAGATCGGCGGCAAGGGCCGCGCGATGGCCGCAGAGATCCTCGTCGTCACGCCCGCGATCCGAGCGCTCATCCGCGACGACAAGATCCACCAGATCTACTCGATGATGCAGTCGGGCAAGAAGTACGGCATGCAGACGATGAACGACGCGCTCTACAATCTGTACATGAGCAAG
>DATJHY010000128.1:0-2291 GCA_035493635.1 Gemmatimonadaceae bacterium | reverse complement strand
CGCGACGACCAGGTGATCGTACCGTTCTATACGGGGCGATTTCGCTTGTTCAAGACCGATTGGGTCGACGACATCTTCGCCCTGGCGACGAGCGACGCCGATCTGCCCACGGCCACGACCGAGATCCAGTTGGCCGTGCGGCGCGCCCATCGGCTGCGATCCGATCAACCGGACGACTTCCGGATTCGCAATCAAGCGGACTTTCTCGAGGCGTTGAACTCCACGACCGCGGTGTTCACCTCGCTGCTCGCCGGCATTGCCGCAGTGTCGCTGCTCGTCGGCGGCATCGGGATCATGAACATCATGCTCGTCTCGGTCACGGAGCGCACGCGGGAGATCGGGGTGCGCAAGGCGCTCGGCGCGACCAAGCGCAACATCCTCGTCCAGTTTCTCACCGAGGCCGTGGCGCTCTGTCTCGCCGGCGGCGCCATCGGCGTCGCGGCCGGCGTGGGCGGCGCGATCGTGATGCGCGATGCCTTCGGTTGGTCGACGGCGATTGGCGGGTCGTCCATCGCGCTGGCGTTTCTCTTCGCGTCGAGCGTGGGCCTCGTCTTCGGCGTGTGGCCGGCGCGACGGGCGGCGGCACTCGACCCGATCGAAGCGCTGCGCCACGAGTAGTCCAAACGGATGCTGCTGTAGCGACCGCTCGTGCCCGGGCCCGCTGGCGGCGACGGTCCGGACAAGGGGTGGGAAACCCGGCTGCCTACCAGCGGCAGCCGCCGAGTATTCGGGCGGACGCTAAGGTTTCTTTTTGCCCGTCGCGGCCGGCTTCTTCTCTTCGGCGGCTTCCTTCTTTTCCGTTGCCGCCGACTCGTGCACTCGCGCCACCACCTTGCCGGTCATCGCGTTGACGTTCACTTCCTCGGCACCGCTCTTTCCCGGCTGCTTGATGTCGTACGAGTAGATCAGCGTTCCCTTCTCCCGCTCGAGCTCGACGCTCTCGATCGTTCCCTTCTTCACTCGCTTGAGCGCCGTCTTCGCGGCGGCTTCCTCCGAGATCTTTGCCATCTTGGTGAGCGAGTCCGGCAAGTCGCGCTTGTACGTTGCTTGCGCGCTCGCCATCGCCGGCACCAGGAGGCACGCCGCCATCGCGGCGGCGGCCGTCATGAGTCGCATGCTGCCCCTCCAGAATCGTGAAAGGTCCAGACTGCACGCCCCGCGGAAACCAGCCGCGCGTCCACGCCGCATCACCGCGCCAACGACGCGCCCCGGCGATGCCGCGCGATGCCCGACACGCCGATGCAGACCGCCAGCCACGCGATGCCGAACGCATACCCGCCCAACACGTCGCTCGGGTAGTGCGCGCCGAGGTACACGCGGCTGATTCCCACCAGGAGAACGATCGAGGCCGCCAGGCCGATGAGGCTCTCCCGCCACGGTCTCGCGGGCGGATGCGGCACCATGAGCACGTACGTCAGCATGCCCATGCCCATGATGCACATCATCGCGTGTCCGGACGGAAAGCTCATCGTAAACTCGCTCGCTCGGGTCGGTGTGAATGCAGGACGCGTGCGATGAACGACGATCTTGAGCACTCGTTCGAGGATCCAGCCGCCGCCGAACACAGCAATCCAGGTGGCCAGCAGGGTTGTCCTGCCCCGAACGATGAGCACGATTCCGCCGATCACGCCGATCGCCGTCATGACCGCCGGCGACCCGCCATCCGAGATGGCGCGCGATACGGTGAGCCCGGTGGCAGTCACGTGCGCGTGGACCCACACGTCGATCGCGATGTCCGCGTGAACGAGCGTCGCGTTGTCGAGCACCGCGTCGAGGAGCGCGCTCGACACCCAGATCGCGGCCGCCGCCAATACCAGGCTGATCGTGAGATGCAGTCCGACGTACGACTGCGGATCGAGACGGGACGAAAGAAACCCTGAGAGCGACGACAGTCGGCGGCGAAGCGCGAGCGGGACGATTTGAGCGGACGGAGGAAAACGCAATTGACGGTCGGCGGAGTGAACGAACGGAACAGATGCGCGCGAGGCGTTGGGCGGGTCAGACGTGACAAGAAGCGGGCCTGACCGATGTCAGCGCCGCATCGCCCGACGGCCGCTCGATTCCAGAATGCGAAGCGGATCCCACGGCCCGCCGCCCGCCCCAACACCGAACGCTCGCGAATGGGTCCGCGGATTGCGGGCATTTTGCGCGGACGATTCCCGGAGGATTCACGTGGCAACCAACAAACTGGACGGAAAGCGCATCGCCATTCTCGCCACCGACGGTGTGGAAGAAACCGAGCTCACCAAGCCGCGCGACGCCCTGCGCGAAGCAGGCGCGCAAGCCATCGT
>DATJHY010000127.1:0-41655 GCA_035493635.1 Gemmatimonadaceae bacterium | reverse complement strand
ATGTTGTTCCTGATCAACGCGATCTTTCGCGGCGCCGGTGACGCGGCGATCGCGATGCGCGTGCTCTGGCTGGCGAACGCCATCAACATCGTGCTCGGGCCCTGCCTGATCTTCGGGCTCGGCCCGTTTCCACGGCTCGGTGTTGCCGGCGCGGCGCTCGCTACGACGATCGGACGAAGCACGGGTGTGGTGTTCGCCGCGAGCCGGCTCCTCAAGCCGGGATCGCGCATGGACATTCACGCGCGACACCTTCGTCTGGAGCCGGCGCTGATCGGACGACTCGCTCAGCTCGCGTGGTCGGGGGGCGCGCAGTTCCTGATCAGCCAGGGCAGCTGGATCGCGCTGATCCGGATTCTGTCCGGGTTCGGCAGCAACGTGCTCGCCGGCTACACGATTGGCATACGCGTGATCATCTTCGCGCTGCTGCCCGCGGCCGGACTCGGCAACGCCGCGGCAACGATGGTCGGGCAGGCGTTGGGCGCGCGGAAGCCCGAGCGCGCCGAACACGCCGTGCGGCTTGCTGGTACGTACAACATGATGGTGTTGACGGCGGTCGGCGCACTGCTCGCGATCTTCGCGCCGGCCATCGCACGATTGTTCACGTCGGACCCGGCGGTGATTCCGTCAGCCGCCAGCGCGCTGCGGATCGTCGCGTTCGGCTTTCCGTTCTTCGCCTGGGGGATGGTGCTGTCGCTGTCGTTCAATGGCGCCGGCGATACGCGGACACCGACGTTGCTCAACTTCGCCGTGTTCTGGTGTTTCGAGATACCGCTGGCGTGGATTCTGGCCGAGCGCACGGGCTTTGGACCGCGCGGAATCTACCTGGCGATCTCGATCGCGTTCTCGACATACGCGGTGGTCGCGGCCGCGGCGTTCAGACAGGGGAGTTGGAAGACGCGGCGCGTCTGAAGACACAAAAAGGGTCAGAGTCGAATTACAAAAAGGGTCAGAGTCGAATTAGCGCTCCCGCTAATTCGACTCTGACCCTTTTTGACTTTCGATGCCTTCGTCAGGGCTTGCGCGCTGGAACAGTGCCGCCCGCTGTCCCGCCACCGCTGGGCGTGGCCGCAGGCGCGCTCGCGCCCGGCGTGTTGATGTCGATCCGTGCCGTGGTCGTCCGGTGCAATCCGCCGCCGAAGACGAACCACGCGATGATCCCGAGCAGGACGAGGACGACAATCGCCCACACCCAGCCCGCTCCCCCACCAGCCCCGGCTTGCGGAGTCTGTTGAATGTTTACGTCCGCCATCTCCCCTCCAGGCTGACGCCGCGCAACGGTCTCGCGGCAGACTAGTATCCCGGCATCCGACAACGGTCGGAGCCGAACGTGCCGCCCCTTCTTTGCGGGGGGCGTGCCAACGGAGGCCGGCAGAGCACGGTTCTCGATGGGCGGATTGCGGCCGCCTCGTCCGTTCGGCCGGCTTGCGCGTGTCGGGCGCGGGTCAAAGCAGGCGCTTGTAGCGTTTGCGACGGCGCGACTTGCTGCAGCGGCCTTGACGTTCGGACGTGGGGGCGAGCGCGCCGAGCGCCAGCTCCGCCGTGTGCTTCGATATGCTCCAACGAACACGGCCGCGCTTTCGGCGCTGGATCTCCTCCAGCCGCTCTTTCACGGCGGCCAAATCGGCCGGCGTTTCGGACATCGTCATATCCTCCCCGACCAGGACCTTCGCGACCATATTCCCAACGTCGTTCAACGCGCGCAGCGTTGGCAACGTTAGCAACCTTCTCGTGCCGCGGCACGTCACCTCCTGATACGATGACGACCTCCAGTGCGTTCGACATCCTGCCCACCACGGCCGATGCCCAACCCTCGCTCGAGGAGTTGTGGATGCCGTTCACCGCGAACCGCGCATTCAAGCGCGCGCCGCGCATGCTCGTCTCGGCGAAGGGCATGTACTACACCGCCGCCGACGGGCGGCAGATCCTGGACGGAACGGCCGGATTGTGGTGCGTGAACGCGGGACACTGCCGCGAACCGATCACCGCGGCAATCCGCGAGCAAGCGGGTGTCATGGACTACGCGCCGCCGTTCCAGATGGGCCACCCACTCGCCTTCGAGCTCGCGCAGCAACTGGCGCGCATGCTGCCCGGCGACATCGATCACGTGTTCTTCGGCAATTCAGGATCGGAAGCCGTGGACAGCGCGCTCAAGATCGCGCTCGCCTACTGGCAGGCCAAGGGTCAAGCGCAGCGCGTTCGTTTCATTGGCCGATCGCGCGGATACCATGGCGTCGGATTCGGGGGCATCGCGGTCGGCGGCATCGAAGCGAACCGTAAGCAATTCGCCGGGCAACTGCTCCCGGCAGTCGACCATCTGGGGCACACGCACGATCTCGCGCGCAACGCGTACTCGCGAGGACAGCCCCAGCATGGCGCCGAACTGGCGGACGGACTGGAGGCGCTCGTGCAAAAGCACGGCGCGGATACCATCGCGGCGGTGATCCTCGAGCCGGTCGCCGGCTCGACGGGCGTGCTCATTCCGCCCGCGGGCTACCTCGAGCGGATTCGAGAGATCTGCAATCGTCACGGCATTCTGTTGATCTTCGACGAGGTAATCACCGGCTTCGGCCGACTCGGCGCTGCGTTCGCCGCCGAGAAGTTCGGCGTGGTGCCGGACATGATGACGGTCGCGAAGGGGATCACCAATGCCACCGTGCCGATGGGCGCGGTGTGCGTCCGCGGCGAGGTGTATGACGCCGTCGTGAACGCGTCGCCCGGCGGAATCGAGCTCTTTCACGGCTACACCTACTCCGGCCATCCGCTCGCCGCGGCCGCGGGACTCGCCACGCTCGACGTCTACCGGAGTGAAGGTCTGTTCGAGCGGGCCGCGTCGCTCGAGTCGTACTTCGGCGATGCCGTCCACTCGCTGCGCGGCGCCCCGCACATCATTGATCTCCGCAACATCGGAATCGTGGGGGCGATCGAACTGGAGCCGCGCCCAGGCGCGGCGGGCGCGCGCGGTTTCGAGACATTCCTCAAGTGCTTCGAGGCCGGCGTGATGGTTCGCTCGACCGGCGATACGATCGCGGTGTCGCCGCCGCTGATCGTGGAGCGGGACGAGATCGACCGAATCTTCGAGGCCGTCGGGCAGGCACTGCGCGAAGTTGCCTGACGTGAGACGGTCCGGATCGTCTTCTACGGCGGTCCGGACCGTCTCACGGAAGCCGCGCGTCGCAGGTATCATCATCCTCACACATCGTGAAGCTCAGTTTCCGACCGATCACTCCGATCGACCCGATGCCACGCCTTCGACTGGCCATCGCCGTCGGCGCACTCGGCCTCGCGGCCGCTTGTTCGCTGCAGGAAGCCTCGAGCCGTCCCGACTCGACGACGGCGTCGACACCGCGCACGGCGGGCAAGGGTGGCTGGAATCCCGACACGTGGCAGCCGCCCGTCGTCGACAGCACGCCCGACGATCCGTACGAGGCGGCGGTGTATCGCGGCCTGGCGATCCTCACGCACACGCGCGACAGCCTGCCGCATTACGTCAACGCGAATCTCAACTGCACAAGTTGCCATCTCGACGAGGGGCGGCGGCCCAACGCGGCTCCGCTGGTCGGCGTCGTCGCGCGCTACCCGCGCTACATCGATCGCGTCGGCGCGGTGGTGCCGATCGAGGATCGCATCAACTACTGCTTCACGCGGAGTCTCGCTGGCTCGCGGATACCGCCTGACAGCCGCGAGATGCAGGATCTCGTCGCGTACTTCGCGTACATCTCGCGCGGTGTGCCCACCGGGGACCACGTCCGCGGCGAAGGGTTGGCCAAGATGCCGGACCTCACCGGCGACTCGGCGCGCGGCCGACGACTGTTCATCGACAACTGCGCGCGGTGCCATGGCAACGCGGGCGCCGGGATGGGCCTCATCCCCGCCCTCTGGGGGCCGAAGTCGTTCAGCATCGGCGCGTCGATGGCGAGGCCCGAGCGTGCGGCGTCGTTCATCCGCCACAACATGCCGTTCGACCGGCCGGGCACGTTGACCGATCAGCAGGCGTTCGACGTCGCGGCGTACATCGCGTCGATGCCGCGCGTGGACATGCCGGCCAAGAATCGCGATTGGCCGCTTGGGGACGCCCCTCTCGACGTTCCGTACGAGACGAAAGGCCACAAGGCGTCCCACCCGCCGACACTGCTGCCGCGCCCGGGCCTGGCCAGCACGGCCGTCGTGTTCCCGCCGGTATCGCTGCCCAACCGTTAATTCGAGATCTCGCATGGACGACGCTCCGATCTCTCGCCGGAACTTGATCGCCGGTGCGGCGGTCGCGGCGGGCGGCGCGCTGATCGCCGGCCTGCCCATCGACGCGCAGCAAACGCAACAGAAGCCGGCGGCGCCGGCGGCGCCAGTCGCGCCGGCCGATCCCACCAAGGTGCCCGGCGCGCCGACGACGGCGGTGGGTGCTCGCTCGCCGTTCGTGCAGCCGCAGCGGGCTCCGGTCGGCGAGATCACCGGAACGGCGCTCACGCCGCTTCAGGATTTCTCCGGCACGATCACGCCGGCCGATCTCCATTTCACGCGCATCCATGCGGGCATTCCGACGATCGACCCTGCCAAGCACACGCTGCTCATCCACGGTCTGGTGGAACGGCCGGTCGAGTTCACGCTGGCCGATCTGAAGCGGTTTCCGAGCGTCACGCGCACGCATTTCATCGAGTGTTCGGGGAACGGGCGAGGTGCATACCGGTCGCCCAAGCCGGACATGACGCCGCAGCAGGTGGACGGGATGGTGAGCAACAGCGAGTGGACCGGCGTGCCGCTCGCGACGCTGCTCCACGAAGCCGGCGCGTCGCGCGACGCCAAGTGGTTCCTCGCCGAAGGCGGCGACGCCTGCCTGCTGGCGCGGAGCATTCCCATCGACAAGGCGAACGACGACGCGCTCGTCGTGTGGGCGCAGAATGGCGAGGCGCTGCGGCCCGAGCAGGGCTTTCCGATCCGTCTCCTGCTCCCCGGCTACGAGGGCAACACGAATGTGAAGTGGCTGCGGCGGATCGAGCTCGGGACGGAACCCTGGATGACCCGCTGGGAGACGGCCAAGTACACCGATCCGCTCGTCGGCGGTCACATCCGGATGTTCAGCTTCGAGATGGACGCCAAGTCCGTCATCACGTCGCCGGCGTATCCCGAGCGGCTATCGTCGCCGGGCTGGTGGCCGATCCGGGGACTGGCGTGGAGTGGGCGCGGCCGGATCAGCCGCGTGGACGTGAGCACCGACGGCGGCAAGACGTGGGTCGCGGCCGACGTTCTGTCGCCGCTCCAGCCCAAGGCGCACGTTCGATTCGAGCATCAGTGGCGCTGGGACGGCAATGAGAGTTTGCTCATGAGCCGAGCGGTGGATGACCATGGGTATGTGCAGCCGACGATGGCGCAGCTCGTGGCCGTTCGCGGGCCGGGAACCGACTACCACTTCAACTCGATTCGCGGCTGGCGCGTGGCGCGCGACGGCGCCGTGACCTTCGAGGCGAACACGTGAGCGCGCGACGGACGCAGGTCGCCGGCGTGCTCGCGTTGGTGATGGTCGGCGCGCTCGCGGCGTGTCGCCTCGATGAGCGCGACGACGCGGTCGGCGAAAAGAGCCCGACTCGCTTCGGCCTGGGGCGCGCGCCAACGGCGGCGGAGATCGCGGCCGTCGACATCGACGTATCGGCCAACGGCGCGGGTCTGCCAGCGGGCTCCGGCACGCCGGAGGACGGCGCGAAGATCTTTGCGTCCACCTGCTCGGTGTGTCACGGCGCGAATGGCGAAGGCAGGCCTCCGGTCTATCCGCAACTCCTCGGCGGCCCCAAAGGCAACGTCGATTTCTCGACGGACGCCACGATCCCGCGCACCATTGGCAACTACTGGCCGTATGCGACGACGGTATTCGGCTACATCAGGCGGGCGATGCCGCTCACCGCGCCCGGCTCCCTCGCGCCAGATCAGATCTACGCGGTGACGGCGTACCTGCTCTTTCGGGAAGGAATCATCCCCGCGGGGACGCGTCTCGACGCAAAGTCGCTCGCCGCGATCCAGATGCCGGCGCGCGCGCATTTCGTGCGCGATGACCGGACGGGATCGACCGGCGGGAAGAACGTGCGGTGAGCACAAGGCTTCGGCTTTCGGCTGACGGCGCTCGGCTTGGCTGACGGCTGGCAGCTGACGGCTCGAGCTGACGGCTGATAGCTGACGGCCCAAGCTGTCGGCTGACAGCCAAGCGGTCAGCCGTCGGCCAAGCTGTCGGCTGTCAGCTCGAGCTATCGGCCGGCACCTGTCAGCTCGAGCTGTTCGGCTACTAGCTGTGCGCCCGGCTGACAGCCGTCAGCCGAAGGCCGAGCCGGTCGTCACGGCTTGAGATTCCTCGCGAAGAAGGCCCACGTCCGATTCCACGAGTCGATCTGCTCTGGTGAGTCGTTGCGCTCGAGGGTCTGCGGATTCACGCGGCGGCTGAACGTGTGGCCGCAGCCGGCGTCGCCCGGTGGCGGGTCCTTGTAGATCTTGGTCTCGGCGAGCGTCGGCTTGAGAGCGCGCAGCGTGTAGACCATCTGCTGGTCTTCGCGGAAAAAGACGTCGCAGTCGTTCGTCGCGACGTGGACGAGCATCGGGACCTTGAGATTCTCGACGTGGAAGACCGGCGAGCGCTCGAGGTAGATGTCGATGCAGTCGCGATCGTGGTTCGGTCCGCAGTTGCGCTCGAACGGCAGGCCCTGGATGCCTTCTTCCGCCGCGTAGTCGCGGGCGTAGTTGGGACCATGGTCGGACAGGCGGAACACGAGGTTCGTGACCGGCACGATCGCCGCGCCAGCCTTGAACGGGTTGTCCTTGCGGAAGAGGATGTGCGACGTGATGAACCCGCCGTGGCTCCAGCCCATGATGCCGAGCCGGTTCTTGTCCACGTAGGGCAGCGTGGCGAGATAGTCGACGGAGGAGAGGACGTCGTCGACTTCCTTTCCGCCGTAGTCGATCTTGCGATACCACTCATCGCCGTAGCCCGTGCTGCCGCGGTAGTCCGGCGTGAGGATCACATAGCCGCGCTTCACCGCCTCGACGATGAATGGGTACAGACCCGTGTTCCAGTCGCCGTGCACGCCGCCGTGCACCCAGACGAGCGCGGGGTGCTTCACCGTCCCCTTCGTGATCGGCGAAAAGACGTAGGCCGGAATCTCCAGGCCGTCGGGGCGGCTCTTGTATTTGATCTTTTGAAATTCGTAATTGCCCGGCGCCTTGGCGGCGTAGACGCTGTCCGTGCGATGCTTGCCTTCGATCTGCCGCTCGCATTGGCTGCCGCATCCACGCAGGTCCTGTGTGTCCCGGCTGACGTACAACTGACGAACGCGCACGGTGTCCATCGGACCGCTCCACACTGGAACGCCGCGTCCGCCGCGGCCGCCACGCCCACCGCGGCCAGCCGTCGTGTCCTGCGCGATCATGGGAGCCGCGCACAACAGCATGACAAGAGCTAATCGTCGCATGAAAATCCTCTCGAGCTGCCGGTTGAGTTCGAGAGCGAATGTACACGGCTGTCGCGCGGGTCAACACCCCGCCGCACGTCGTTACTGCGTCGCCCGGCCTGATTCCGACGGCGACGCCCACGCCGCGACGTTGACGTCGACCGGCAACTTGATCTGCGCCACGGAGCGTGCGACGTCGATCACGCCCTGCCACACCCCGGCGAACGTGTAGCCGACGTCCTGCGGCGCGCGACCCGTGTCGAAGCCCTTGCCGCCGGCCAGCCAGAAGCGGGGAGCCGCCGTGTCGCCGGCGGCGAGGAACGTGGCTTTCACGTCGTCGAAAATCGTCTGCGCGTTGTGCTCGTGCGCGTAGATGCCGGGCTGGAACGTGCCGTTCGCCAGCATCTGCGCGACCCAGGCGCGGTAGTATCGGCGCATCGCGTCCGGGATCTTCTCCATTCGCTCGATGTCGAGAAACACCACCGCGCCCGGGGGAAAGCCCTCGACGCTCGCCCGCCGCACGGCATCGTTGGCGTCGCGCGTGCCTTCGTCGGCGGACACGAGATCGGCCGCGCAACTCGCCCGCCGTCGCAGCGCGTCCCGCCGCGCCGGCGACAACGCGCGCGGCGTCCTGCCCCACGTCTGCTGTCCCACGTAAACCACGGCGAGTCCCCAGCCCATCGCGATGAGCGTGTCGCGCTTGCCGGTCCACGATTTGTTCTCGTGGCAGGGCGACGGCAGGTAGAACCCGACCCAATCATATGGCGAACCCGGCGTGTGCTTCCACGCGCGCATGACGGCCGTGCCCGGATAGGTGTGCGTGTCGAATCCGACGTAATGGCCGCGCTCGTAATCGTCGGCGACCGGCGACTCCTGTCCGGTGACGGCCGCCGCCGTTTGCGCGACCACCGCCGCGACGTCGGCCACTCGCGACCGCTCCGCGGGCCCGGTCGGCTCGGCTGGTTCGCGCTGGCACGCCAGCGACGTCGCGGCGAGCGCGGCGAGCAACGTGCTGCGGATCCGAGGGCGCGGGCTCATGCCCGATGGAAACGCAATCGCCATACACACGCGACCAGCGAGCTGATCGTCGTGCAGTAACCACCTCGAAATCACTTGATATGGAGTCTGACCCTCTTTTCGCTGTTTTCGCCCTACCGTCGCGATGACGGCGCGAATGCCGTCGCGATTGCGCTCTCGATTCCGGTGCGGCTGACTGCGGTGACGAGCACGCGCGTACTCCCCGGATCCGCCAATCGGTGCACGCGAAGCCATCCCGGCAGGACCTCCGACGTCCAGCCGCTCGGGCCGAGGGCGCGCACCGTCCAGAGCCAGACCCGCTCCTTCGCCGCGGGGGTGAGTCGCATGACCATGTCACCGGTCACCGTGTCGCGCGCCATTCGAACCGACGGACGCGCCGGCGCGCGGGCGCCGAGCCAGGGCGACGCCGGCACCAGCGCGGGCGCGGCGTAGCGCGTCGCCAACTTTTCGTCGAGACTGTCGGGGTCCTTCATGAGCGACGTCATGTTGTACAGGATGTGCCCAAGGGCCGCGTCGCGAACGCGCATCGTGTCGATCTCGTCGACGATCTCCTGCGCCGGGATGTGCCGCGCGCTCTGCTCGGTCACGCGGTACGAGGCCAACCCGGGCCAGATGTGGCGGTGTTTGGAGTTTTGTGATAGCCACCAGTCGTACAGGACCGGAAAGCTCTGCTCCGGCGGTGCGATCGGCCAATAGAGTTGCGGCGCGAAGTAGTCGCCCCAGCCGTTCTGCAACCACTTCTTCGAGTCCGCGTAGATCGCGTCGTACGCGTCGAAGCCCTTGATCTGCGGCGGATTGCCGGGCCGCCAGATGCCGAACGGGCTGATGCCGACCTTCACCCACGGCTTCACCGCGTGCACGCCGGAATAGAGCGCCTCGATCATCTTATCCACGTTGGCGCGCCGCCAGTCGTCCTTTGACAGCGTGCCGCCGCCTTTGACGTAGCGCGCGTACGTCGTCGAGTCGGGAAAATCGATCTTCTGGCCCGACGCGTCGTTCTCGGGATACGGGTAGAAGTAGTCGTCGATGTGCACGCCATCCACGTCGTACCGTTTGACGACGTCGACGATCGCGCGGATCGAGCGGCGACGCACTTCGGGCTCGCCGGGATCCATCCAGAGAAATCGCCCGTATTGCCGGACGACGCGCGGATTGGTGCGCGCCACGTGCGTCGTGGCGATCGCCGTGTCGCGCGTGTACGCCGCGCGATACGGGTTGAACCACGCGTGCAGCTCGATGCCTCGCCTGTGCGCCTGCTCGACGGCGAACGCCAGTGGATCCCACGGCGGCTCTGGCGCGCGCCCTTGACGGCCGGTGATGTACTGGGACCACGGCTCGTAGGGTGACTCGTACAACGCGTCCGCGCCCGGACGAATGTGAAAGACGATCGCATTCAGCTTGAGCGCGGCGGCCTTATCCAGAATCGCGAGGAGCTCGCGCTGCTGGTCCCACGTCGACAGGCCCGGCTTCGACGGCCAATCGATGTTGGCGACCGTGGCGACCCACGCCGCGCGGAACTCGCGCGCGATCGGCGGTGGGGCGGACGAATCCTGTGCGGCCAACGGGATGGAAACGACGCAGGCGGCGAGCGCCGCGGACACCAACTCTGATATCGAGCGCATGCCACAAGATACGCGACCTATATTCCGACGCATGGCCAAGTACGACAAAGGGCGAGCCTGGAAGGAGGCACGCGAGCTCGTCGCCGAGCATCGGGGATCGCTCTCCATCGGCATGGCGCTCATGGTCGTGAACCGCCTCGCCGGATTCGTCCTGCCCTGGACGTCGAAATACCTGATCGACGACGTCATCGGCAAGCACCAGGCGCAGCTCCTGATGCCGCTCGCGGCGGTCGCCGCGGTGGCGACGATCATCCAGGCCGGCACCTCGTTCGCCCTGTCGCAGGTGGTGAGCATCGCGGCGCAGCGCGCGATCACCGACATGCGCAAGCGCGTCCAGGCCCACGTGCTGCGGCTCCCAATCTCGTACTTCGACTCCACCAAGACCGGCGTGCTCATCTCGCGCATCATGACCGACGCCGAGGGCGTGCGGAATCTCGTCGGCACGGGCCTCGTGCAGCTCCTCGGCGGGATCATGACGGCGGTCATGGCGCTGGTCGCGCTCTTCTGGTTGAACTGGAAGCTCACGAGCGCCACGCTCTTCGTGCTGCTCGCGTTCGGCGGGATGATGACGATCGCGTTCAAGCGGCTGCGGCCGATGTTCCGCGAGCGGAGCGTGATCAACGCCGAGGTGACGGGCCGTCTCACCGAAACGATCGGCGGCATACGCCTCGTGAAGGTCTACGTCGCCGAGCCGCGCGAGCGGCTGGTGTTCGCCAAGGGCGTCCACCGCCTGCTCCGCAACATCGCGGCGACGATCACGGGCACGTCGGCCGTTGGCGCCGGCACGGCCGTGATCACGGGCTTGATCGGCGTGCTGATGATCGTCATCGGGGGCCGCGCGATCCTCGGCGGTACGATGACGCTCGGCAGCTTCGTGACGTACGTGTTCCTCGTAGGACTCATGGCCGCGCCGCTCGTCCAGATCGCGTCGATCGGCACGCAGGTGAGCGAGGCGTTTGCCGGCCTCGATCGCATCCGCGAAATCCGCGACATGACGACCGAGGATCAGGCGGACGCGGAAAAGGAAGCGATGGCCGAAGTCGAAGGACGCGTCGAGTTCCAGCACGTGGGCTTCGAGTACGTGCCGAACGTGCCCGTGCTGCGCGACGTGTCGTTCTGCGCCGAGGCGGGATCCACGACCGCGCTGGTTGGGGCGAGTGGCGGCGGCAAGAGCACGTTGATCGGCTTGGTAATGGCGTTCAATCACCCCAAGAGCGGCCGCGTACTGGTCGACGGCCACGACATCTCGAGCGTGAAGCTCCACGAGTACCGCTCGCATGTCGGCGTCGTGATGCAGGACAACTTTCTGTTCGACGGCACGATCGCCGAGAACATCGCGTACAGCAAACCGGGCGCCTCGAAGGAGGAGATCCATGCCGCGGCACACGTGGCCCACTGCGACGAGTTCGTCGATCGGTTCGAAAAGGGCTACGACACGGTGGTCGGCGAGCGAGGCGTGAAGCTCTCGGGCGGACAGCGCCAGCGAGTCGCGATCGCGCGCGCGGTACTCGCCGACCCGCGCATTCTGATCCTGGACGAGGCCACGTCGAGCCTGGACAGCGAGAGCGAGGCGATGATCCGCGACGGCCTGCGGTCGCTCCGCCATGGCCGCACGACCTTCGTGATCGCGCACCGGCTCTCGACGGTGGAGAGCGCGGATCAGATTCTGGTGCTGGAGAGCGGTCAGATCGTCGAGCGCGGCACGCACCCGCAGCTCATCGCGCTCGGTGGGCGGTATCGGCAGTTGTACGAGAAGCAGTACGGGGCGGAGCGGGACAGGTTCATCAATCCCGGCGAGGATTTTCTGCGCGTGGGACCGCGGGATGAGGTGAGGAAGATCTAGGACTTCGTGGTGGGGAGCCGCTTCGCGGCGGTGGGGAGCGCGGCGCTCGGCGCCGCGCGGTGGGAAGCATCGAGGGCTTCGCCCCCTCGCGTTGGGAGCGCCTTCGGCGCGTCAACGTCGTATCCCGGAACGCAGTCATCGCAGGCTGTCGCTGCAACCCCCCACCGCGCGGCGCGAAGCGACGCGCTCCCCACCGCCCTGCCGGCCCACCGGACCCATCCATACCGCCTCCGGTCTAGCCTTTGCTTCATCCCCCAATGCCATGCGTCGCGCTACCGCATGGGCGTTCGGTCTGGGGCTCCTCATCGTGCCGTCCCTGTCCCGCGCCCAGAACACACAAGACCAGCAACGCGAGGCGCCGGAAGTCAGGAAGCTCGATATCACAGGGGTCAAGAACGTCGATTACCATGACCTCTCGCGGAGCATCTCGACCCGTGCGTCGAAATGCAGAAGCCTCGTCATCGAGGTGTTCTGCCTCATCAGCCATTCGCCCACGTTCCACGACAAGTATTACCTGAACGAGGACGAATTCCGCCGCGACGTGCTCCGCATCCGGCTGTATTACTGGAAGCACGGCTATCGCGACGCGACCGTGGACACGGCGGTCGTCAAATCGGGCGACAAGCAGGTGCACGTCACGTTCACCGTGCACGAGAACGAGCCCACCGTCGTTCGCAAGATCGCCATCACCTACGACTCGACGCTGATCAGCAACAAGACGCGCAACAGTCTCACGATGCTGCACGCCAACGATCCGCTCGACCTCGTGCGACTCGACTCGATGCGCGTCCTGTTCCAGAACAAGCTCTGGGACCTGGGCTACGGCGACGCGGTCGTCGACACGCTGGTCACGGTGGATACGGCGACACGGCAGGGCGACGTCGAAGTGCGGCTCACGCCCAACCGGCGCACGACCATCGGCAAGATCACGATCGCCGGCAACCAGCAGGTCGACATCTCGACGATCAGGAATTCGCTCACGTTCAAGACGGGCGACCTGTACCGGCAATCCGACGTGCTCGAGAGCCAGCGGAATCTCTACGAATCGAACCTGTTCCGGCTGGTGGCGATCGACGTGCCGCCGCAGTACGACAGCGTGAAGAACGTGCTGATCGACGTTACCGAAGCGCCGATGCACGAAGCGCGCGTCGGTCCCGGCATCAGCAACGTCGACTTCGTGCAGCTCCAGTCGCACTACACGAGCTACAACATCTTTGGGGGCGCGCGACGGCTCGATCTCGACGCCACCGTCGGCAACCTGTTGGCCAGCTCGCTCCAGGGACGCGGCTTCTTCCGCGACGTTGCCGCCGAGGTCCCGGACACCAACAACCTCACGCCGTTCCTGCAGCCCACCTACACGGCGAGCATCGACTTCAAGCAGCCGGCGTTCCTGCGCCGGCCCGCCGATCAGCTCGGGTTCGGCGCGTTCACGCACCGCAGCATCAACCCCGGCGTGTTCATCGACCGCGGGTACGGCGCGCAGGGCACGTTCACGCACGTGCTCCGCACTCGCGCGCCGGCGAGCCTCAACTATCACTACGAGATCAATCGCGTCGACGCGAGCGACGTGTACTTCTGCGTGAACTTCGGCGTCTGCGACCATTCGACCATCGGCGCACTGCGGTCGCACCAATCACTGTCGCCGCTCACGCTCACGGGGTTTGTCGACCGGTCGGACATTCCGTTCTCGCCGACCAAGGGCTACGTCGCCCGTCTCGACCTCGAGCACGCGTCGGCCTACACCTTGTCCGACTACCGCTACAACCGGGCGTTCTTCGACGGGGCGATCTACGGTCACAAGAGCGGCACGCAGCGAGTCTACTCCGCGCATCTGCGACTCGGATGGGTGCGCGCCCTGGGCACGAGCACCGACAGCGGCGTGCTACATCCGCGTAAGCGCTTCTACGCCGGCGGCGCCAACTCGGTGCGCGGCTACGCTGAGAATCAGCTGGGGCCGCGCATCCTGACGATCGACGCGTCGCGGCTGGACACGACGAGCGGGATCAATGGCGGACGGTGCGCGGCCACGATGGGCGGCGCGCAGTTCTGCGACCCGAACTCCGCAAAGTTGTCGGCGGTCGACTTCGTGCCGCAGCCGCTCGGCGGCACGTCGCTGATCGAAGGCAGCGTGGAGTACCGTGTGCCGCTGCCGCTCGGCGAGACATTCCGCCATTTCGTCGGCGCCGTGTTCGTCGACGGCGGAATCGTCGGATCAGGCAGAATCCGTGGACTGCAGACGATCAGCAACTTCGTGAAGGGGACCGCCGCCGTCACGCCGGGCTTCGGTCTGCGCTACGAGTCGCCGGTCGGCCCGATCCGGTTCGACATCGGGATCAATCCGAATCGCGCCGAGGACCTCGGCGTCGTCACCGCGGTTCCGGACAGCACCGGCCGTGTGCGCATCGTGCCGCTCAGCAGGACCCGGCAATACGTGCAAGGCAAGACGCTGCTCAACAGGCTCGTGCTCCACTTCTCGATCGGAGAAGCGTACTGATGGTCGCCTGGCGCGGTCCGCGCGAGGGCGCTGAGGGCGACAAGCGCGACGCATCGGACCGCACCTTGTCCGTGTCGCCCGGCGGCGCGCCGCCCGGCGCGCCGCTCAACTGGCGCCGCGGCATCCTCGTTGGCGCGGCGCTCATCTCCTGTCTCATTCTGATCGCGATCATCGCAGCGCTCGTGCTCACCGGCACCGACTGGGGTCGCGAGCGCGCGCGGCGCTATGCGCAAAACGCGCTGAACGGGATGATCCACGGCCGCGCGACGATCGGCCGGCTCTCGGGCAATCTGCTCACCGGTATGACCGTCCACGATCTCACGATCACCGACAGCGCCGGCAAGCCGTTCGTGGCCGTCGAATCGTTCAGCGCCGACTACGCCGTGCTGTCGTTTCTGCGCAAGCGCGTTTGGCTCAATAACGCCGAGGTGGTGCGTCCGCTCATCGTGCTCGATCGTCCGCCGCATGGAAAGTGGAACTGGCAGAACATCTTTCCGCGCGACACGATTCGCAAACCGGCTGGCCAGCCTCCCGGCTGGGGCGACTGGATTCTCTTTACGAATGCGCGCGTCGTCGGCGCACAGTTGATCGTCCGCACGCCGTGGAATCCGAGCGAGCACCTCAAACCCCCGGCGCGCGACAGCGTGATCCGTGAAGCGCTGGGCGGCGGGACACGGCTTCTGATCAATCGCGTGCCCGGTGGCTTCCAGAAGACGGTGCAGCTCGACTCGGTGAACGGCACACTGCCGCTGCTCAGACTCGCCGACCCCTCGTACAAGTATCGGCTGGCGCAAGTCACGTCGCTGTCGATGGTGGCGTACCCGTTCCGGCCGCCCGCGGCGGTCGTGCGCAACCTGGTCGGCGCGTTTCGCTTCAACAACGATTCGCTCTGGTGGCAGGACGCGCTCGTCAAACTCCCGAACTCCACGGCGACCGGGAACGGGAGCTACGTGCTGAATACGGGCGACATGTCGCTCAACGTGCACAGCGATCCGGCGAGCTTCGCGGACATGCGCTGGATCTATCCGCGCCTTCCGGCAAACGGCCACGGCGCGCTCGATCTGGCGCTCAAATGGCGTGGAGCGGCGCAGGATTACACGTTCACGAACACCGACATCTCGATCGGCCAGGCGCACATCGCCGGGGGCTTCGGCATCACGCTCACTGACACGATCGCGCTGCATGACACCAACGTCCGCTTCTCGAGCATCGACACGCGGCTGCTCGAGCAACTCATCTCGGGATTCCGATCCCCGGTGCGCGGGGTCGCCTCCGGCCGTGCGATCGTGAGCGGAGGACGGCACGCCATGCAGGTGAATGGCGACGTCACGTTCGACGAGCAGCGCTCGGGGCGAAACCGGTTGATCGCCAATGGCGGCGTTGGATTCCTCGAGGGCGGCGGCGTGCGCGCGACCGATCTGCATGTGCGCCTATTGCCCCTCCAGGTGGCGATGGCGCGCCGGTGGTATCCGAGCCTCCCGATCGACGGTCAGCTGACGGGCGCCGCGACGGTGAACGGATCCACGACCACGCGGTTGTCGATCGTGGCGAACCTGGATCACAACGATCGTGGCGCTTACTCCGCCGTCGACGGCACGGCGCAGATCAGTCTTGCCGGAGGCAGGCGATTCGACGTCGACGTCAGGGCGCACCCGATTTCGCTCCTAGAAGTCGGACGCTTCTTTCCAGCCGCCGGACTGCAAGGCACCGCCACCGGACCGGTGCACGTCACGGGAGCACTCAGCGATCTGCGCGTCGCCAGCAATCTCGCGCTGCCTGATGGTGGGCGGTTGGACGTGCGCGGCACGCTGGATCTGGCGAGCCGCGCCAAGGGCTACGACCTCGCAGCGTCGCTCTACACACTTAACCTGCGCACGATCGACAGCAAGGCTCCGGTCACTTCGCTCACCGCCAACGCGCGCGTCAACGGGCGCGGTACTCAACTGGCGACGATGCGCGCGTCGCTCGCCGCCGATCTCTCGACGTCGCGTTGGGATAGCATCGCGGTCGACACGATGGCCGTGCGATTGCGGCTTGCCAACGGAGTGGCCGACGTGCAGCGGCTATACGCGCACGGCGCGCATACCACGGCCACCGCGTCGGGATCGTTCGGGCTTGCTCTAGGACGGAGCGGCGCGCTGACGTACAACGTCGCCACCGACTCGCTCGGCGCGTTCAATCGCTGGCTCCCTCGCACCGCCGGCGCGCCGACGCCCGTGCCTCCGCGACCCGGTGTGACGGCGAGCGCCGTGCGCCGCGCCAGAGAAGATTCGGCGCGCGTGGCGCGCGCCACCGAGATGGAGCGAATGATCAGCGGCCGGGCCGGCCCCGGGCTCGTTGTGAAGGCGCCGCAGCCGGTGCCTCGCGACACGGTATCGGGCCGACTGGCCGCCGCGGGCACGCTTCACGGAAACATCTACGACTTTGACTTGCGCGGGCGAGCTGCAGGCGAGCAGATCGTGGCGCGCGGCAACTCTATCCGGAGCTTCCGGAGCGAGTACGTCTGGACCAACGCGCGCACACCGCAAGCCAAGCTCGCCGTCGGTCTCGACGCGGACAACGTGAGCGCGATGGGTTTCGCGTTCGACACCGTGAGCGCGCGGCTCACTTACGGCACGCCCGGCGGACACGTCGAGATGGTGGTGACGCAGGACCGCACGCGTCAGTACGCGGCGAAGGCGGACTACGTGTTCCATCCGGATCACCGCGAGCTGCACCTTGCCGACATGACGCTGCGGTTCGATACCGCGTACTGGTCGATGCCGCATCCCTCGACCGTGGCCTGGGGCGGCCCCGGCATTCGCGTCGTCGACTTCGAGCTGCGCAACCGTGGACGTGGCCGGCTGTACGCGAACGGGCTCTTGCCGACCAGCGGCGTGGCCAACTTCACCCTCGACGTCGACGAGTTCCCGATCTCGAACGTCTCCGACATTCTGCAGTCCGACGTCAATCTGACCGGCATCATGTCGCTTCATGGCGCGATGACCGGCACGACGCACGATCCGGCGTTCCACGGCGCGTTCGGCGTCGTGCGCGCCACCTGGAACGGCACGCCTGTCCCCGAGCTGCTCGGCACCTTCGGCTACGCCGATCGATCGCTCGTCTCGCATCTCGACGCGGTGCGCGACAACGGCAAGCCGATGACGACCGTCGACGCACGGCTGCCGATTAATCTGGCGTTCAGTGGCGTGACCGGTCCGCGGCTCATCGACGCACCAATGTCGGTGGACGTCGTGGGCGACAGTCTACCGATCGATCTCGTGGCGTACGCGACCGACGTCGTCTCCAATGTGCACGGGCACGCCGCGGGCCGGGTGGCGATGCGCGGAACGCTTCGTCGGCCATCGCTCGTCGGCGCGATGACTCTCCGAAACGGCACGACGACCATCAATTCGACCGGCGCAACGCTCCGAAGCATCGTCGCGGACGTGCGCATGGCGAACGACACGGTCTACATCGATTCGATCGCCGGTTGGGCCAATGGACCCGTGCAGTTGCGTGGCACGCTCGCCGTGGGCACCTGGCGCGAGCCGGCGTTCAATCTGTATCTGGTGTCGGGCGGCGCCGAGTTGTTGAACAACAACTGGGGCAAGCTGCAGGTGGATGCGGGCCTCGCGCTCACCGGCCCATTCCGCAACGCATACCTGAGCGGCGCGGCGACGATCACGCAGGGCGTGATCTACGCGCCCGAGCCAACAGGGCGGCACCTCATCGGCGCCGGTGATCCGGCATTGTTCAACGTGCTCGACACCGCGGTCACGACCGACCAGGCGCTGTTTCCAGCAACGTCTCCGCTCGTCGCCAACCTGCGCACGGAAGTGACGGTGGCCGTCCGTCACAACACGTGGGTTCGCAACCGCGAGGCGAACGTCGAGATCTACACCGACCAGCCGATCATCGTGCGCCAGCAGGCGCAGTCGCTGTCGCTCACGGGCGTGGTGACGACGGAACGCGGCGAGTATCGGTTCATGAGCAAGCGCTTTCAGATCAAGCGCGGCTCGGCGATGTTCATCGGAAGTTCCGACATCAATCCGACACTGCAGGTCACGGGTGAGTACGAGGTCGAGGTCCCGGCGCGCGGCGCGATCAACATCAGGGTCGTGATCGGCGGAACGATGCGCCGTCCGCGACTCTCGCTGGAGAGCGACGCCCAGCCACCCAAGACCCAGTCGGAGCTCTTGAGCTTACTCGCCTTCGGTCAGTCGACGACGTCGCTGCTCGCCTTCACGTCGTCGAGCATCGCCGGCTCGGCGGCGACGCTCGACCTGTTCGGCGTGGGCGCGCAGGCGGCCATGCGCCGTCTGGCCGGCGTGGCGCTCGGCGTGGCCGTGCAGCAGGTCGAGATCCAGGCCGGTCGCACCTTCGGCACCGACGTGTTCGACATCACGCCCGGCGACGTCCCGACCGAGATCGGGTCGGGCCCCGGCCGAAGCATCGGCAACTTCTTCACGCAGACCAAGTTCGAGGCGGGCAAGTATATCAACCCGCGAACGTTCGTGAGCGGCCAGGAGCAGGCCGGCCGGCTCGGCGCCTCGATCGAACATCGTACGGCGGATGGCTGGCGCTTCAACGCCACCTTCGAGCCCAGGATCCTCCTCAGAGAACCTCGCCTGAATTCGCAGCCGTACCGAACCGTACAGGCGTACGGGGGATTCGTGGTCAGAGAGTGGAGATTCTGAGGGCTCGGCGTGACGGTCGAGAGCTCGGGCTGACGGTCGAGATCTTGGTTTGACGGTCGACATCTCGAGGCTCGGCTAAGATCTCACCCGCTCGAGCGAGTCCAGCATCGAGCATAAAGCATCGAGGCCTCAGGCGTGCGAAAGCCAACCGAACAGCGGAACGACGCCCGGGCAGTTCACGCCCCTGGTGTGGCTTCCCCACGTCCGACGTCTCGACGCTGACGCCTCGATGCTGGTCTCGCCATCGCGGGTGAGATGCCAGTTTGAGGAGCCGGGAACCAGACCGTCAACCTGAGGCCTGAGCACTCAAGTCGAGATTTCGTCCCATAACGCCGCCATCGCCCTCGTCCCATTGAAGAAATTGTCCACGCTCAGCCACTCGTTCGGCGCATGCGCGTTCTCCCCCGGGAGTCCGAAGCCGACCAACAACACCGGCGCGTTGAGGATTCTCTGAAAGTCTCCGACGACCGGAATCGAGCCGCCCTCGCCCGTGATCACCGGCTCGCGATCGAAGGCCGTCGCGAGCGCGCGGCGCGCGGCGTCGAAGATCGGACCGCTCAGATCGGCGCGCCACGGATTGCCTCCGTGGAGCGGCGTGACCGTCGCCGTCACGCCGGGCGGCGTCACGCGCTGAACGTGCGCGCGCATCAGCCGCTCGATCTCCCGGGGATCCTGGTCGGGCACGAGCCGGCAGCTCACTTTGGCCATCGCCTTGGCCGGAAGCACCGTCTTGGCGCCCTCGCCCGTGTAGCCGCTCAGCAGCCCGTTCACCTCGCAGGTTGGCCGCATCCACAGACGCTCGAGCGTGGAGTAGCCCTTTTCGCCGACGAGCGACGGCGACCCGGTCTCCTCGCGGAAGCTCTCGTCCTTGAAGGGAAGGCCGCGAATCTGTTTGCGCGCGTCGTCGCCCCAGTCGCGGACCTTGTCGTAGAATCCGGGAATCGCGATGTGCCCGTCGGCATCGTGCATCGTGGCGAGAATGCGGGAGAGCGCCATCGCCGGGTTCATCACCGCCCCGCCGTAGCTGCCGGAGTGCAGGTCGACCGACGGCCCCTGTACGTCGATCTGGAAATAGGCCAGGCCGCGCAGCGACGACAGAATGGATGGCAGGCCAGGCGCGAACATGGACGAATCGGAGATGACGACCGCGTCGCACGCGAGCTGCTTGGCGTTCTGCTCGATGAAGCCGGCGAGATTGTCGCTCCCGACCTCTTCCTCGCCTTCCGCCAGCACGATGACATTCAGCGGCAGCGTGCCGCGCGTCGAGAGATGCGCCTCCAGCGCCTTGACGTGCAGAAAGAGCTGGCCTTTGTCGTCGACGGAGCCGCGGGCAAAGATCTTCCCGTCGCGCAGCGACGGCTCGAACGGCGGGCTGTCCCACAGCTCGAGCGGTTCGGCGGGCTGGACGTCGTAGTGACCGTAGATCAACACCGTAGGCGCGCCCGCAGGAGCCTTGCGCCATTCCCCGAGCACGATCGGGTGGCCCTTGGTTGGACGGATCGACGCCGAGAGCCCGATCGCGCGAAGCGAATCGGCGACCCAGTCGGCGGCTCTGGCGGTGTCGCTGTTGTGTTCCGACCGGGCGCTCACGCTCGGAATTCGAAGGAGCTCGAACAGCTGGTCGAGGGCGCGGTCGCGATTCGCGCCGAGGTACGCGTCGATGTCTTTGGCAAGCGGCATGAGGAACAAGCTGAGAGGGACGGCCGGGCGACGCAACTCGCTCGCGTCGAGACACGTGATGCACCTCGTGACTGCCCGCTAGTCCTCGCGCCAATCCGGTTCGGCGTCTATCATCATGCAATCGCGCAAACCGGTAACAGTGGAGGAGGCTTGACCGAGGTGATGCACGCGGGCGCACGAGGTGCACGGTGACGTCGCACGACGACGAGGACGGGGGAGAAGGAGGGGGCATCCAGGCGGAAATCGTTCAGCGACGCCCGTTTCACTCGGTGAAGGCAGAGGTCGCCGTGAGTATTCTCAGAACGGCGGCGCTCATCGAGCGGCATTTCGCGCAGGTCGTCGCGCAGTCGGGCATCACCGTCCAGCAGTACAACGTGCTACGCATCCTCCGCGGCGCCGGAGACGAGGGCATTCCCACCCTCGTCATCCGCGATCGCATGATCCACGCGGCGCCCGGCATCACGCGCCTGCTCGACAAGCTCGAGACCGCCGGCCTGGCTCGCCGCGAGCGTTCTTCGCCCGACCGGCGCCAGGTGCTGTGCCACATCACGAATCGGGGACTCGAGACGCTCGATCAGCTCGACGAGGCAATGCGCCTGGCGGACGACGTCGCGGTGGGCGACCTCGACGACGCCGAGCAGCGGCAGCTGCTCAAACTGCTCGAGCGGGTTCGCGTGTCGCAGCGCAGCGGCGAGACGCCGATCGATGCGGCCCTAACGGGCCGTGGGCCAGGCGCCGACCCAACCGACTAAGAGCCAGAGGCGGCGCGCGGCGATCTCTCGACCCGCGCGCCGCAGCACGACCCGATCGCCGCGCCGCAGCACGGCGAAGAACGGCGCAAGGGTTTCTATGGGCCCGGGCGGCTTGTCGGAATCGTCGAGCACGAGAAGCAGATTGTCGCCGCTGCGCGCGCGATCGGAAAAACGCGGCCACAAATCGTACTGATTCGCACGGCCGGCCATGTTGAGCGCGAACGTCGTCGGATGCGACTCCACGTGGAACGCGAGCTCGGCGGCTTCCTGGTATCGGTCACCGGCCATCCACGTGGCGGCGCCCGAGGCGGCGGTCGCCGCGCGCGCCGCGGCGTCAGCGGAGCGCGACAGCTCGGGCCAGCCGAAGGCTCGGGCGATCGGGTCGCGCGCCGGGGCAATCGGCAGAATCGGCGCCAACGCCTGCGCGTAGATCACGGCCGACAGGAGCGCGGCGAGCGCGACACCGCCGCGAAACCAGCGCTCGCCGGCAACGCTCCAGCGCATGGTCGCGAGCAGGGCGATCGCCGGGATGTACGCCGGTGACGGCCAGTTGGGTTCGACCCGCTGCCGCGTGGCGCTGTACACGAAGAACCCGAATGTGAGAACTGATACGACGGCCAGCATGAACGCGGCGCCGCTGGCCCGCCGGCCGAGCGCGCGCCCGCTCGCGATGGCGAGCATCACGAACAGGATGGGCGACGCGAGCCCGGCCTGCCCGCCAAAGAAGTCGCCCTCGTGCCGCCACGCCGCGAGGAGCGCCGAGCCGCGCGGTGCCGATAACCCGTGACGAAGCTGGTGGACGACCGAAATCCAGCCGTGATGCGCGTTCCAGACGAGCACGGGAGAAACGACGAGCAGCGCGACGAGTGCCGCCACGTACGGTCCCGCCTCGCGAAAGCGTGCGCGCAGCTCGGGCCGTAGCAGCATCGCGACGGCAACTCCGGCCGGCACGAAGACCGACGTGTACTTCGATACGAACGCGGCGCCGAGCGCAATTCCGGCAGCGACCCACCAGCGAAACGCCGCCGACGTGCCGGGCGCATGCCGCAGCGCGCGCACCACGCAGTAGAGCGTCACCGCCGTGGCGGCGAGCAGCGGCGCGTCGGGCGTGGCGAGCACGAGGCCGGCCGCGGCGAGCGGAATGCACGCGATCACAATGGCGGCGCGGAGGGCGCCACTGTCGCCCGCCAGCCGCCGCGCGATGCCGATCGTCGCCAGCGCCGCGATCCATCCGCAGACGACCGCGCCGAGGCGTACGGCAAGGCCGGTCGCCGCGGCGCCGATCGGCGCCAGGAGCGCGGTCCCGGCGCGAATCACCAGCGCGATGCCAGGCGGATGGTCGAAGTAGCCGGGCGCGAGTCGCCGCGACCACTCCCAGTAATACGCTTCGTCCGGCAGCACGGGCACCACCGCGGCGAGCGCGAGTCTGACGAGCGCCGCGGCGGTGACGACGACGACCGCGACTCGCCAACGGCGGTCGGTGTTCGTCGTATCGGGCGAGGTCACACCGTCACGCAGGCGCCGCGCGACGCGCGCGCATCGCACGCAAGCCGCGAATCGCGATCACGATCGCCCACGTCCAGAGAATCCACGTGATGCGTTCGTCGGCGGAGAGCGCGGCGAGCATCTCCCAGCCAATTACGGGCGCGGCGAACGCGAGCTCGATCGCATCCGTCCCTGGCGCCACTCGGCGTTCGACGACGCGAGTCGCCTCGCGCCGTCCCACGCGCAAAATGTCCTCGATGCGAAGCGAGAGCGAGTCGGTCGTCATGCCGCGCCAGCCCGGAATGCGCACGAGCGTCCATCCCGGCGCCGCGCGCCCCCAACCGTGATTGTCCGATCCCGTCACGAGCGCCAGGTTGAGGCTGTCGGCGATGTGCACGATGCGCGCGCGATCGCGCCGTCCCTGCGTCAACCCGCGGGGCGATCCGTCGACGATCTCGATCGCCTGTACGCCGGGCGCGCCTCGTGGCGTGCGAGGAATGCGATCGAGTTTGCCGGGAATCGTCTCGAGCAGCACCGGCGATGTCGCGGGAAGAAAGCTCGCCAGCGCGAGCGATTGCTCGTCCACGTTCCTGAGGTCCGCGGTAGTGAGGCCCTTGAAGCGGCGGCCCGCGCTCAGGATGTTGACGTGCTCGCCCTGATAGAACGCTTCCAGCCCCTGCATGAGCAGCGTGCCTTCGCCGGCGAGCCGCGGATTGACCGCGATGCCCCGCTCCGCGCCCTCGAGCGTCGCGTGGTCGGTGACGTACGCAACGTCGAAACCGGCCGCGCGGTGCCACGCGCGCACGTCGTCTTCCGTCCAGCCCATCCGCCCGTCGTGCGAATACTTGGTGTGCGAGTGGAAGTCGACGGCGAGCACGGTGTCGTCGGAGAGCGCGAGACTCGCCATTGGCCGCGGCAACAGGGCGGCGAGCGCGTAGACGAACACGAGCGCGGCGAGAAACAGCGCGGCCGCGCGCAACTCGCGGAGCGCGCTCGTCCCGCGACGCGACCGGCGGACACGCCAGATGCCAAAGAGCACGATCGTCCACAGCATGATCGCGATGTGCTGGGGAATCGAGAGCAGTGTGATCGTATCGAGCACGTTGGAGAGCGGCGCGATCGCGATGTATGCGGCAGGCTGGCTGAGCCGCGCCTCGCCCACGCTCTGCAGCGTCGCCGCGTCACGGACCGGATCGACGACGAATGCCGCCGTGAGGATCACGAGCAGCGTGATCGCGACGGCCCACCACGGAATGCGGGCGAGCAATGCGCGCCGCTCCACGGGCTGCGCGTGCGCCGGACGCGGCGGCACGCGCGACGGAGTACGAGAAGTCGAGCGAGGCAACGCGAGTATGTTTGGGGAATCAGTGGACGCGCGGCATCGGCGTACGGATTGCCGACAAACTGACGACCCCGGTCGCTTCTCACAATGCCCAATCGCCTGGCGCACGAGACCAGCCCGTACCTGCTGCAGCACGCCGACAATCCGGTGGACTGGTATCCGTGGTCGCCCGAAGCGCTGGAGCGCGCCAAGGTCGAGAACAAGCCGATCCTCCTGAGCGTCGGCTACTCGGCCTGCCACTGGTGCCACGTCATGGCGCACGAGTCGTTCGAGGACGACGCGACGGCCGCGGTGATGAACGAGCGCTTCGTCAACATCAAAGTCGATCGCGAGGAGCGGCCCGACATCGACGCCATTTATATGCAAGCGGTCCAAGCCATGACTGGCCAAGGCGGCTGGCCGATGACCGTTTTCCTCACCCCGGACGGTGTCCCGTTCTACGGGGGCACCTACTACCCGAAGGAAGAGCGGCTCGGAATGCCGTCGTTCACGCGGATCCTCACCGCCGTCTCCGACGCCTATCGCAACCGCCCCGCCGATGTCGCGCGAAGCGCGGCGTCGGTGCGCGAGATGTACGAGGTCACGCACGAAGCCACGCGCAGCGCGGGGGCGCTCAACGGCGAGCTGCTCGACCGCGCCTTCCGCACGCTCGCCGAGCAGTACGACGCGCGGAACGGCGGCTTCAACGGCGCGCCAAAGTTTCCGCAAACGATGTCGCTCGACTTTCTCGTTCGCCACTGGGCGCGCGGCGGCCCTGAGCACGCGCTCGACATCGCGAGGCATTCGTTCCGGCAGATGGCGCGCGGAGGGATCTACGACCAGATCGGTGGAGGATTTTCCCGCTACTCGACCGACGTGCGCTGGCTCGTGCCCCATTTCGAAAAAATGCTCTACGACAACGCGCTTTTGATCTCACTCGGTACGCACCTCTGGCAGGCAACGAGAGACCGCGAGATCGAGCGCGTGGTGCGTGACACGATCGATTGGACGCTGCGCGAGATGCGCTCGCCGGAAGGCGGCTTCTATTCAGCGCTCGACGCCGACAGCGAGGGGCACGAGGGAAAGTTCTATGTTTGGTCCGAATCCGAGCTCGGCGATGTGCTCGGCGACGACGCGGCCATCCTGCGCGCCTATTGGGGAGTCACGCCCGACGGGAATTTCGAGGGCCGAAACATTCTCTTCGTCGCGGTCTCCGACCCGCGCGCGTTCGCGCGGCAGTTCGGCATGTCGGAGGACGATCTGGACGAAATCGTCCGCCGCGGCCGCACCAGGCTGTACGAGGTCAGGAAAGCACGCGTGTGGCCGGGTCGCGATGACAAGATCCTCACCGCGTGGAACTGCCTGATGGTGCGCGCGATCGCCGAGGCCGCCCGCGCGTTCGACGACGACGCGTACCGGCACGTGGCGATCGAGAGCGGGACGTTCTTGTTCGACGCCCTGCTCCGCGATGGCCGGGTCTTTCGCTCGTTCAAGAACGGTCGCGCGCGAATCGCCGGATATCTCGAGGACCACGCGTCGCTCGGTCTGGCGGCGCTCGCGCTCTACGAGCTCACCTTCGATCGCGCGTGGCTCGACCGCGCGCGCGAGCTCGGCGACTCGATGGTGGAGCAATTCTGGGACGATGCCACGAACGCGTTCTACGATACCGCCTCGGACCATGAGCAGCTCATCACGCGTCCACGCGAGGTGACCGACAACGCGACGCCGTCGGGAACCTCACTCGCCACGGAGTTGCTCGTGCGGCTCGCCGAGCTGTTGCACGATGTCGACGCGCGGCGCCGCGCGACGTGGGTCGTCGAGACGCTCGCCGCGGCGATTGCCCGATATCCGTCGGCGTGCGGCCACATGCTCGGCGTCGCCGACATGTTGATCAACGGCGCGGTAGAGCTTGCGATCGTGGGCGATCGCGCGTCGGCGGACTTTCGCGCGCTCGACCGGGCAGCAGCCGAGCAGTACGTGCCGTCGCTCGTGCTGGCGGGAGGCGCCCCGGATGACGGCATCGCCCTGCTCGAAGGCCGCACGGCGCGCGACGGGCATGCAACGGCGTACGTGTGCCGGAACTACGCGTGCGAGGAACCGGCGACCGACCGAGCGACGCTCATCGAGCAATTGGAGCGAAGCCGCCTGACGCGCGAGGCGTAGCCACGGTACAGGGCAATGGCCCCTGTCCCCGCCCCTCAAATCGCCGGATGCTTCGTATGCCACTCGGTGCGCATCTGGTACTGATGCGCGACCGAGAGGATCTTGTCATCCTGGTAGAGATTGCCGGCGATCACCGTGCAGATCGGCTGCGGGTTGTACTGCACCGGCGGCGTGCTATCCGCCGCCGCCGCGCCGCGCCCACCCCGCCCCGCCGGCGGCGGCTCGAACTTGTACGGCAGCACCACGCACGGATGACCCGTCTGCGCGTGCAGACCAATGTCGTTCCCCTGCCCCGGGACGTACATGTCGAAATCCTTGAGCAGCGCGGCCATCTCGGTGATGAGCGCGTAGCGCCGTCGCTGCGCTTGAACGAACTCGAATCCGCGGCCGAATCGCCCGTTCGTCCAGCGCGTGAGCGTGGCCATGCCCGTGGGATTGCCGGGATCTCCACCAGCGCCGCGCCCGCCGCCGGTCGGCGCCCCGGCAGGCGCCACTCCGCCACGCGCCGTGGTGTCGCCACGGCCGCCGCCCCCAAAACCTCCGCGCCCTGGCGCCGGCTCCGGAATCGACGCCAGATCGATCCCCAGCTCCCTGGCTTTCATCTTCACATAGAAGTCGAACGCCGCCGCGGATTCCACGCCGAGGCCGCCGCCTGCCAGGCGCGGGCGCGCGCCGATCGGCGAGAGGCGCGCGCCGAGTTGGCGCAGCACGTCGACGAGCTCCTTTGGCGCGCTCTCGTCCACGCCAATGCGCACCGACGACAGCGAGAGATTGCGGTCGAACTGGAAGGGCATCGTCACGGTGGAGTTGTCTTTGGGATCGACGCCGTGGATCGCGTTGAAAACCATCGCGCAGTCCTCGGCCGTGCGACAGAGCGGCCCGACGCGATCCTGCGACCAGGCGAGCACCATCCCGCCGGAGCGGCTCACGCGACCATATGTCGGTCGGAGCGCGCTCACGCCGCACGCGATCGCCGGTGAGACGATCGAGCCCGACGTCTCCGTACCGATGCCGAACGCCACGCATCCCGCCGCCGTCGCCGACGCCGGTCCCGCCGACGAGCCGCTCGATCCGCGGCGAATGTCCCATGGATCGTTCGTGCGGCCGCGGTACCACTGATCACCCTGCGCGAACAAACCGGTCGCGAGCTTGGCGATGAGCACCGCACCCGCGTCGCGCAATCGAACGACGACCTCCGCATCCTCGTCGATCACGCGCTGCTCGAAATCGCGCGAGCCCCACGTCGTGCGCACGCCTTTGGTCGAGAAGAGATCCTTCACGCCGTATGGAATGCCGTGCAGCGGACCGCGATACTTCCCCGCCTTGAGCTCGGCGTCGGCGCGCGCGGCCTCGGCCATCGCCTGCTCTTCCATGATCGTCACCGCGCAGAGGAGCGTGGGGTCGAGGCGCTTGATGCGATCGAGATAGATCCGCGTGAGCTGCGTCGACGTGAGCTTGCGCGCCTTGATGAGCGCCGACAAGCGGTGCGCGGGGAGGAATGCGATCTCGTCGGGCGACGTCGGCACCGCACCGGTCCACGGCGTGACGGTGAACGTGGCGCGCGTGAACGCCGCGGGACCGTGCTCGCGAACGACCTTCTCCATGAGCGCGCCGGTTCCGCCGGGGTACGGCATGAACGTCCACGAAAGCGGTTCCCCGTTGCCGAGCTCGGGGAGCGCGGGTTGTTGCGGTTGCTGCCCGGGAGTCGGCGCGGTCGGCGATTGCGCGACTACCTTGGCGCTGAAGCCGAACGTCGTCGCCGCGGCAGTGACGAGCGTGCGGAACACGAACTCACGACGACCGAGTCCGGTGAGGCCCTCGGCGTCCGCCATCCGCTCGGCGTCGGCTTGCGTCAGGTCGAGGAGATCGAGCTCGTCGTGCATGCGTGGCTCCTGAAGAGAGGCGGGCTATCGCGGACCGACGAACATAGCGCGGATCGGGGAGGCGCAGGAGAGCCTGGCCAGACAAGCCAGGAGCGCGTTCAGTCCCGCTCCTGGCGGTACGCGTCGACGGCCGACCAGACGTTCCATGCGACCGCGATCCACAACGCGCGCGGATTGCCCGAGGCGATCGCTGCAGCCGCATACGCCGCCACCGTGCCGAATTGCACGACGGCTGCGCCGAATCTTCCTTGCAGAAGCTGTCCGGCTCCAGGAATCAGCGCACTGCATGCCGCATGACTCGCTGCGCGCTCGCGAAGCTCGGCCGATTCCGAGCGACGAACGGGATGTTCGGGCTGTCGAGTCGGCCGTAACGGCCCGGATTCAAACCCGCTGATCGGTTCCGCGCTCACCGAATGCATCCGCGAACAAGCTCCCGAGGTCAATGCTCAGCGGCTCGCGCGCTGAATCGGGTTGCCAGACAACGGTGTCGGTCAAGATCTCCGGCCGCGTATCCGTCGGCTGCCATCGCTCCACGAGCCGCGCCTCCCAGTCGACGATCCAATACTCGACGCCCATCTGCTGATACAGCGCGCGCTTCTTGACTCGATCCTTGCGCATGGAGCTCGGGGACAGCACTTCGACCGCAAGCAGCAAATGCTGCGACTCGTCCCAGATCAATGGCTTTCGGCCGTCGACGAGCGGAAGGACGAAGACGTCCGGCTGTACGAGCGTGTACGGGTCGGGCTCGATCTCCGCCGGTCCGTCTGCTATCGCGCCGATATGCTCACGCGTGACGTAGGCGTGCAGTCGCGTCATGAGCTCGAAGATCACGAACTGGTGCGGGAGCGAGGGCCCGGGGCTCACGAAGAGCTCCCCGTCGATGACCTCGTACAGCTTGCCCGGCTCCTCAGGCAGGGCGCGCACTTCGGCAGCCGTCCAGCGGCGGCGTTCCAACGCAGGCATGACCATATGATGCTCGGCTCGGCGATTTGGCGGCAAGGGGTCACGCGCGAAGATCGCCGAGCCGAACCACGGAACTATCATCGGATCATTTCGTGGTGTGGCGGAAGACCGACAGCGCCCGGCTACGGCAACGGCGGCACCGTCGCCTGATTCTTGTACACGTACCCGTTCTTCATCACGAAGCTCGCCTTCTCCATGACGTGAATGTCCTTGAGCGGATCGCCCGGCACCGCCACGACGTCGGCGAGCTTGCCCGCGGTGAGCGACCCGATGCGGCTGTCCCAGCCGAGCAACTTGGCGCCGTTCATGGTTCCGGCAACGATCGATTGCATCGGCGTCATACCGCCCCATTCGACCATGAGCACGAACTCATGAGCGTTCTGGCCGTGCGGATCGACGCCGGCGTCCGTGCCGAGCGCGATCGGCACGCCGTCGCGCACGGCGATCTTGACGCCGTTGCGCATGGCCGACGCGGCGGCGATCGCTTTCTGTGCGCGGAGACCTTTGAGCGCGCCGACCTTCACCAGATTCTCGACCGACTCGCCCGCGCTGAGCGTCGGGACGAGGAACGTGCCGTGCTGCGCCATCATCCTGGCGCCCTCTTCGTCCAGAAACGAGCCGTGCTCGATCGACGCCACGCCGGCCCGCACCGCGGTCTTGATCCCTTCCGTGCCGTGCGCATGCGCCGCCACCTTCCGCTCGAGCTTCGTCGCTTCGTCGACGATCGCCTTCATCTCGTCGTACGTGTATTGCTGCACGCCGACCGCGTCACCCTCCGACAGCACGCCGCCCGTCGCGCAGATCTTGATCACGTCGGCGCCGTACTTGGCCTGGTAGCGCACGGCGGCGCGGACCTGGTCGACGCCGTCGGCGACACCGATTTCCGGTTTGCCGTCCATGAGGCCTGGGCGGAAGCCGTTCTCGTCGCAGTGGCCGCCGGTGATGCCGATGGCGTGACCGGCGTTCTGCATTCGCGGCCCGATCACGAAGCCCTCGCCGATTGCGCTCCGGAGCGCCATGTCGTCGAAGTTCGGCGCGCCGACGTTGCGAATGGTCGTGAAGCCGCCGAGCAGTGTCTTCTGCGCGTTGGACACGCCGATGATCGCGCCCAGTCCCTCGTAATCGCGCACCAGCTCATCGTCCTTTTTGGGATCGCCGAGCTGGCGACCGATGATGTGCGTGTGGGCGTCGATGAATCCGGGGAGCAGCGTCGCGTCGCCGAGGTCGATCGTCCGTGCTCCCGCCGGAATCGTGACCGATCCCTGCTTTCCCACGGCGACGATCTTGTCGTCGGTCACGACCACGACGCCGTTGATGATCGGCGCGGCGCCGGTCCCATCGATGACACGCGCGGCGTGGAGTGCGACCGTGCCGGCGCCCTTTGGCTCCTGAGCGATGGCACCGCTGGCGAGCAGCGTCGCGGCTGACAGAGCGGCAATGGTGATTCGCATCGATCCTTGAAGGACGGAGTTGTCGTGCGGCAATGCGGGCATCGCGCGGGCGGACTTGGCGAACGGCAAACTTATCCCGCGCCAACCGGCCGGCCAGTCCGCTTGACCTTCGGGACTCGGCGGCCTATCGTGGCGGCAGGCGCGCAGGGCGCCTCCTGTCCGCGGGAAGGACCGAGTCCACCTGAATCAGTAGGTCGCGACAAGCCGGTTCATGCGAACCTCCTTTTCGCCCGACACGAGCGGACACCGGGCGCATCCCAAGGAGGCTCGTCATGCCCGCCCGTCACCTTCCCGTCCGCCCGGACCTCGATCAGCTCAGGCATCAAGCCAAAGATCTTCTGCGCGCCATCCGGCGAGGCGACCCGGACGCGCTCGCCGACCTGAAGCAGTATCACTCCGAAGCGATCGACCCCGCGCGGGTCAAGCTGGGCGACGCGCAGCTCGTGCTCGCGCGGAGCTACCAGGCGCCGAGCTGGCCGCGACTCGTGCTCGCCTGCGCGCTGGTTGACGCCATCTGGCGCGACGACGCGACTGCCGTGCGCAAGATCGTATTACAGAATCCTCAGGTTCTTCACGAGGACGCGTTGGTCCGGCGGAACAGCAATTGGGGACCGCCGCTCACCTACGCCGCCAATCTCGGCCGCGACCGGATCATCACGATGCTGCACGAGATGGGCGCCACCGATCTGCAATCGGCGCTCGGACGTGCCGCGCTGCAGAGCAGGATCGGAACCGCCCGGATGCTCCACGAGATGCTCGGGCGCCCGGTGCCTCGCGTCGGCTCGCTCGGCGGCCCCGCGTATACGCTGAGCACGTCGGCCACGGCGCTGCTGTTCGAGCTCGGGGCAACGGTCTACGATGAAGACGGAAAGCCGAGCGCGCCGGTGGACGTCGTGCTCGAGACAGACAGCCGAAACCCGGCCGCCAAGCATGCGATCCTGGAGATGTACGCGGAGCATGGCTTCGTGCTTCCCGATACACCGGTGATGGCCGTGCACCGCGGCCGCGTCGACCTGCTCGAGAGGCATCTGCAGCGCGATCCCGCGCTACTCAGACAGACGTTCGGCTACACGGACATTTTTCCGCCGTCTCTGGGATGCCACGACGAGTCGTACCCGCGCACCTCACTGGACGGCGTGACGCTGCTGCATGTGTGCGTAGAGTTCGACGAGCTCGAGATCGCCCAATGGCTGCTCGAGCGAGGTATGAATCCCGATCAACCGGCGGCGGTCGACGCACAGGGATTCGGCGGGCACACCGCGCTCTTCACCGCGGTTGTGTGTTACGCGAATTTCTGGAGGAACTTCACCGGCGGTTGGGCCCACACGCGAAAGCCGAACGACTCGCCATTCGCGCGACTCCTGCTGGACCGCGGCGCGAATCCGAATGCACGCGCGTCGCTGCGCGAGCGAATCTACACCGACGGCCAGCTCATCGAGACGCGCGAGCACCGCGACATCACGCCGATCGGGTGGGGCACGCTCTTCCACAACAAGATGGTCGTCAGTGAGCCCGCCATGCGGATGATCGCGAACCATGGCGGCGCCGCATGACGACGCGTGCTCCTATCGGATCGTCGTCCCCTGGCCCGCGGAAGCGTTCGCGAGCAAGGCCGCCACCACGTTGCGCAGCACCAGTGCCAGCGCCGAATCATGCACCAGCCCCTCGACATCGACGCCGCGCCGCGGAATGTCGATGACCACCGTCGCCTCGGGGACGATCGCCGCGCTCATCGTTTTGAGAACTTCAATGAGCTGCGGATGCGCGAATCGCGATGCCGCCGACGCGCTGAGCACACCCACCGGCTTGCCGACGATCTCACTGCCGCCCACGACCCAGTCGAGCGCGTTCTTGAGCGAGCCCGGAATGCCGTGCGCGTACTCGGGGCTCGAGATGAGCACCGCGTCCGCGCCGGCGATTGCCGCCCGCCAGTCGAGCACGGGCGCGGGCAGCGGCGCCGCACCTTCTTCCAGGTCCGGACTGAACGCCGGCAGCGCGGCGAGATCCGCGTAGGCGGATACCACCACGCCCGCCGGCGCGAGCCGAGCCGCGGCCGACAACAGCGCCGCGTTCGACGAGCCGGCTCGCAAACTACCTGAAACAGTCAACAGACGTCGCACACGCACTCCAACTCGCAAGACAAGAAAACTCTACTGGCCAGGCAAGCTTGCGCTGACCGGATCGAGGATCTGCTTGACCTCCACGACTCGGTTCGCCGGCAACCCGGCGCGCTTCGCGTGCTCGCGCACCAGCTGCTCGCTCTCCGCGAGATAGATGCAGTAGAGACGATCTCCCGTGAGGTAGCTATGCTCCCACTGGATGCCGGCTCCCACCTCCAGCACCGCGTCGCACGATGCCTTCGATGCGTCCCGGATCTGGTCGGGCGAGAATCCCCCGACGCCGGGCAAATCACGCTCGATCACGTAACGTCGCATGCTTCGATCTCCATATGGTTGGCTGCATGCTCTGCAGCCGTAACCCCGGCGAACTTGCGGGGACGTCCCCGGATTTGCTCGAATTGGCCCGCGCGGCCGAGCTGGCGGCCGGCGTGGTGACTTTTGTCACCACAGCGCGGCCACGCTCGGGTTGGATCAGCAGGATCAGATATCGGATGAAGTTCATGGTGAACCCACTTGAACGATACTCAGACGATACTGCCCACCAAATTCAGCAGTGCACCCGCGGGTTCCACGGGGCAAACAGTCCCTTCGGATTGCTGCGATGCGTCCACACGTGAAGCGCCCACACGCCGAATACGTCGTTCGGCGAAAACTGCTGTCCGAACAACATCGGCGGCGTCGACTGTCTGGAGACGACGGCAAAGGGAACGATGAACTCCACGCCGACAAGGCTCACTTCGCCGTTGTTGCCCGGCTCATAGATCAAGGCTTCAGGATGGAGCGAATCGGCAACGCCGTCGATCAGCGACGTGTTCGCGTAGTGAATGCCCATGGCGCCGTCGTCACCGTGCGACATGCAGTCCGTGATCGCCGTGCCGTAGCCGGCGTTCTTCGCCAGCGTGAAGCTCGAGTAGGCCTCGAGCGACTGGCGGAGCGCTGCAACGCCGCTCGGCACGCTGGGCGAGGTGGACGAGCTTCCGCAGGCTGCAATACCAACGGCCGATAACACCGTACCGAGCCAAATGATCCCAAAAATGCGCTTCATGTTACGTGACCCCTGTGGTGTGTGTGGACCTGTATCCGGCACTCCACGCCGACGTCCCCGCCGCGCGTGCGCCGTACTCGTGAGCCAATGATCACCACCGACCGTCGTCACACTCTCGCCCCTGTCTCGCCAGTGAATCGCCACCTTCCCCTCCCCCTCCCCCTCGCCACTGCCTCCCCAGGTGCACACGTCATCCCGAATCGGCTGAAGCTGTTCGGCGGTGGCATGCTCGCCAACGCGGCGGGCCCGATCACCGGGCGCGCCGCGCAGCGCCACCGAATTGCGTTGCTCGCGCTCCTCGCTACGACGCGACGCCTCTATCGCAGCCGCGACCAGCTCATTGCCTTCCTCTGGCCGGATGCCGATGCGGAGCGCGGCCGCAAGCTGCTGTCGGATTCGATCTACAGAGTCAACCGCGCGCTCGACGGCGACGCGATCACCGGAACTGGGGACGACCTCCGCCTCAACCGCGGCATCCTTGGCAGCGACGTCGCCGACTTCGAGGCCGCCGTCGATGCGCGCGACTGGCAGCGCGTGGCCGAGCTCTACACCGGACCATTGCTGGACGGATTCTTCGTGCCCGGCTCGCCGGAATTCGATCACTGGATGGACACCGAGCGCGCGCAGTACGCGCGCACGTACGGCAAGGCGCTGGAATCACTCGCCGTCAGCGCGGGTGATGCCGGCCAGGCAGCCGAAGCGGTCGATTGGTGGCACCGGCTTGCCGCGCTCGTGCCCGACGACTCGCGCGTAGCCATGGAGTTGATGCGCGCACTGGAATCGTCGGGCAACCGTGCGCGCGCGCTGAGCCACGCCAGAGAACATGCGCTCTACCTTCGCGAGTCACTCGGCGTGCAACCTGATTCGGCGGTGCAGCAACTCGCCGAACAGCTCGCGACTCCCGCGGAGTCCGGCGCGATCACCGGCACCATCGCGCCGCGTGGCGGCAATGCGATCGCGGTGCTCCCGTTCCAGAACGTCAGCGAGTCCGAGACGACGTCGTATTTCGCCGACGGGGTGTCCGAGGAGCTGATGTACCTGCTGACGCGAACGCCCGGCCTCAGGGTGGCGTCCCGTACGTCGTCTTTCGCCTATCGCGACGTGAAAGTCGATGCACGCGAGGTTGGCCGCCGGCTGCATGTCGACTGGATTCTCGAGGGCAGCATCAGACGATCCGGCGACACGCTCCGCATCGCCGCGCATCTGACCGACGCGCGGAACGGGTATCAGGTCTGGTCGGACTCTTTCGATCGCTCGTCCAGCGACGTGTTCGCGATTCAGGCCGAGATCGCGGCGACCATCGCCACTCGCATCGCGCCGTCGCTGAATGGCGCCGTGGCGCCGTCCACGCCGCCGATCGTCCGCTCCGCCCGCGATGCCGACACTCGTGACCTCGACTTCCAGGCGCGGTTTCAGTTCCACAAGCGCACGGAAGCGAACCTGCGAAAAGCGGTGGAGCTGTTCGAGCGCGTCGTGGCGCGCGAGGCCGAGCACACGCGTGCCTGGGCGGGTCTCGCGGAAACGTACGCTGTTCTCGCGTTCTACGACTTCATGGCGCCGCGCATCGCATTTCCGCGCGCCGAATCGGCGGCCAATCAGGCGATCCATCTCGATCCGGGCCTTGCCGGTCCGCACGCGACGCTGGGCTGCGTCGACACGTTCTATCACTGGAACTGGGAATCGGCTGAGCAGCGCTTCCAGCACGCGATCGAGCTCGAGCCGACGAACTCCACCGCGCGTCACTTCTACGCGAGCATGCTGGCGACGCGCGGCCGATTCGCTGAAGCGGAGCGCGAAATGCGCCACGCCGCGGACCTCGATCCGCTCTCGATGATCGCGCACTCGTCGATCGGATGGATCCTGGTGATGGCGAACCAGAACGAGCGCGCCATTCGGCAACTCCACGTCGCACTGCAGTTCAACCCGAATTTCTGCCTGGCGAACTACTGGATGGGACTCGCCCTGCAGCAAAACGAACAGTCGTCGGACGCGATCGCGTACTTGCTTCGCTCGATCGAGCTGGCGCCCGACAGCACGCTGCAGCGTGCTGCGCTCGCCCACGCATACGCCTCGGCTGGCGACAGCGGCACGGCGCGCCAGGTGCTCGACGATTTGCTGGCGATGGAGGAGAACGGCCGATACATCTCGTCGTACCAGCTCGCGAAAGTCCATGTCGCGCTCGGCGAGTCGAGCGCGGCATTGACGCGGTTGGAGCGCGCGCACGCGGACCGCGCCCACGCGATGACGTACCTGAGTGTCGATCCGCAGCTGCGATCGCTCGCCGGACATCCGCGCGTGCGCCGGCTGATCGAGCAGGTCGATCAGCCATTCGGAGCGCAGAGAGAGAGCGCTTGACATGGCGGGCGTCCGAAATGCCGGGTGTCGTGGCTGATGGGCAGATGGCACGATCACCCCTCAACGTTGTCCGAAGCTTCACCTGTGATTCATTCCACGCTTTGGCCAAGTTGCGGTCCAACCAATTTCCAACTTGGAGTGAAGCAATGAAGCAATATGTGATCGAGCGGCAAATCCCCGGAGTCGGTGCGCTGAACGCCGAACAGCGCAAAGACGTGGCTCTCGTCTCGAACGCCGCGCTCGAGAAGCTGAACGGCAAGGCGCAATGGCTGCAGTCGTACTGCGTCGACGACAAGACGTTCTGCATCTACCTCGCCGAGGACGAGGCCGCGGTCATGGAACATGCGAAGCTGAGCGGATTTCCGGCGAACAAGATCACCGAGGTGCGCAACGTCATCGGGCCGATGACGGCGGCGTTTTGATCGAGGAGCGCCGCCGGCCGTGATGGCCGGCGGCGCCTGGATGGCCCGTTTACCTTGCGTGCGCAATCGAGAGAACATGTCGTCGAGCATGATTGAAGCCGAGACCGCGGTCGCCGGACGATTCTGCTGGGTCGATCTGGCGGCCACCGACGCCGAGAGCGCGATCGCGTTTTACGGAGAGTTGTTCGGCTGGGCGCCGCGCGAGCAGGCGGCCAACGGGGGCGGCTTCACGCGCCTGCAACTCGCCGGACAAGACGTTGGCTCGGTCTTCCAGTTGAGTCGCGCGAATCAGGAGCAGGGCGTGCCGTCGCACTGGACGCCGTACATCAAGGTGGACGACGTCGACGAAGTCGTTCAGCGGGCGGAATCGATCGGCGGCAAAGCGATCGTTCGCCCGTTCGTCGTTGCGGGCGTCGCCCGCATCGCGCTGATCGTGGACCCGGTCGGCGCTCACGTCGGATTGTGGGAAGCAGTCGCGTCAACCGAGGATGAGAATGGGCAGCGTTAGAAGCATCGAGACGGCGCGCCGCGGAGTGCAGCCGTGCCTCCCGGCGTCCGCACCTGAGCCGCCGATGGTCGAGCCGCCAATCATGGACGTGACGGTCGTTCTCCTGGATGGCGGTTTTCCATCCACGGCAATCGGGCCGATCGAGATCTTCCATTCGGCGGGAATGCTCTGGAACAAGCTGCATGGCACGGCTCACCAGCCGCGGTTCCGTGTGCGCGTCGCGTCGGTCGATGGGGCGAGCGTCGCCAGCATCTGCTCGATGACCATCACGCCAGCGTGTTCGATCCATGACATCGAGCAAAGCGATATCGTGATTCTTGCCGCGGCGTCGTGCGACGCGCAGATGCGCATCGTACGCGAGACGCCGCTGGTCCCCTGGCTCCGGAAGATTCACGCGCAGGGCACCTACATCGGCGCGGTGTGCACGAGCGCGCTCTTCCTGGCGGAAGCCGGCTTGCTCGACGGCCGTCAGGCGACGACGCACTGGGGCGTGGCGGAAGGACTGCAGCAGCGGTACCCCAACGTCCGCTGGCGCCCAGACCTCTTCGTCACTGAAGACGACAGAATCCTCTGCAGCGGCGGCGTCTATGCGTCGTTCGACATCAGCCTGTATCTCGTCGAGAAGTTCTGCGGACACGAGATCGCCGTGCAGTGCGCCAAATCGTTGCTGATCAGCATGCCGCGAAGCCGGCAGTCCGGGTACGCGGTCATTCCGCTCTCACGACCGCACACCGACGAGCGCATCAGGCAGATCGAGGAGTACCTGCAGCAGCACTTCGTCGGCGACGTGTCGATCGGCGTGCTGGCCGATATCGTCGCGATGAGTCCGCGGAACTTCATCCGGCGCTTCCGCGCCGCGACCGGCCGGTTGCCGGGCGCCTACGTCCAGCTCCTCCGCGTTACAGCGGCGAAGGAAATGCTCGAGAACGGTACCGCGTCGATTCAGGAAATCTGTTCCGCGATCGGCTACGAGGACATCGCCTTCTTTCGTAATTTGTTCAAGCGCCACACCGGCGTGACGCCGACGGAGTATCGGCGGCGTTTCGCGCGCGTGAGCTTCGAGCGCGGCGAGCTGGAGGCCGGACGCACCGTCGCCTGAGCGCGGAACGATGAACCTCCGCGCTCACGCGACGATCAAAACGACTCGGCCCGCTTATTCCTTGAGCAGCTTTTGAAACCGCGGGTTCCCCGCGAGCGGCTTGAACGTCGGGTCGATCTTGAGGTAGGCAGGTGTCAGATCCGACGCGTACACCGAGAGCAGCGGCTCGATCAGATCCAGCGCCCGGTCGTACTCGCCGCTCTGAATGAGGATTCTCGCAACCTGGAAGTGCACGTAGGGCCTGAGCGACACGTCCAGCGTCGTCTCGCGAAGGGCGAGCGAACGGTCCGCCTCCTCGATCGCCTCCTGCTTGTGGCCGCCCAACGCCAACGCGCGGCCGCGTAACTCACGGAGCTGCGCGCGGTCGGGAAAATCCTTGAGCTGTGCCTCGAACGCCAGACGCGCCGTGTCGCCGAACATCCGCGCGTGCACCGTGTCGCCGAGCAGCCGGTACGTGTGCCCGAGCTTGAGCCCCCAGTGCCCCTTGTCCCCGCCGAAGTCGGCGACGGTGAGCTTGAGGATCTTCGGCCACAACTCCGGCGGCAGCGTCCACATCGTTTCCTGGTAGAGCGCGAACCGCACGAGGAGCGCCGTCGTGTCGACCGTCTTGAGCTTCTCCTGCACGAGCGCGTGCACGCTGTCGAGCTGCCCGAGCGACAGATACCCAAACGCCTTGCCCTGAATCATGGCGAGATTCGTCGGCGCGAGCGCGAGCGCGTGATCCCAGGCGGCCAGCTCTTCGCGGTACATCCGCATGTCGTGGTACGCGCCGGCGAGCCGTCTCGCGCTGGCTACCGACCGCGGATCGACCTGCGCCGCCTGCTTCGCGTGCGCCAGCGCGTCGTCGAACTTGCCGAGCGACCGCTCGAGCCCCCCGAGCCCCGTGAGGAGGTCGGGATTATTCGGCTCGTGCTTCAGTCCCTCCAGATACTGCTCGCGCGCGCCCGGGTAGTCGAGCGCGATGTCCCGCAGGTACGACCCCATCGCCAGCCGCGATTCCGCGCGGTCAGGCGCGAGCTGCATCGCCCGCTCGGCCGCGAACTTGGCGCGCACCACACCGTCCTTGGACGGCGCGCTGCTCGACATCATCGACAGAGATCGCGCGATGGCGCTCCACGCGCGCACGAACGAGCTGTCCCGCTGCACCGCCTTCTCGTAGTGGGACAGGCCATTCGCCAGCGTAATGGCGTCGGAGGTGCCAAGCGAGTTCGTGATCTGCTCGCCTTTGAGGAATTCGTCGTACGCGTCGATGTTCGACGTCGCCGCCTCGGCGATGTGCGCTTGCACGGGCGCGGCCAGCGCGACGTTCAGCGCCTCCGCCACCTTGGCGGCGATTGCCGCCTGTACCGCGAACACGTCCGAGAGAACGGTGTCGTACGGCTGGCTCCACTTGCTCTCGGCGTTCGAGACCTGGATCAGCTCCGGTGTGACGCGCACGCGGTTGATGCCATTCGCCTTGGACCAGCGCACGGTGCCGGTGAGCAGATACTGCACCTCCAGTTCCTTGCCGATCTCGCGCGGCGTCTTGCGCGAGCGCTTGTACTGCGAGCTGCTGGCGCGCGCCGTGACGCGAAGACCGCCAATCGTCGACAGCTTGCTGCGCACTTCGTCGGTCATACCGTCGGCGAAGTACTCGTCGTCGGAGCCGCCGGCATTCTCGAATGGAAGAACCGCGATGCGCTCGATCGAGGGCCCTCTTCCCTTGCCCAACCGCAGTGCGGCGAACCCGCCCGCCGCCAGCACGACGACGGCCGCAACGCCGATGATCGCCCACCGCCCGCCTCGGGACTGTGGCATCAGCGGCGCGGCCGCCGGCATGGTCGCTGTCGACTCGAGCAGCCGCGCGAACTCGCCCGCGGTCGACGGGCGATCCGCTGGAGTCTTGGCCATCGCCTGCGCCACCGCGCCGGCAAGCTGTCGCGACACGCTCGGCCGAACGGCAGTGATCGGACGCGGCGTCTCGGTCATCACACGCGCGATCACGGCCTGCATCGTCGGCCCGCTGAACGGCGGCTCGCCCGTGAGCATCTCGTACAGCACGCAGCCGAGCGAGTAGATGTCCGTGCGCGCATCGATGCCGGTCTCGCCCGACGCCTGCTCGGGACTCATGTACGCCGGCGTGCCGATCGACATCCCCGTGCTCGTGAGCGACTCACCCGTGTCGGCGCCGAGCGCTCGCGCGATCCCGAAATCGGCGAGCATCGCCTGCCCGTCGATCAGCAGCAGGTTTTCCGGCTTGATGTCGCGATGAATCACGCCCTTTCGGTGCGCGAAGTCGAGCGCCAGCGCGATCTCGCGGCAGATGCGCACCGCGTCGGCGACCGGCAGCTGCTTCTCGCGGGTGATCCGATCGCGGAGCGACTCGCCTTCGACGAAGGGCATCGTGAACCACAGATAGCCCTCGGTAGTCCCCGAGTCGTACACGCCCAGGATGTGCGGATGCTGCAGGCTGGCGGCAAGCTTGATCTCCCGCTGGAAGCGCTCCGCGCCGAGCGAAGCGGCTAGCTCCGGGTGCAGCACCTTGAGCGCGACCGCGCGATCGTGCTGGGTATCGCGAGCCAGATAGACAGTCGCCATCCCGCCACGACCGAGCTCCCGCTCGATATCGTAGCGACCGGCGAGCGACTCGCGCAGCTTGCCGAGTAGTTCGGGCATTGGGGTCCCGAGTTTAGGACGCGCTCAGGTGGGTGGAGACGCCGGTCGGGCCCGAGGTGGAGCGCACGCCCTCGGCGGCATCCGCTCGACACAGCAGTCGCCAAGTTGCATCCGCGAGCGGATCTGCGCAACAGGCGCAGGCTGTTTCAGACGCGTTGGAGCGCGTCTGGTCAAGAAACTTGTCGGGGGTGTTCCGACCTCAATCCGCCGGGCGCACCTGGCACAGGTAGGCCCGGTGCGGGACTGAGCCGCTCACCGGGTCGATCGCCGCGTTGCCGATTATGAGATTCAGGTTCGCTCCGTCGGAGCTGAACGGGTCGTAACCGGGTGCGCCGATCTCCGGACAGGCCTGCCACCAGCCGTGCTGTCCGCACACCACGTTTGGCGCGAGCGAGTCGTTCACGCGCGCGCGCGCCCGCACACTGCCCTCGGGCGTCTCGATGCGCACCCAGTCGCCGGGTTGAATCCCGCGCGCGGCGGCGGCGCTGGGATGCAGCTCCACCTCGGGGTCCGTCGCCAGGCGCCGCAGGCTGGGCAGTCCACGATGCTGACTCTCGCAAAACAACGTGTGTTTGGCTGACGTAAGGACGAGCGGAAAGCGCGATGCCAGATCGGGACGTGTCACCGGACCAACCAGGGGCTCCTCGAATTCTGGT
>DATJHY010000126.1:0-23186 GCA_035493635.1 Gemmatimonadaceae bacterium | reverse complement strand
CGACCCCGGCATTATGAGTGCCGTGCTCTAACCACCTGAGCTACCCTGCCCCCGACGAAAATGGCCGGCCCCGTAGGACCGGCCGTCGTCGTTCCGTCATCATAGCGGGGGCGGGATTTGAACCCGCGACCTTCGGGTTATGAGCCCGACGAGCTACCAGGCTGCTCCACCCCGCGATAGTACGTGTAAGGTAAGGACACCCGCACACCTGTCAAGCCAAACGCTCGTCGCGCTGACCCGCCGGCGCGAGCCCGCAATCACGGCCGCCGCGTTCCCGTTGTGGCGGCTGCCGAATCGGGCCGGTCCGTGAACCGATACAGAATCTCCTTGTCGCCGCGCACCATCCCGAACACCTCGCGCGCGATCCGTTCCTGCGTGGCCGCATCATGCTGTACCGCGTTGGCGTATCGCTTGAGCGAATCGACGATGTGCGCCAGTGAATCGATCGACCGGTTCACGCGAGCGCGCTCCTGCTTCTGCCTGACGAGATCCAGCGTGCCGAACTCACCGCCTTGCACCGCGAATACGAGCGCAACGCCAATGACGAGCAGCGCGAGAACACGCTTGACGAAGCGCGGCGTCTCCTTTGCCATGGCTCAGATGCCGTACAGCGCACCGCCCGGAAATTCCGCGGCGTCACCGAGCTGCTCTTCGATTCGCAGCAGCTGATTGTACTTCGCGATACGATCCGTGCGGCTCGCCGAGCCCGTCTTGATCTGCCCCACACCGGTCGCCACCGCGAGGTCGGCGATGAACGTGTCCTCGGTCTCCCCCGAGCGATGTGAGATCACCGAGAGATAGCCAGCCGCACGCGCCATCTCGATCGCCTCGAGCGTCTCGCTCAGCGTGCCGATCTGATTCACCTTGATGAGAATCGCGTTCGCCACCCCGTTCTCGATCCCGCGCGCGAGACGCTCGGTGTTCGTCACGAAGATGTCGTCGCCCACGAGCTGGCAGCGGTCGCCGATCGCCGCGGTCAACTTCGCCCAACCCTCCCAGTCGTCTTCCGCGAGCCCGTCCTCGATCGACACGATCGGATACTCGTTGAGCCAGCTCTCGTACAGCTCGATCATGCCCTGCGCGTCCTTCTTGGCGCCGCTGCTCTTCTTGAACGTGTACGTGCCGTCGCGATACAGCTCGCTGGCCGCCACGTCGAGGGCCAGCGCCACGTCTTTACCGGCAGCGTAACCCGCCGCGTCGATCGCTTCGATGATCACGCGGAGCGCCTCTTCGTCGTCGCGCAGGTCGGGCGCAAATCCGCCCTCGTCGCCAACGCCCGTGGCGAGCTTGCGTTTGACGAGCACCTTCTTGAGCGAATGGAACACCTCCGCGCCCATGCGCAGCGCATCGCCAAACGTCTCGGCGCCGATGGGCACGATCATGAATTCCTGAAAGTCCACCGAGTTCGTGGCATGCGCGCCGCCGTTGAGGATGTTCATCATCGGCACCGGGAGCACGCGCGCCAGCGGTCCGCCGAGGTAGCGATACAATGGCTGGCCGACGGTCTTGGACGCCGCGCGCGCGCAGGCGAGTGACACCGAAAGAATCGCGTTGGCGCCCAGGCTCGCCTTGTTGGCGGTCGCGTCGAGCTCGATCATCGCCGTGTCGATCCCGAGCTGGTCGGTGATGTCCATGCCTTTGACCGCGGGCATGATGCTCCGTTCGACGTTCTGGACGGCCAGTCGCGTGCCCTTGCCTCCGTAGCGACTCGCCTCCCCGTCGCGCAGCTCCACCGCCTCGTGCTCGCCCGTGCTCGCGCCGCTCGGCACCGCGGCCCGGCCCATTGCACCGTTCGAGCAGTAGACGTCCGCTTCCACGGTCGGATTGCCGCGGCTGTCGAGGATCTCGCGTGCCTTGATGTCGGTGATCGTTACCATGAGTCGAGCGATTGCTGAAGACCTGAATAAGTGAGCGACGCGCGTGCGTCGCGTGGATAATAATCGAGTCCGACCCGCGACGTCGCGCCGCGGCTACTCCAAGCGCTCGCCGGCCGCGGCGATTGGCCGCTCGTTGGACGTCACGCCGTACAGCTCGTGCAGCGTCTCGGCCATCGCGGTCCAGACGCTCGTCATGAGCTCACCGCGGTGCTCGTAATCGCAACCAACCGTCGATACCGGCTCGAGAAAGTGCACGTCCACCGTTCCCGAGCGAACCCAAAACGAGCCTTTGCGCATGACTTCACGCGCACCGTGCACGACGGTCGGCACGACCGGAGCCTGAGCGGCGATTGCCAGAACGAACGGGCCCTTCTTGAAGGGCCGCAGATGGTAGTCGAAGCCGCGCGTCCCTTCCGGGCAGACAATAATTGCACGGCCGCGCTGCACTTCCTTTGCCGCGACCTTGTACGACTCGAATGCCGCTTTCCGGTTCTCGCGATCGAGAAACACGATGCCGACGGCCTCCGCCGCGTAGCCAAACAGCGGGATGGAGCGCAGCTCCGACTTGGCGATAAAGCTGCACCACGGCACCTCCGCCGCGAGCGCGAAGATGTCGAACCAGCTCACATGGTTCGACGCGAAGACCACGCCGTGCTCGGCGTGGATGCGCTCGCGGCCGTGCACGCGCACCCGCACCCCAGCCGCGCGGTTGATGGTTCTCGCCCACCAGCGGACGCTCCGGGCGTATATCGAGCCCGGCCCCTGCGGCACGCCCAGAAGACGGGACATCAGCACCACGGGTCCGAGCAGCAACGTCATGACCAGCGCCGCGAGCGCGACGATCGGCAATCGCATCAGCGCGAAAGGTGATCGTACCCCGTCAGGTCCGCAACGCGCGCGCCGTGCACGACGACAGTCCACGGGCCCGCCGCGACCTTCCCGATCTCGGTGAGCGGGATTCCGAAGCGACGCTCGAACGCGACGCAGTCGATCGCTGCGCCGCTGGTCACGATCAACTCGTATTCTTCGCCGCTCGACACCGCCGCCCCCGCCTCGATTCCCGGCAGACGCGGCACTCTCCGCGCGTCGATCTCAATGCGGGCGGCGCTCGCAGCTGCGAGGTGTCGAAGGTCCGCCAGCAACCCATCGGACACGTCAATCGCCGCGCTCGCGCCTTGCTCGGCGAGCCAGCGTGCTTCGACCAGCCGCGCCCGCGGTCTCGCGAATCGCTCACGATGCGCGCCGGCCTGGTCGCCTCGACGCAGTCGCTCGAGTACGTTGCCCGGTCCGCCGAACGTCCCCGTCACGTACACCCGCTCGCTCGCGTGCGCGCCTCGCCGCGTAAGCACGGTGAACGCCGAGCCGAGGACCGTCGTGGTGATCGATAGCCGTTCTCCGCCGCTCACGTTTCCGCCAAGCACGCGCGTGCCAGCCGCGTCCACCGCGTCGCCGATCCCGTCTGCCAAGTCATCGAGATCGGAGCGCCACGCGTCCGGCAGCTCGAGTGCGATGAGCACGCCGAGTGGCGCGGCGGCCATCGCCGCGAGATCGCTGAGCGCCGCCGTCACCGCGCGGTAGCCGATCTCTCCCGGCGAGAGCCACTCTCGCCGAAAATGCTCTCCCTCAACCGTGGCATCCACGCTCGCGACGAGCGCGTCTCCGCGAGGCACGCGCAATACGGCGGCATCGTCGCCGATGCCGCTCGCGCGATCGCCCCAGCGCGCGAGCATTTGCCTGATCGCGTCGAATTCGGCGCCCGGGCCGAGCGGCGTCTCGTCGATCATGCGCGCGCGGTAATGGCCGGCAGCTCCGCGAGCACAGGATAGCGCGACGGCCGCGCGTCGAACGTCCAGCTCCCCCGCAGCTCGGCCACCACATCGTCGAGCGTAATGCCTCGTATGGCGCCACCAGCGGACGTCGGAACGCGTTCCGCGGCGCGGCCGTGCACCCATGCTCCGGCCGCGGCGGCGCACAACGGATCGTCCGTCTGCGCCAGCAGTGTGCCGACAATCCCGCTCAACACGTCGCCGCTTCCGCCGGTGGCCAGGGCTGGGGTACCCGTCGCGCTCACAAGCCGCTCGCCAGTTGGAGAAGCCACGATCGTCGGCACGCCCTTGAGGAGCACCGTGGCGCCCAGCCGCTGCGCGATCTCGCGCCCGATGTCGAACCGGCGATCGAGTACGTCCTGCGCCGTCACGCCGGCCAGGCGCGCCAGCTCGACGACGTGTGGCGTGAGCACCGCCCGCCGGTTGTCGAGCAGCTCGCGCAACTCGTCAACGCGGCCGGCAAAGAGCGTGATCGCGTCAGCATCGAGCAGCGTGGGGCCGCGCCACGCTCGCAACACGCGCTCGAGTACGGCCCGGCTTTCGTCAGCGCGGCCGAGCCCAGGACCGACGATGACGGCATCGGCCCAATCGAGCATGTCGCGTCGCACCGCGTCGTCGTCCGCCGGCCACGCCGCCCCGAGCGCATACGGCTCCGCCTCGTGCACCGGTGAAAGCGTCTCGTGCGCCACCACGAGCTTCACCATCCCGATGCCGCTTCGCAGTGCGGACCGCGCGGCGAGGATCGATGCGCCGGCCATTCCTTCCGCACCGCCGACGATCGCCAGCTTCTTTCGAACGCCCTTGTGTGCATCGGCAGCGAATGCCGGCACGTGCGCCGCCACCCATCGCTCGTCGACGAGCCGTGGGACCGCGTCCAGATCGGTGTCTCGCGACGCGAGGCCGATGTCGACCACGACGATCGTGCCGCACACGTCGCGGTTCACGAGGTGGCCTCGCTTCATCGATCCGAACGTCAGCGTGAGATCCGCCGATACGACCGGCCCGGGAGTGGCGCCCGTCGATGCATCGAGCCCGCTCGGCACGTCGAGGGACACGACGGTCGCGCCGCGCTCGGCGAGCAGCTGGATCGTGGCGATCGCCGACGCGATCTGGCCGCGTGGCTCCCCCGTCGCGCCGGTGCCGAGCAGTCCGTCGACGACGATCGATTGGCCCGTCTCAAGCGCGTTGCCGAAGTCGTCGATCGCGCTTTCGCCGAGCACTTCGAGCGCGAGCTTGCGCTCGGCGATTGCGTCCGGCGTCTTGGCGGCCACCGGTTCGACGACGCTCACCGTCACGCCGCTCGCCGCGAGCGCTCGTGCCACCACCCATGCGTCACCGCCGTTGTTGCCCGGGCCGGCGAAGACGAGAGCGCCGCCGGCGAGCCGGTCGCGATGGCGCAGCGCGATCTCCGCCGCCGCCGCGGCGCCTGCCCGCTGCATGAGGCCGCGCGCCTGTACGCCGGCAGCGATCGTCGCGGCGTCGCGCGCCGCCGACTCCTGGCTCGTGACGACGCGAACGAGTGATTGCATTGTGACGAGGGAGCTATTTCTGCGAGGTGCCGACCGTCCGGCCGTAACTCAGCTCACCATTGTCGATGCGGATGTTGAATCCGCAGTCGGGATTGCTGCAGGCCCAGGCCTTATAGGTGATCGGCGCGCCATCGCGGCCGTAGTCGCTCAACGGCAGGAGGATTCCGGTATTACACTTTCGGCAAGCCGGCCATTCGATCCGCTGTTCCATACACCCTACCCCCCTTCACCACGTCGCCCGACGCACCGACCGGACACGTCTGCAGGAAACCGCGCGGCCACACCTTCGTCAGGTCACTCCGCGAACGCGCCGCACCACGGATACTCTCGCTCGAACGCCTGATCGAACTCGTAGACGCCCGCGAACTCGTCGCGGCTGTCGCTCGGCTGGCTCCTGAGCAGGCCGAGGTCGACCAGCGTGAACACGATGTCGCCCATGTCGGCGGTGCTCCGGATACCCCAGTGCTCGAGGACGAGGCGTGACATGACGCCGAATCGCTCGAGGGCCAGATCGCGGCAGGCGAGCGCCAACTCTCGCCCACTGATGTGCCGCCGCTCGTCGAGACGCTGCTGGCAATACTCCAGCGCCGCGAGCACGAAGAAGTATGCTCGCTCGTCGAACCGCGGTTCGCGCAGGCGAATGCGGTCCATGATGCCGTCCCGAAAGGCAAGCTGTGACACTGAGATCAGTGACTGGAGGCTTGAAGGACTGAACGTTCGAAGGTTTTGAACTGTAATGACATCGCCGTCACCGCGCACCCGCGCGAGGAACGAGCAACGTCTACCAAAATGCCCCCGGTGCGGGCCGCCCACAACTCCCCGCGCGATCAACCGGACTCTTTAGTAGATTATCGGACGTCCGCGGCGTCACATCGCGTCCCGCACCCTGGATCCGAATGAAGCATGCGTTCAAGTACGATGTTGCCATCAGTGCCAACGATTACGACGCGCTGGCCGTCGCGGAGCTGAAACGGCGGCTCGAGCACCGGCTGTCCAAGGGCATCTACACCGCTCCACGCGACGGTGAACGTCCGGCCACCGCCGCCGCCGTCGCCGCGGCGCGCAAGGTGATCGAGAAGGATTCCCGAGTCGTCGTCGTGCTCTTCCAGCGCCTCTGGGGAGTGGCATCGAGCGCCAACGATCTCGCCGCCGTCAAGGCGCGCATTGGCAAAACCAAGCGCAAGGACGTGATCGTGGTGCCGCTCGACACGTCGCCGCTCCCGTCATGGCTCAAGGCGACGATCGTGCGCACATCGGATGCGCCGGCCAGCATCGAAGTGATCGATGCCATCGTTGCGGCCGTCGCGGATGCCGGTGGATCGCCCAAGCGACTCACTGAAGCGGCGGTCGCGGCGCGCATCGCCGACGAGGAGAAACGAGCCCGTGCGCGCAGCGCATTCCTCGCATCGCAGCGGGCGATGGCGCTCATCAATCGAGAGCTCGACGCGCTCTCATCGGCCGTGCTCCGGCTCTGCAAGGAGCCCGGTACGCTGCCCGATGGCTTCACGCCGGAGGCCCGCCGAACGCCCGACCGTTACACCGTCCAGATTGGGCCCGTCGGCCTCAGTTTCTCCTGGATCCGCGGCCGGTCGAACTCCATCGCCGACGGTCAACTCCTCGTCATCGAGTGGAGCGGACACCTCGCTGATCAGAATCACAGCGAGGATACGCGGCTGGCGATGCCGGCCTTCGAGCACGTGCTCCATCCACACGCCACGAGTCCCGAGGACTGGCAGTGGCGCCGTGCCGACCTCGATCTCTGCGCCTACACCACCCGCGATCTCGCCGCGCAGTGCGTCGCGTCCGTCGTGCGACGGTTGCCGGTGCCGCAGAACTGATCGGCCGCCGAGCCGCCTGGACGGTTCGGGTGGTTGGATCGCGGAATTGCGCGGATGCAGCGGATCTGACGAACGACTGCCGCCGCCTGCGAAGCCCACGCCCCACGAGCCCGGACGAACCTTTTTTTCGTGACGCTCTCTTGGTCGGCCACCGCTAGCATCCCGAGCGGCTCTACCCCAAAAATAACCCGGCGCGTTGCGCGTGGAGCTCTCGCGCCTTGAGGAGCGATCCGGAGAATCCGTTTCATCCGCGCAAATCCGCGTTCCCAACCACCCGACCCATCCGCGCTGCACCGATGGTGAAATGCAGACGGTAGGCTCGGCGGCGAGCTACTGTCGGGTAAGCGTCAGGTAGCAGGGGCCGCGATCGACCGACATGAACGCGCCGGCGATCGTCCGCTGATCCACCAACACGCCTCTGAACGGAGGAGACCAGCCGCCGGAGGTCTGGATGCCGCCCTGAAACTGATCCTGCGTTCGGCTGCCCGCGTATGTCACCGTACCGGTGCCGCGAAGCGTGCCGCCTCCACAACCGAACGTGTTCGACGCAGAAGCGTTGTAGGTACCGGTTCCCGTGACGGAGTCCGCGCTCCAGTGGAGGTTGAGCGTAAGCGCGAACCCGTTCGCCGAGCCAGTCCAGATTCCGTCAAGATCGGTGCCCGGCGGGGCGACGATGCCCTTTGAGAGTGTGAGCGTGCCCGCGGGTACCTCTCCGGGAAGCTCGGGATTGGTGAGCGCCGTGGCCGTGAATACGTAAGCGCCCGCGGGGAGCGAGTCGCCGAGGATTCTCTCCACCGGAACCGAGAACTGCAGCTGAACGTGCCCGGCCGCGTCGATGGTTTGCTTGATGAGCTGAGTTGGACAGCCGAGCACGCGCGGAAGCGCGCTGGAGTTCCACACGAGAGTTTGCGATCCGGCGTCGCTGCGATAGACGCGCATGTCCATCGCACCGGCGCCGCCGCAGTCCATTCCCCAGGTGATGGTCTCGCTCGAGCCGCCTACGTTCTCGAGATCGATCACGGTCAAAACGGCCCGGCCGCCCGATTCGGCGCCCGAGGCCACGATCGTTGCGCTGGCGGTCTCACGGATGTTCCCGCTCAAATCGCTGCGCGGGCCGGAGATGCTCGCCGAGCACGCGGCGAAACCAACGAGCAGAAGTGCGAATTTCGCTTTCATGACGTGCCTAACCGTGAATCGGTATTTCGGGTCACCTTGCCGTTGCCGGCGCGAGTGACAAATCCACGATCACCGGCCGGTGATCCGAAGCCTCGATCGCCGGGACTACGGTGGCATCGACGTGAAACTGTAGCGAAACGAGCACATAGTCGATGCGCTTTCGCGGCACGTCCGCCGGGTACGTGAGACCCGGACCGAACGCCGGAAGCCAGCTGTCGTGAAGCACCGCCAGTAGCGGCGCGAGCTCCGGGGCGTGCGGCTCCGCGTTGAGGTCACCGAGCAGAATCGTCGGCACACTCGGGCGGCCGATGTACCCGAGCATTTCGGCGACTTGCCGTTGCCGCACGCGCGGGTCGGCGCGGTAGTCGAGGTGCGTGCTGAACACGCGCACCCGCGTGCCGCGCACATCGACAGTGGCGTCGAGCAAGCCGGGAGCCGGCGCCGGCACCGGTGTCGAATCCTGTGTCGACAGCCGCGTCAGCGTGTCGTTTCTCCAGGCCACGATCGGCAGCCGGCTGAGGAGAGCGACGCCAAACTCACGCGGTGGGAGCGACGTGTCCTGTACAGGGATTGAGTAGATGTGGGCGAAACGGACAGCCATGCCGAGCCGCTCACCGAGCGCCGCGGCCTGATCCACGAACCCGCTTCGCTCGCCCCAGTGGACGTCGACTTCCTGGAGGCCGACGATATCCGGCTTGGCATCGCGAATCGCTGCGATGGTTCCGTCGAGATTCCCGTGTCCGGACTGAATGTTGTAGGTCATCGCCCGCAGCGTGACGGTCGCGGGCGCTGCCTCGCGCCCGCCGGTCCGCCACGCGCAGGAAGCCAGAAGCGCGACGAGCGCGACTGGCCCGAAAGTCGCGCTCGCGTTCATGCTCCGCCGAATTCGGAGCGACGTCCTCACGGTCGACCTCGCTTGAGTTGGGGCCGGTTCCTGCATAGTTCACCTCGGCACATCGTTGTCCAGCGCGGTGGCATTGCCCATTCCTCCGGACTAGCTGCAAACTTGTACGTGCATGGCGAAGCCGAACCCCAAGCCCTTGCCAGCCACCGTGGCGGCCGATAGCGGCGATGCTGCCGGAGCGGTCGGCCAGGCGCCCGAGGAAGGCACCGTTTGGCCTGTCCGCTGGGAGCCCGCGGAAGCGCCGGGCCTGTATCGCCTGCTCGTCGAGAGTGTCGTCGACTACGCGATCTTTGCGTTGGATGCCACCGGACACATCCGAACGTGGAACCAGGGCGCGCAGCGCATCAAGGGGTACACCGCCGAAGAGATCATCGGGAAGCACTTCTCGATCTTCTATCCGGCCGAGGACCGCCTCGCTCGCAAGCCCGAACGCGAGCTCGAGATCGCGATCGCCCACGGTCGAGTCGAGGACGAAGATTGGCGGATTAGGAAGGACGGCACGCGGTTCTGGGCGAACGTCGTCATCACCGCTCTTCGCGATCGGTCGGGCAATCTCGTTGGATTCGGCAAAGTGACGCGTGACCTGACCGAGCGCCGCGCCGCCGAAGAAGCAATCCGCGAGAGTGAGCAGCGCTTCCGTCTGCTCGTCCAGAACGTCCAGGACTACGGCATCTTCATGCTCGACCGCGATGGACGCGTCGCCAGCTGGAATGAAGGCGCGGAGCGCATCAATGGCTACACCGCCGAGGAGATCGTTGGGCGCAACTTCTCGGTCTTTTACCCGGCCGAGGATTTGGCGAAAAACAAGCCGGGTTACGAGCTCGAGGTGGCGGTGCGCGACGGCCGGTTCGAGGACGAAGGATGGCGGGTGCGCAAAGACGGATCGCGCTTCTGGGCAAACGTCATCATCACGGTCGTGCGCGACGAGCACGGAGACCTGCTCGGCTTCGCCAAGGTCACGCGCGACCTCACCGAGCGCCGGATCGCGCAGGATCGTGCGATCGCCGACGCGCGGCGAATTGCCGAGGCCGAAGCGGCGAACCGCGCCAAGAGCGAGTTCCTCGCGTCCATGTCGCACGAGCTTCGCACGCCACTCAATGCCATTGGCGGATACACCGACTTGATGCTCCTCGGCGTTGCCGGCTCGCTCGCCGCCGAGCAGCGGGAGTACCTCGATCGCATTCGTCGAAGCCAGCAGCATCTCCTCGGGATCATCAACGATCTGCTGAACTTCAGCCGGCTCGAGGCAGGACGAGTCACCTACGACATGCAGCCGATGTCGCTTGGCGAGGCCGTTCGGCGCGTGCTGCCGATGATCGAGCCGCAGGCGAGTCAGCGAGGACTCCGCATCGCGCTCCAGCCGACGCGAGACGAGTTCGCGAAGGCCGACCCGGCCAAAGTCGAGCAGGTTCTGCTCAATCTCCTGTCGAACGCCATCAAATTCACCGAGCCCGGCGGGACGGTGACGATCGAGCAGTTCGCGAGCGGCGAGTACGCCGGTGTTCGCGTCCGCGACACCGGAATCGGGATTCCCTCGACCAAGCTCGAGGCGATCTTCGAGCCGTTCGTCCAGGTAGGGCGCACGCTCAACAGCCTGCACGAAGGCACCGGCCTCGGCCTCTCCATCAGCCGCGAACTGGCGCGCGCCATGGGCGGCGACCTCACCGTCGAGAGCGTGGCAGGCTCGGGCAGCACATTCACGCTGCGGCTCCGCTGCCCCTGACGGCTGACCGCTCAGGCGTACAGCGGAAACTCCTTCGCCAGCGCCCGCACTTCTTCGCGCACCGCGCCGAGGACGTTCGCGTCCTGTGGCGCCGAGAGCACGCGATCGATGAACGCGGCGATCCGCGTCATCTCGCGCTCGCCCATGCCGCGAGTGGTCACGGCCGATGTGCCGATACGAATGCCGCTTGTCACGAACGGCGACTGCGTTTCCTTGGGTACGGTGTTCTTGTTCACCGTGATGGCCGCGTCGTCGAGCGCGGTCTGCGCCGTCTTGCCGGTGAGCCCGCGGTTGCGGAGATCGACGAGCATCAGGTGATTGTCGGTTCCGCCCGACACGATGTGAAAGCCCTTCGCTGACAGCGCCGCCGCGAGAGCCCGCGCGTTCGCGATCACTCGTCGCGCGTAATCCTTGAACGACGGATCGAGCGCTTCCTTGAAGCACACCGCCTTGGCGGCAATCACGTGCTCGAGTGGTCCGCCCTGGCTTCCGGGAAACACGGCCTTGTCGATCGCCTTGGCGTGCGCGGCCTTGCACAGAATGAGTCCGCCACGCGGTCCGCGCAGCGTCTTGTGCGTCGTCGTCGTCACGACGTCGGCGTGCGGCACCGGCGACGGATACGCGCCGGCGGCCACCAATCCCGCGAAATGCGCCATGTCGACCATGAAGATCGCGCCGATCTCCCGCGCGACCTCGGCGAACGCCGCGAAGTCGACCACGCGCGAGTACGCGCTGTAACCGGCGAGCACGAGCCGCGGCCGATGCTCGCGGGCTTTCCGCCGCATGTCGTCGTAGTCGATCAGCCCCTCGCCGGTCACGCCGTACGAGATCGCGCGGTAGAGGATCCCGGAGAAATTCACCGGCGAGCCATGGGTGAGATGGCCGCCGTTCGACAGATCCATTCCCAGAAATGTGTCGCCCGGCTTGAGGAACGGAAACATCGCGGCGTAGTTCGCCTGGGCGCCGGAGTGCGGCTGCACGTTCGCGTGCTCCGCTCCGAACAGCAGTTTGGCGCGATCGATCGCGATCTGCTCGATCTGGTCGACGATCTCGCAGCCGCCGTAGTACCGCTTCCCAGGAAGTCCCTCGGCGTACTTGTTCGTGAGCGGAGAGGCAATCGCCTCGAGCACCGCCGGCGACACGAAATTCTCGCTGGCGATGAGCTCGAGCCCGTCGCGCTGGCGTGTGATCTCCTGATCGATCAACTCCGCGATCTCGGCGTCGGTGTCGCGGAGCGCCGGGCCCGGTGAGCACAACGGGTACTTCAACCAATCGGTCATGGTCGCTGATCCTTGCGATCGATCTTGTCGACGCGCCGCGCGTGGCGGCCGCCTTCGAAGGGCGTGTCGAGCCAGGCATCGAGGATGGCAATGCCCTGCTCCGGCGAGAGGAACCGCGCCGGCAACACGAGCACGTTCGAATCGTTGTGCAACCGCGCCAGCTTGGCGACTTCCGGATTCCACGCCACGGCCGCCCGCACGCCGGCGTGCCGATTGGCCGCGTAGCTCATCCCGAGCCCCGTGCCGCAGAGCAGTACGCCACGGCTCACCTCGCCGGCCGACACGCGCTCGGCGAGGGGATGCGCGAAGTCCGCGTAGTCGGTCGAGTCGGCGCTGTCGGTGCCGAGGTCGTGCACCTCGAAGCCGCGCTCGTCGAGCGCGCGCTCGAGCTGCTCCTTGAGCTCGTACCCGGCGTGATCGGAGGCGATGAGAATCTTCTCTTTCACCGACGTCGCTCCACCAACGGAGGGTTCACTTGTTCGGCCATTGCGGCCACGTCCGCACCATCGACCCGACGGCGCGAATGCGCTGCTCCGCCAGACGATCGGCGGCCAGGTACGTCGGAATCTTTTCCGAGCGCGCGATCTCGAAGACCTTGAGCACCGTCTCGTAGATCTCGTCGGCCTTGCGGAAGGATCGGGCCGAGGTCCATCCGGCGAGCTCGCTGTAGACGTTGATCACGCCGCCCGCGTTGGCGACGTAGTCCGGCGTGTACATGATACCGCGCCGATCGAGCTCGTCGCCGTGCCGCTCCTCGAGCAGCTGGTTGTTCGCGGCGCCGGCCACGATCTCAACCTTGAGCGCCGGAATCGTCTTGTCGTTGATGATCGCCCCGAGCGCGCAGGGCGCAAAGATGTCCGCCTGTACCGTGTAGATCTCGTCGGAGCTGACGCCGCGCGCGCCGAACTCGTTGACGACGCGTTTCACGCGCTCGGGATCGATGTCGGTGACGACCAGCTTGGCGCCGGTCTCGTGCAGCTCCTTTGCGAGGTAGTAGCCGACGTGGCCACAGCCTTGGAGGGCGATGACCCGCGTCGAAAGGTCGTCGGACCCCCACCGCTCGCGCGCCGACGCCTGGATCGCGCGGAACACGCCGTGCGCCGTGACCGGCGAAGGATCGCCCGAGCGTCCGGCCAGCCCGGTCACATAGTCGGTCTCCATGTGCACGTAGTCCATGTCGGCGGTGCTGGTGCCGACGTCTTCGGCGGTGATGTATCGCCCACCGAGGCTTTCGACGAAGCGGCCGTGCGCGCGAAAGAGCATCTCGCGGTCGGCCGTCTTGTTGTCGCCGATGATCACCGACTTGCCGCCGCCAAGGTTCAGTCCCGCGACGGCGTTCTTGTACGTCATTCCGCGCGCCAGCCGCAGCGCGTCGACGATCGCGTCCTCATCGGTCGCGTAGCTCCAGAACCGCGTTCCGCCGAGAGCCGGGCCCAAGACCGTGCTGTGGACGGCGATGATTCCACGATACCCCGTGGCCGAATCCTGGCAGAGCACCAGCTGCTCGTGACCCATGTCGGCGATCGTGTCGAAGAGCTTCATTGGTTGGTCGAAGGTGATTGAGAGAAGTGGTAACTGCCGGATCAATGCGACTGCGAGTGCGAGTACAGCTCACGGGCGATCACGATGCGCTGGATCTCCGACGTGCCCTCGTAAATCTCCGTGACCTTGGCGTCCCGGAACAGCCGCTCCACCGGGTACTCGCTCACGTAGCCATAGCCACCGAAGATCTGGATCGCCTGTGTCGTGACCCACATCGCCGTCTCGCTCGCCGATAGCTTGGCCATGGCGCTGAATTGGGTCATCTGTTCGCCGCGATCCTTGGCCGTCGCCGACATGTGGAGCAGCGCGCGCGCCGAGGCGACGCGCATCGCCATGTCGGCGAGCTTGAACTGAATGGCCTGGAATTCCTTGATGGGCTTTCCGAACTGCTTGCGTTCGGCCGCGTACGTCGCCGCGTGCCGCAGCGCGGCCTCGGCGATGCCGATCGCCTGCGCGGCGATGCCGAGACGACCGTTATCGAGCGACTGCATCGCGTAGATGAATCCGCTGCCCAGGATGCCCAGCAGCCGATCGCCCGGCACCCGCATGTCGGTGAAGTGCAACTGCACCGTGGGTGAGGCGCGGAGGCCCATCTTGTCTTCTTTCTTTCCGACCTTGAAGCCGGGAAGGTCCGGCGTGACGATGAACGCGCTGATGCCGCGCGCGCCGCGCCGGTCGTCGGACGAATCGGTCCGCGCCATCACGAGGATCACGTCGCCGGCGGTTCCGCTCGACACCCACGCCTTGGTGCCGTTCAGGATCCAATCGCCGCCGTCGCGCACGGCCTGCGTGCGCAGCGACGCCGCGTCCGACCCGGCTTCCGGTTCGGACAGCGCGAATGCGCCCAGCCGCTCGCCGCGCGCCATCGGCTTTAGAAAACGCTCTTTCTGATCCTCGGTGCCCCAGCGGAGAATCATCTGAGTGGGGAGCGAGTTGTGCACGCTGAGCATCACGGCGACCGATGCGTCGACGGTCGCGATCTCCTCGAGGGCGACGAGGTAGGTCAGGGTATCGAGCCCGAGGCCGTCGTATTGCTCCGGCGTGAGCATGCCGAGGAAGCCGAGGGCGCCGAGCTTGTCGACGAGCGTCGACTCGAAGTGCGCATCGCGGTCCCATTGCGCGCTATGCGGCGCGATCTCGTTCATCGCGAACTCACGCGCGACCCGCTGGATCTCGCGTTGTTCGTCCGTCAGAGGAGTGAGAGCCCAGGCCATGCGTCAGGGACGTATCGCGGCGCGTTGCGGCGTGGTGGGGAGCCGCGACTCGGTCGGCTCCCCACCACTCTTCCCGCGCCAGGACCGAAACTCAGTACTCAAAAAAGCCCCGCTTGCTCTTTCGCCCCAACCACCCCGCCGCGACGTACTTCCGCAACAACGGGCACGGCCGGTATTTCGGGTCGCCGAGGCCATCGTGGAGCACGTCGAGAATGGCGAGGCAGGTGTCGAGTCCGATCAGATCGGCCAGCGCCAATGGGCCCATGGGGTGATTCATGCCGAGCTTCATCACCGTGTCGATCGCTTCCGCCGTACCGACGCCTTCCATGAGGCAGTAGATCGCCTCGTTGATCATCGGCATGAGGATTCGATTGGCCACGAAGCCGGGGTAGTCGCGGACTTCGACCGGCGTCTTGCCGACGGCCTTGCTCAGCTCGAGCACACGCGCCGTCGTCGCGTCGGACGTGGCGAGGCCGCGGATCACCTCGACCAGCTGCATCACCGGCACCGGATTCATGAAGTGCATGCCGATGACCAGCTCCGGCCGTTTCGTGCGAGCCGCGATCTCAGTGATCGAGATGGAGCTCGTGTTCGTCGCCAGAATGGCGCCAGCCGCGGCCATGCGATCGAGGTCGCTGAAGATGTTGAACTTGAGATCCCGATTCTCGGTCGCCGCTTCGACGACGAGCGAGGCCTCGTGCGCCGCGCCGAGCTCCCGCGCCGTCGTGATCCGACCGAGAATGGCGTCTTTGTCGGACGCCTGCAGCGCGCCCTTCTTTATTTGGCGATCGAGATTCGACGAGATCGTGAATTTGCCGCGCTCGAGCGCGTCGGCGGATACATCGATCATCGTGACGTCGAATCCGTTCTGCGCGAACACGTGCGAGATGCCGTTGCCCATCTGACCCGCGCCGATCACGGCCACTCGTTCGGCCATCGTGAGTCTCCTTATGTGTTCTCGCGCCGCGATCGAGCGCGTCGCGCAAATGCGTAGGCGATCCCCACACCCGCCCCCATCCCGAGGCCCGCCGGGACGCCGCCTTCCGGCCCCCAAACCCCACCCGTGGCCCAATCTGGCCCCGCATCAACATAACGGTACCGGGGCGCTTCGAACGGCAGCCCGCTCACGGCGGTGTGAAACAGGACGGCCATGGTCCAGTTCCACGCAAAATGCGCCGCCCACGCGGCGTACAGACTGCGCGTCGCGTAGACCACGGCCGCGAGGAACAGGCCGGCGACCGTGACCAGAACGAGCGACCCGGTCGTGGCGCCGGCGTTCGCCAGGTGGAGCAGCCCAAAGGCCACGCTCGTGACGACGATGGCCCATGACCATCCCCACCAGCCACGCAGCACCGAAAGGATGTAGCCGCGCGTCGCCAGCTCTTCGGCCAGAGCCGCCGGCACGAGCATCAGCGTGAGGCGAATGGCCGCTCCCCACCAGGAGCCCGGACCGCCGCCCGTCTCTCGCAGCCAGCGTCCGGCAATGAGCATCGCGGTAGGAATGCCGATCGCCAGGCCGCCGAGCACGAACCCGAAGCCGATGAGCGCAGGCCGCGCCGCATCCCGATCGAGCCATACGTCACGCCACGGCCGCTTGTCGACGTAGCGGAGCGCCACGGCGGTGCCGATCAGCAGCGCGGCACACTCGATCCAGACGTCGATGCTCACGCCACGGACGCCGAGCAGCGTGAAGAACTGAACGAGCAGCGGTCCGAGCACCACGGCGCACACAAGAAACGCGACGAGCGTCGCCAGGCTGAAGACTACGATACGCCAGGGTGCTCGCAGCCCCCCGGCGTCGGCGTAGAAGAGCCGCCGTGCGTTCAAGTCTGCCGGCGCGTCACCCGCGGTCCGCTGATCGCAGCGGCAATGAACGCTTTTACGAGATCGAGCGCCGCAAAGGGTGTCACGCCGAGTTGCAGTGCGCGGCCGATGCTCGAGCTGAGAATCGAAAGCTGAGCGATACCGCCCAGGAAGATCACGGCGATCCCGGCCGTTGCAGCCAGCCAACGGCCACCAATGCCGCCAGCGCGGCGCGCGAGCGTGCCGGCCACGTACGCCGCGGCAGGGTACGCGATCAGGTAGCCGCCCGTGGGCCCGAGGAACCGCGCGATCCCGGGAGCGCCGATCGGCGTGAAGACGGGAAGCCCCGCCGCGCCGGCCGCCAGGTACAGCACCATGCTCGCGGCACCCGGCACTGGCCCCAGCCACATGCCGGCGAGAATGACCAGCATCGGCTGGAGCGTGAACGGCACCGGCGTGCCAGGGATCGGAATCGCGACCTGGGACGCGGCCGCGACGGCGGCGGCAAATCCGACGATGCCGACGGCCGTGAGCGGACTGACGCGCGATTGTGATTGTGCGAGAGTCGTCATGTTCAGTTGACCCGTGAGACGCTGAGCGCAACCGCGTCGCCGCCGCCAAGGCAGAGCGTCGCGAGTCCACGCGTGAGTCCGCGATCCTGTAGAGCGTACAGCAACGTCGTCAGCACGCGCGCGCCGCTCGCGCCGATCGGATGCCCGAGCGCGATGGCGCCGCCGTTCACGTTCACACGATTCCAATCCCAACCCAGCGCCTGTCCATCGGCGAGCGACTGGGATGCGAACGCTTCGTTGGCCTCGATGAGATCGTAATCGCCGATCTGCGTATTGCTCTTCCGCATCAGGTTTTGCACGGCGTAGATCGGCGCGAAGAACAGCTCATGCGGTTCCGTTGCACCAGTAGCGTATGCATCGATACGCGCCAGGATCCGGAGACCGTTGGCCCGCGCGTACTCCTCCGAGGTCACGACCAACGCGGCGCCGCCGTCGTTGAGGCCCGGTGCGTTGCCGGCAGTCACCGTCAGCTGTTCGTCCTTGTCCTTTCCCGGAAACGACGGCCGGAGCTTGGCCAAGGCGTCGAGCGAGGTATCCTTGCGCGGCGCTTCGTCGGTGTCGACGGTCGTCGTGCCCTTTCTGCCCGCGACCTGCACCGGCGCGATCTCATCCTTGAACTTTCCAGATTCGATCGCGGCGATCGCCTTGCGATGCGACGCCAGCGCGAATTCGTCCTGCGCTTCGCGCGAGACGCTCGCCTTTCTCGCCGTGTATTCCGCGTGCCGGCCCATGTGCACGTCGCAGAACGCGCACCATAGGCCGTCCTTGATGGCGCCGTCGACCAGCGTTTGATCTCCAGCCTTTACGCCGGCACGCATTCCGTACATGTAGTACGGCGCGTTCGACATCGACTCCTGCCCGCCCGCTACGATGACCTGGCGGTCGCCGGCCTTGATGGCCTGCGCGGCGAGCATGACGGCCTTGAGGCCCGAGCCGCAAACCTTGTTGACGGTCATCGCCGAGACGTTGGCAGGGATGCCGGCTTTGAGGGCAGCCTGCCGCGCTGGCGCCTGTCCGACGCCGCCCTGGAGCACGTTGCCCATGATGACTTCTTCGATGTGGCCCACGTCGATGCCGGATCGCTGCACGGCCGCGCGGATGGCGACGGCGCCGAGCTCTGGCGCGGTGAGCGTGGAAAGGCCGCCGAGAAACTTGCCGATGGGCGTGCGCGCGGCGGACACGATGACGGGAATGCGTGATGTGTCAGGCATGTAGGGAAAGGTAATTGGAGCGGGACGGTGGTTGGGAGCGGCGCTGCGCGCGGCGGTGGGGAGGCCGCGCATGGCGCGGCCGGTTGGGAGCTTCGAGCCTTCGGCCCTCGCGTTGGGAGCGCCTTCGGCGCGTGAACTTCAAACGGCGAACGGCGTTTGCGCGGGCCTTTGCGCCCGCTCCCAACGGCGAGCGGGCGACAGCCCGCAAAGCCTCCCAACCAGGGAGCGCCGTGCGCGACCTCCCGACCGCGCGGCGCGCCGCGCCCCCCGCCGCCGCGAAGCGGCTCCCCACCACCGTCCCTTGCGCGATCCAGCCCTACCTTCCAGATTCTCTATCCAGACTCTGTACCCAAGCCCCACCAACCCATGTCACGACTCCCCGTCCTGAAAGGCACCCTCGATCTCCTCGTCCTCCGCGCCCTCTCCTGGACGCCTATGCACGGCTTCGAGATCGTCACCTGGCTCGAGCGGGCCGGTGGCGGCGCGCTCGAGCTCGAGGATTCCGCGCTGTATCAGGCCGTCTATCGCCTCGAGGAGCGTGGCTTGCTCGAGGCCGACTGGGGAGTGACCGAGAACAACAGGCGGGCCCGGTACTACAAGCTCACGTCGGCCGGCCGCGCGTTCCTTCGCTCCGAGACCAAGAACTGGATGCAGTACGCCGAGACCGTGTCGAGCATTCTCACGGCCGGAAAAGACGCGCGCCCAGCGGCGGCCCCATGATTCGCCGCGGCATTCGACGCGCGTTCCGGCTCGCCATTCGCCGGCGCGACCAGTGGGAACGCGAGGTCGAGGAGGAGATCAAACTCCACCTCGCCCTCCGCTCGGAAGAGCTCATGGCGCGCGGCGCTACCGCCGACGAAGCCTATGAGAAAGCTGTAATGAAGTTCGGCCCCCTCGCTGAATCCCGAGCGCGGCTCGTCGAAGCTGCGCGCCACCGTGAGCATCATATGCGACGAACCGAATACCTGGGCGACATTCGTCAGGACGTGTCTTTTGCCCTCCGCTCGCTCCGGCGGCAACGCGGCTGGACCGCGGTGACACTGATCACGCTCGCGCTGGGCATCGGGGCGACGACCGCGGTGTTCAGCGTCGTCAGCACGCTGCTCATCCACGCGATCCCATATCCGAATCCGGACCGCATCGTCTACGTCGATCAGCAACCCATCAAGAAGAACAATACGGGAATCGCGGTCAGCATCGTGCCGTCATCACCGGTGGTGCGAGAATGGATCAAAGGGTCGCGGACGTTCGAGACGTTCGAAGGCACCATGGTCCGCGACCGCGACATGAAGGCCGGAAACGAATTGGAACCGGTGACGGTCGCGGCGGTGTTCCCGTCGTTCGCCCGATTCGCGAGCCAGCGGCCGTTGATCGGTCGAATGTTCACCCAGGCCGACATCGAGAGCGGCGGGCGTGTGGCGCTGCTGGCCGAGCCGATCTGGCGCGAACGGTTCGGCGGCAGCCAGGGCGTACTCGGCACCTCCGTGGCGTTCGGCGACTCGAGCTACCGGATCATCGGCGTGATGCCCTCTTCGCTCCGGCTGCCGGGATACCAGCCGAAGCCGACGGACGTGTGGATACCGCTCGACCTGCGCGATCCGGGCCTCGGAGTGACCGTCCTCGGACGGTTGCGCCCCGGCGTGTCGACCGCCGACGCCGAGCGCGATCTCGACTCGGTCTACGCCCGCACGACGCTCGCCTCACAGCTTCCGTTCCGCACGCGCGTGTTGACGCCCGCGAAGCGCGTGCACTTCTATGATTCGCTGGTGCTGCTGACGGCCGCGGTGGCACTGGTGCTGCTGGTCGCCTGCGCGAACGTCGCGCACTTGCTCCTCGCGCGATCGGCGACCCGGCATCGCGAGCTTGCGATTCGCACGGCGCTCGGCGCGGGTCGCGGCCGCCTGCTCCGACAGCTCCTCACGGAAAGCATTCTATTGACGTTCGCGGGTGCCGCGCTCGGCATCGCATCGGGTTGGCTCGGACTGCGCGGGCTGATCGCGCTTCGTCCGCAGACGCTCGATGCGCTTCGGGATGCGCGGCTCGATCTCACGACGCTGGGTACGGCGATTGGCGTGGCTGTGCTGAGTGGAATCGTCTTCGCCATCCTCGGCGCGATGCAATCGTCGCGCTGGTCGACCCACGACGCACTCAAGTCGGGCGCGCCGGGGACGTCCCAATCACGCGCCGAGCGACGTGTCCGCGCCGGCCTGGTCGTGAGCGAGATGGCGATGTCGGCGACGCTCATCGTCGGCGCGGTAATGCTGGTGCGAAGTATGGTGAACCTGCAGCGCACTGACCTTGGCTTTACCCCGCACGGCCTCTATTTCGCGCCACTGCCGCTGGCCCGAAACGGGTTCACGACGCCGGCGTCGCGAGAAGCGTTCGTCGGCGAGTTCATGCGACGAGTGCGGAACGTCCCCAACGTGACGTCGGCCGCGATGAGCGACGTACAGCCCGGATGGCGGAGTTTCAACATCGGCAGGCTCGAGATTCAGGGCGAACCGACTGCGAACGCGCCCAAGACTCAACTGATCGACTTCGACCGCGTGCAATCGACGTACTTCACGACGATGGGCATACGACTCATCGAAGGCACGACGTTCACCGACTCGACGCCGGACGGACACCAGGTCATCGTGAACGCGGGTCTGGCGCGTACACATTGGCCACAGGGCTCGGCCATTGGTCATCGGGTTCGCGTCGCGGCGACCGATAGCGAGCCGTGGCTCACGATCGTCGGCGTGGCAGGCAACGCGGCGACGAGCGGGCCGGCGACCGAATCGGCGACGCCGCAACTCTACGTCCCGTTGCCGCCCGATCGCGCGTCGCCGTCGATCCTCTTGCGCACCCGGGGCGATGCGCGATCGCTCGCCCCCGTGCTCGAGATCGCGCGCAGCATGGGCCTCCGCAAACCCGCGCCCATCGAGAGCGCGGAGCAGAGGCTGAGTGACACGATCGCCGCTCCGCGGTTCATCATGCTCGTCCTCACGGTGTTCACCATCCTCGCCGTCTGCATCGCCGCGATCGGGCTTTACGGTGTGATGGCGCATCGGGTCGTGCAGGAGACGCGTGAGATTGGCATCCGGGTCGCGCTGGGCGCGAGCCGCGGGCGGATCGGCCGAGCCGTCGTCGGGCGCGGTCTCGCCTTGACGCTCGTCGGGACGGCGCTTGGACTGGCTGGTGCCGTCTGGGCGACCAAGATCATCGAGAGCCAGTTGCACGGCGTCGCACGGCTCGACCCCGCGTCGTTCGCCGTGGGCGCGCTGGTCCTCAGCGGCATCGCCGTCCTCGCCTGCGTCGTTCCCGTTCGCCGCGCACTGGCGATCGATCCGGTGACGGCCATCCGGGCGGATTGAGCAGGACCCCGCAACCCGTATCAAACCGCCGCAATTAGGGTCAGAGTCGAATTAGCGAACGCTAATTCGACTCTGACCCTAATTAACCATTTCGTTGCAGGCTAGGCGTGCGCGGCGAGGACGAGCGAGCGCGTGCGGTTCTCCTCGGCCACGCGCGCCACGAACGTGTCCAGCGGAATCGCGTTCGGCTTCTGCTCCTTCCCGGCGCCACGAACGTTCACGGCAACCGTGCCCTGCTCCGCCTCGCGCTTTCCGACGACGAGCATGTACGGGACCTTCATCCGCGCGCCCTCGGCGACGCGGTACTTGAGCGTCTCGGACCGCGCGTCCAGGTGCACGCGCACGCCCACGTCGTGCAGCCGCTTCGTGACGGTCGTCGCGTAGTCGCGATACTCGTCGGTGATGGGCAGCACGCGCACCTGCTCCGGCGCGAGCCAGACCGGGAACGCGCCCGCGAAGTGCTCGATCAATATCGCGATGAACCGCTCGAGCGACCCGCTCACGGCGCGGTGAATCACCACCGGCCGGTGCGCGTTGTTGTCCTCGCCGACGTACGTGAGATCGAACCGCTCCGGCGCGTTGTAGTCGAGCTGAATCGTGCCGAGCTGCCAGGGACGGCCGATCGAGTCGGTGACGTCGAAGTCGATCTTGGGACCGTAGAAGGCGCCGTCTCCCTGCTTCAGCTCGTACTCCATCCCCGTCGCCTCGAGCGCGGCGCGAAGGGCGGATTCGGCGCGATCCCAGAGTGCGTCGTCACCGATGCGCACTTCGGGTCGCGTCGCGAATTTGAGCTTGGCAGACAGGCCGAACGTCTCGTAGTAGCCCAGGATGAAGCGCAGCAGGAAGTGCACTTCATCCTTGATCTGATCCTCGCGAATGAAGCAGTGACAATCGTCTTGCTGGAACTGGCGCACGCGTGTGAGGCCGGACAGCGCGCCAGTCACTTCGTTGCGATGCAGCACGTCGAACGTGACGTATCGGAGCGGAAGCTCGCGATACGAGTGCTTTTTGGAGAGATACAACAGGTAGTGCGACGGACAGTTCATCGGCTTGAGCGAGAAGTCGTGCTCCCGCGTCTCGGTGTCGAGTACGAGGAACATGTTCTCGCGGTACTTGCCCCAGTGGCCGGAGATCTCCCAGAGCCCTTTGTTGTAGAGAAGCGGCGTCTTGATCTCAAGGAAATCATCGCGCTGGCGCTCGCGAATGAAATCGTTGAGCGCGTTGAACAGCGTCGTTCCGCGCTCGGTCCAGAACACGGCGCCCGGCGAGAACTGGTGCATCATGAACAGATCGAGCTGGCGCCCGACCACGCGGTGGTCGCGCTTCCTGGCTTCC